>CACWID010000002.1 GCA_902760865.1 uncultured Bacteroidales bacterium | reverse complement strand
CTCGGTGATGTTCACGATCCAGTTGTTGTCCATGCCCTGGGGCCACTCGTTAGCCCAGGTGTGGTTGCCGACAACCTTGAAGCCGAAGCTCTCGGTCAGGGCAACGCTGTCAGCGGTCCAGGTGTACAGGCCGGTCTCAGCATCGAGCACCATGTCGTTGTTGGCATCGGTGGTGTCCCACTCAGTGCCGAATACGTGCTCGGGACCTACTACGGTGTAAACCATCTCTACGGGAGGCTCCTCGCCGCCCTGCTTGGTAGCAACGCAGGTGATCCACTTGGTCTCGGGATCGAAGGTGATCACGATGTCATAAGTGCCATCCTCGGGGCAGGTGTAGATCCAGTTGTTGTCACCTTCCTCGTTGCTCTCGGGCCAGCAGGTGTTCCAGTTGCCGTTGGCAACAACCTTGAACTGGAACTCATAGCCAGCGGTCATCTCAACATCGTTCTTGGTCCAGGTGTAGAGGCTGTCAGCCAGGGTCATGAGGTTTGCTTCGTCGTTTGCGTTCCAATTCGAACCGAACATGTTCTCAGAACCAGCAACGATGTAGTAGGTTTCAAGCTCCTGGACCGGAGTGAGCGTGCAGGTTGCTTCGCCGGTCTCGGGGTCGAAGGTGATGGTGATGTCGTAGATGCCATTGCTCGGAACTTCCTCGGTGAAGTTGTTGCCCATGCCCTGAGGCCACTCAAAGCCCCAGTCGTGGTTGCCCACAACTTTGTACGAGAACGTGCCTTCGCTCAGAGTGACATTCTCCAGAGTGACGGTGTAAACACCGTTCTCGAGGGTCATGTCGCCGATGGTGTCCTTCTCGTTCCAGTTGTTGAAATCGCCGACTGCGCTGTAAACGGTGATCACGGGAGGTGCAACATAACCGTCAATCATGAACTTGGAGTTTTCCTTGTCAAAGGTGAAGATGTATTCACCGTTACCATAGAACTTGTAAGCATTGCCAGTCCTGTTCTTCGTGGCTGCAATCCACTCACCCGTATTCGGGGTGTCGCCGTCGTTTGCGGGGCTGAAACGGTAGTCAAGCAGTGCATTCCAGTCACCGGAATTCTCGGTCTTGCCATCAAGGAAGTTGAAATAAATGGTTTGACTGTTCAAGGTAGCCACAACAGAGTATGTGCCGTCACCATTGTCAGTCATTTCCTTGGGATTATTGGTGCTCCAGCCACCCATAGGGCCGTCACCAATAACGTACATCTGCGCGTTAGCGTTCAAGCCAACGAGCACAATCATTAAGGATAAAATTAACGTTAGTTTCTTCATAAATGAAAAGTTGGTTATTAATTAAACATGTGAATAAGTTGGTTTGTTCTGGTTACCTGAAACTTTTTTTAAGTCGCTCAAAATTACATTTAATTTTTACATTACATTATAAAAAAAGCAATAATTTTTTTAAATTATTGCGCAATCGTTTGCACGGGGTGCAATGGGTGTATAACGGAAAAAAGTGGGGTAGGAATTAAGTGGGAATGGCCATGAGTTCAAAGGGCAGGGCCTCGGTGATGCGCACCTCGGTAAACTCGCCGACGGTGAGCGGCTTTTCGCCTTTCTTGATCAGCACCTCGGGGTCCACTTCGGGGCTGTCCCACTGGGTGCGCCCGATGTAGTAGTCGTCTTCCTCGCGGTCCACGATGACGCGCAGTGTCTGGCCCACCTTCTGCTCCTGGATGTCGAGCGAGATGTCCTCCTGCAGGGCCATCAGCTGCTGAAGGCGATCCTGCTTCACCTCGTCGGGGATGTTGTCGTCCAGGTGTTCTGATGCCCACGTGCCGGCCTCCTCGCTGTAGGCAAACGCGCCCATGCGCTCAAACCGGGCCTCGCGCACAAAGTCCATCAGCTCCTCAAACTCCTGCTCGCCCTCGCCGGGGAAGCCTACCATCAGGGTCGTGCGGATGTGGATGCCCGGCACCTCGCGGCGCAGGCGCTCCAGCAGGTCGAGCGTCTCCTGGCGGGAGATGTGGCGGCGCATGTTGGTCAGCACCTTGTCGCTGATGTGCTGCAGGGCGATGTCCAGGTAGCTGCACACGTTGTCGCGGCTGGCCATCACGGGCAGGATGTCATAGGGGAACTGGGCGGGGTAGGCATAGTGGAGCCTGATCCACTCCACGCCGTCGATGTCGGCCATGCGGTCGATGAGTTCGGGCAGCATCATGCGCCCCTCCAGGTCCAGGCCATAGGACGACAGGTCTTGGGCAATGACATTAAATTCCTTGACGCCGCCGTCGGCAAGCTTGCGCACCTCGTCGAGCAAGGACTGCATGGGCACCGACGTGTGGCGACCCGTCATCAACGGTATGGCACAGAAGGCGCAGAAGCGGTTGCAGCCCTCCGAAATCTTCAGGTAGCAGTAGTGGTCGGGAGTAGTCAAGTGGCGCTCGCGGGCCAGGTCGTCACGATAGGCGTGCCCCAGGTCAGCAAGCATGCCTTTCCAGTCAAACTTGCCGTAGAAGCGGTCCACCTCGGGCAGCGTTTCCATCAGGTCGGCGCGGAAGCGCTCGGCCAGGCAGCCCATGACGATGAGGTTGCGGATTTTGCCCTGTCGCTTGGCCTCTCCCAGCCGCAGGATGGTGTCGATAGACTCCTGCTGGGCATCGGCGATAAAGCCACAGGTGTTCACCACAACGGTTTCGCCGTCGATGCGGCTGGCATTGTGAGCCACGCGGTAGCCGGCCGCCTCAAACTGGCGCATCAGCTGTTCGCTGTCCACCAGGTTCTTGGAGCATCCCAGCGAGATAATGTCTATCTTGTTCTTCCTCATCGCGATTTATTTATAACTATAGCCACTATAGCCACTATAGTAACTATTATTCCTCTTTCGTCACCCCGAACAGCGACTTCACGAACTCCCGCTTGTTGAAGATCTGCAGGTCGGTCATCTGTTCGCCCAGGCCGATGTACTTCACGGGAATCTGGAACTGGTCGCTCACGCCGATGACCACGCCGCCCTTGGCGGTGCCGTCCAGCTTGGTGATGGCCAGGGCATTGACCTCGGTGGCTGCCGAGAATTGCTTGGCCTGCTCAAAGGCGTTCTGTCCCGTCGAGCCGTCGAGAACGAGCAGCACCTCCTGGGGCGCATCGGGCAGCACCTTGCGCATGGTGTTCTTGATCTTGGTCAGCTGGTTCATCAGGCTGACGTTGTTGTGCAGGCGACCGGCGGTGTCGATGATGACGACGTCGGCCTGCTGGGCAACGGCGCTTTGCACGGCGTCATAGGCCACAGCGGCGGGGTCGGTGCCCATCTTGTGCTTGATCACGGGAACGCCCACGCGGTTGCCCCAGATCTCCAGCTGCTCGTCGGCAGCGGCACGGTAGGTGTCGGCAGCGCCCAGCACCACCTTGTTGCCGGCCTGCTTGAACTGGTAGGCCAGCTTGCCGATGGTCGTCGTCTTGCCAACGCCGTTCACGCCCACGACCATGATGACATAGGGCTTCATGCCCTCGGGAACGGTGAAGTCCTCGAGCTCGGCATTATTGTTGTCGGCAAGCATCTGTGAGATCTCGTCACACAGCAGCTCGTTCAGCTCCTCGGTGCCCACATACTTGTCGCGGGCCACGCGTGCCTGCAGGCGGTCGATGATCTTGACGGTGGTATCAACGCCCACGTCGCTGGTGACGAACACTTCCTCCAGGTTGTCCAGCACATCGTCGTCAACCGTCGATTTGCCGGCCACGGCATGCTTGATTTTCTCAAACACGCCCTGCTTGGTCTTCTCCAGCCCCTTGTCGAGCGTTTCCTTTTTCTCGCGTGAGAATAATTTCTTGAACAGTCCCATACTTCTATAGGTTTGGTTTTAATTGTTATTTGGAGTGCAAAGTTACAACTTTTCTTGCGGTTATGCGATGTCAGGTGGGATTTTTTGTGATTCTGCTCAACTTTCACTACTTTTGCACTCATCAATTTACATGACTGTTATGAAAAGAATCGCATTTTTCCTCGTTCTTGTTGCATTGCTGGCGGCGTGTAGCTCCAAGCAGCAGGAGCAACCCGAGGGGCCGTCACAGCTGGAGCAGGAGATGGCGGCACTCTATGGCGAGAACAAGGTCATCGACGGGGAATACCCCGATTCGCTGGCCGTTGTGGCCTCCAATGGCGTGTTCGTCGGCGTGCGCGACAGCAGCCTGCTGACCTTCAAGGGCATCCCCTATGCCGTGCAGCCCACGGGAGAACGGCGCTGGCAGGTCGCCAAGCCCGAACCCGACAGCCGCCTGGTCCGTGAGGCCAAGTACTTCGGCCACAGTTCGATACAGACGCGCTGGGAAGGCAGCGCGGCATCTCTTTACCCGCAGGGCGAGGACTGCCTGACGCTCAACGTGTGGACCGCTGCCGACGGCATGCGCACGGCACGCCGCCCGGTGATGGTGTGGATCCACGGCGGCTCCTACGTCAGCGACGGCACTGTCAATCCTCGCTATTGGGGCGACTGCTTCGTGAAGGCCCACCCCGAGGTCGTCTTCGTTTCGATGAATTACCGTTTGGGCCTGCTGGGCTTCCTGGACCTGTCCCAATTGCCCGACGGCAAGGCTTATTCCCGCAGCGGCAACCTGGGCCTGCTCGACCAGGTCGAGGCCCTGCGATGGGTGAAGCGCAACATCAGGGCATTCGGCGGTGACCCGGACAACGTGACCATCTTCGGCCACTCGGCGGGTGGCGGCAGCGTGGCGCTGCTGGCCAGTATCGACGAGGCGCAGGGCCTGTTCAGGCGCGCCATCATGCAGAGCGGCAGTGTGGCCCTGTCGAGCAGCCGGGAGGATTGCCAGCGGTTGACCAAGCGCGTGCTTGACGCCACGGGCGCCAAGACCGTCGCCGACCTGCAGGCCCTCTCTGAGGACGAGATGATAGCCCTCAACGACGAGGTGGGCGCTTTCTTCCGTTTCCCCGAGCGCGACGGTGTCCTCATCCCCGAGGACCCCTACAGCCGCTTCGACGGCTTCAACCGCAGCATTGACATGCTCATCGGCACGACGGCCGACGAGGCCCGCTATTGGATTGACATGATTGGCGGTGAGGAGCACTTTGAGATGGCGGTCGGGATGTGGTATCGCTACATCGCCATGTCGCTCGACAGCGCCCAGCGCAACAGTGCCGACCGTTTCCTCGACGTCGTCCCCGGGGACAACCCGTGGCCCGTGGCCGAGCTGCTCAACGACCTCATGTTCCGCGGGCCGGCCATCGAGATGGCCCAGCGCCATGCGGCTTCGGGCGGACGGACCTATATGTACTACTGGGCCAAGCCCTTGAGCGACCCCATCTACGGGGCATGCCACGGTGCCGAGGTGTCCTATGTCCTCAACACGGGGCGCCAGATCAAGGGCGGCGACGACCACAATGCCGACCTGGCCCGCGAGGTGCCGCAGATGTGGGTGAACTTTGCCGTGACGGGCAATCCCAGCACGCCGGGACACTACTGGCCGGCCTACGAGCCCGTGCAGCGCGCCACGATGGTCCTGGCCGATACCACACGTCTAGAGAAGGATCCCCTGGCAGACCAGCGCCGCCTCATCGCACCGCTGATGAGTGAGTACATCTCGCCCATCTTCAGCGACTTGCTCGACAAGGCCCCCTGGTATGCCGGCATTGCCATCGGCACGCTGATTGCCGCCCTGTTGCTGCTCATCTGGCTCATCGTCAAGATACGCCGCCTCTTCAAGAAAAGAAGACAATAATTGGGAGTGTGTCATAATTCAACTGCTAGAACTATAACCGCCCTGCGGGCGGGAAATTAATCAAATTAATTAAAAATTTTTTATTAATATGATAATATTATCAATTTTAATTTAAAAATTTGTTTAATTTCCCGTGCGATAGCACGGTTATATTACCGTATCACAATTATGACACACCCTCCCGGGGGGCGTTGATGCTACCGGATTACCACAATGTCTTGTTTAATTTTTACACGAAATTTAATTTCTCGGCCGCCAGGCCGATAAAAAAAGCCTCAAGCAGACTAGAAACTCTCGTTAAAATAACAAATTATGAATATGAAATCAAGGTTAATCTCAATTATCGTCTTGCTGGCTGCCGCTTGGCTTTCAGCAAGTGCCCAACAGACATCTTATGTGCCCAGCGAGGAGAATCTCAAGGCCCGCCAGGAGTTCCAGGACAACAAACTCGGCGTCTTCATCCACTGGGGAGTCTATTCCATGCTCGCCGACGGCGAGTGGGTGATGCACAACAAGCGCATCGACCGCGACGAGTATGCCCAGTTGCCTGCCGGCTTCTACCCCTCGCGCTTTAATGCCGACGAGTGGGTGCGCGCCATCAAGGACGCGGGAGCCCGCTACATCACCATCACGTCGCGCCACCACGACGGCTTCTCGATGTTCAAGAGCGCGGTCAGCGACTACAACATCGTCGATGCCACCCCCTTCAAGCGCGATGTGCTCAAGGAACTCGCCGACGCCTGCCAGCGCCACGGCATCAAGCTCCACTTCTATTACTCCCACCTCGACTGGCACCGTCTGGACTACCCCCTGGGCCGCCACCAGAATGATCTGCCCCATGACCCCTCGACCACCAACTGGCCCCAGTACTACAAGTTCATGAACGACCAGTTGACCGAACTGCTGACCAACTACGGCCCGGTGGGCGCCATCTGGTTTGACGGCAAGTGGGAGCACGATACCGATCCCGTGCCGTTCGACTGGCAGCTTGACGAACAATATGCCCTTATCCACCGCCTCCAGCCCGCCTGCCTCGTCGGCAACAACCATCACGAGGTGCCGTTCCCGGGCGAGGATATCCAGATTTTTGAGCAGGATGTCCCCGGTGAGAACACTGCCGGCTACTCGGGCGAGAACGGCATCAGCCAGCTGCCGCTCGAGACCTGCATGACGATGAACAACACTTGGGGCTACCGCATCACCGATAAGGCCTACAAGAGCGCTGACGACATCATCCGCACCCTCGTCAATGCGGCCGGCCGTAACGGCAACCTGCTCATCAACGTGGGGCCGCGGCCCGACGGTTGTCTGCCCGTCGAGGCTGTGGAGCGCCTGCACGCCCTGGGCGAGTGGATGCGCCAGAACGGCGAGAGCATCTACGGCACCCGTGGCGGCATCATCCCGCCCCACGACTGGGGCGTGACCACCCAGCGCGGCAATACGCTCTATGTCCACATCCTCAAGCTCCTGGACAATGCGCTCTACCTGCCCCTGAACGCCCGCCAGGTCAAGCAGGTACGACTGTTCGGCGACAAGACCAAGCTGCGCTACATGGCAACAGGCGACGGCATCACCGTCCAGCTACCTGCTGTCCCCTCCGGAGTCGATACCATCGTGGAAATCTTGATGCGTTAATCTATGTTACACAGTTGGTTAACTGTGGTGTTATGATGATTGATAGATGATGTTAATAACTAATTGTTACATTTTAGTAATTATTAACATATAAATTGTTATTATTTCCAGTCGTTTTTTTAACTTTGCGCTGAAAAGTTTGATGCATTTCGGCTGGAGCTCCCAAGTGCGTGATTATGATGCATTTAAGTAATTTGTGTATTAACATTATATTAATTTTATCTAATCAATTTTTATTATGAAAAAGTTTACAATTCTTGTGTTGTTGGTTGTAGCTGCATTGTGCAGTATACAATTGAGTGCAAAGGAAGGCGGTGACATCCCGCCCACGCTGCGCTCGAATAATTATACCAGCATTCCCGGTTATTACCATCGTCTGGGCGATGATTCTCACATGTATTACAACATTCGCGAGGATGGTCGTCGACTTGCCGGTCCTGAGTACCAGCATGCTGTCAGCATCATCGGTGAGATCAGTGGCAGGTATTTCTCGTCAACCTATGGTAACACTGACTACGATGACGGTTACGGTTCAGGTTTCCTTGCTGCTATCCAGGTGAGCAAAGGTGACACTAATTACGATGCCAAGTATGTTAACAGCTTGATTGTAGACGAAGTCGAAGGTGCAGGGGTAACCGTGGAGACTAGTGTCGAGGGCCATGGTGATAACGCTGCCAGGATTATTTACACCCTGACTAACAACTCTGAAGCCGACGTGACCGTTCAGTTTGGTGTGTATGGCGACATCATGATTGGTAATGATGACAATGCCATTCTTACTCGCATGATGCACGACGGGGAAGCCTATGGTATGAAACTTAAAGGTAAATCGCAGGGCTCCCTTTTCAACCCCATCACCCCCATCATGTCGGTACTTTTTGGCGAGGGTGTTACTGGTGTAACTCCTGCCGACAAATACTGGTTCGGCTTCTTCAGCTCCAACTGGCATGCCAATGAGATTGTTGGTAACTATTCCGACAACATCTATAGCACGGGTACCGCCACTTATGGCCAAACCTATGCTCAGTATTACATGCAAGAGGCGACCAGCACCAGCAACAGCTACGACAGCGGTATGGGCTTCTGCTGGAACAACCGCCCCATCCCCGCTGGTGAGAGCATCGAACTGTCCTTCGTCATTGCTATTGGCGAGGTTGACTTCGAGGAGCCCATCCCCGATCCCGAGGATCCCGAGGGTCAGGACATCTTTACCTATCATGTTGAGGTCGAGAACATCGGTGACGCGACCATTGACGGTCCCTGGAATGACCTGACCGTTGCCCATCCCGCTCGCATCTATGGTCAGTATGAGCACCCCTACGGCCAGAATGGTTTCATCGAGTATCGCGTTGATGGTGCTAGCCGCGCCTGGACTGGCGAGTGGACTCGCATCGAGGAGCCGCTGATTTCCGGTGCTGAGAGCTATGACCTGCCCTTCGACATGTTCTTCAATCCCGACGAGGCTGAACTCCACACCCTGGAGCTGCGCTTCACCGACGGTCTGGGTAACTACACCTACCTGGATGGCCTGGAGTGGGAGGACATCCGCACCATCAGCCTGACTGTTGATCCTGTATCGCAGGCTTACGATGGCACGCCCAAGATCTTTGTGGTAACTGTTGGTGGTGTTGACGAGTACACCCTCGGCGCTGATGGCGCTTACACCTTCCCCGGCAACTATTCACAGAGCATCTGGGGCCAGTATGATACCAACACCATCGGTATCAACACCGTTGAGTATTTTGTTACCAAGGGTCAGGCCGCTATCAATGTTATCGTTCCCGATGATGTTGAGTATGACGGACAGCCTCATGGCGCTACCGTAACCGTTCTTGCCGGTGACGCTGAGCCCGTTGTTACCTACATCAACGTTGCTACCGGTGAGATCCTTACCGAGGCTCCCGTTCAGGTTGGCTACTACTCGGTAGTTGTAGTTGTTCCCGATACCGAATACTACAATGGCATTCCCGAGACTTCCTATGGCACGTTCCGTATCTACGAGGGCACCACTGGCGTTAATGAGCTGACGATGGACAACGAGGACAACAACGTTTGGTACACCATCGACGGTCGTCGCGTTGTAGCTCCCACCGAGCGTGGCATCTACATCCACAACGGCAAGAAGTACATCGTGAAGTAATTTCACAAGCTACAATTGCTTGAATTAAAGGCAGCTCCGCAATCCGCGGAGCTGCTTTTTTTCACCCCTCCCCCCATCCTCGTTTTAAAGAATCGTCTTGTTTAATTTTAAAAAAGATTTTTGCTTAATTTCTCGGCCGCAGGCCGATAAAAAAACAAGAGTCATCAGAATCCCCGGTTCCGTTATTTCCCTCCTCGTTACCCCAGGAATAAAATCTTTTTACTACCTTTGCATCCTTGACCATTAACAATCCGATTAGAGATATGAAGAAATCCTTTATCGCCATCCTCCTGATGATGGCCTTTTCAACTGCAATTCAAGCCCAGGACGACCTCGAACGCATGACGGAGTCCTGTACCAGCATCATGGTGGGCCGCCTGGCCAGTGCCGACGGCTCGGTCATCACTTCCCACACTTGTGACGCCCGTTACCGCACGTGGATGACCATGACACCCGCCCGCGACTATGAGCGCGACACCGTCACCGCTGTCTATCGTGACCGCTTCCACACCGGTTCGCCTGGCGACGTCACCGGCATGGTGCAGACGGGGACCATCCCGCAGGTGCGCCACACCTACCGTTTCCTCGACACCGCCTATCCCTGCCTCAACGAGAAACAGCTGGCCATGGGCGAGACGACCATCTCGGGCCGTGACACGCTGCAGAACAAGGCTGGCATTTTCATGATAGAGGAACTGGCCCGCATCGCCCTGGAGCGTTGCACCACAGCACGCGACGCCATCCGTCTGATGGGCGAACTGGTCAAGAAATATGGCTATGGCGACAGCGGCGAGTGCCTCACCATCGCCGACAAGAACGAGGCATGGCTCTTTGAGGTATTCGGCGAGGGACCCAAGAAGGTGGGCGGCGTGTGGGCCGCCGTGCGCATCCCTGATGACGAGATTGCCGTGTCGGCCAACATCTCGCGCATCGGCGCGCTGGACCTCAGCGACCCCGACCATTACATGGCCTCCGACAATGTGTATGATGTAGCCAAGAAACTCAAGTTGTGGGACGGCAAGGAGCCTTTCTGCTTCTGGAAAGCCTACAGCGGCACCAACTATCAGAAGGAAGTCAAGAACTACAGCCTGCGCGAACTCTACATCATGCAGCAGCTGGCACCGTCATTGGGCCTGACTGACACCATCGAGAACCTGCCTGTCAGCGTCAAGCCCGACAAGAAAGTGAGCGTCGAGGACGTATCGCGCCTCCTGGGCAGCTACTATGAGGGCTCGCCGCTCGACCTGAGCGCCCGCCACAAGATTCCCAACCCCAAGCGCAAGGACAAGCATGGCAACATCGTCGAGAACGAGCCCGACAGCATCGTCTCGCCCGTCGCCAACCCCTGGATCACCAACGAGCAGTTGGCGATGTTCTATGCCATGGGCGATTCGGCAATGAAGTGGACCCGCACCGTCAGCGTCCCCTGGTGCTCCTACAGCACAGTCATCCAGCTGCGCTCTTGGCTCCCCGACGAGATAGGCGGCGTGTGCTGGATGGCCTTTGACAACCCGGGCCAGAGCCCCAGGTTCCCCATCTTCTGCGGCAACACCGACCTGCCCGCTTCGATGAAGCTGTGCGGCCACAGCGCTGAGGACGACAACACCGCCCTGTGGCAGTTCCGCAAGGCCAACCGCCTCGCTTCGCTGCGCTGGGGCGTCTACCGCAAGACCCTAGAGCCCGCACGCGACCACTTCATCGAGAAAGGCATCCGCGAGCTACCCATGGTCGAGAAGACATGGCAAGACCTCAACGCCCAGGACAAGGACAAAGCCGCCAGCTACCTCAACGACTACACCGCCGACATGCTCGGTGCCGCAGCCTACCGCTGGCAACAGATGGCCCACGCCTTCTGGCTCCAATCCTGGAAAGGCTTCTAAAAGCCCCACGACCTTAAAGCCCCTAAAAACGCGGCAAGCCCCCATCTTTTTGGGGGCTTGTCGCGTTTGCTTGCACTAGGAATAACCGCCCCTCAGCAGCAGGCTCGCCATCAGGTCGAGCGCTTTAAAAAAGGGTATCCTCGTCCAGTATTGCGCGATGTCATCGCGCTCCCCTCCTCAAAGCATAGCCTTTTACTCTTGACAACCGCCTCGGCAGCGATTATCATTGCGGGAGAATCACCGGCCAGCACCCCGCGGCCGTGCTGTCCAGGTATTACGAGCCGCCGGCTCGTATCAACACAATTCGCCTATCTGCCAGTAAATCAATCAACTAAGCAAAAATTAACAATATTTTAACACTCCCCCCCGAATTTTTTTTTCTCCGAAATCCCTCCTCACCCCCAATCAGGCACACCTCCAGATAGGACAAAAAAAGAAATAGGCAATAGATAATTAAAAACTTATCACTACCTTTGCGTCAGAAACATAACTAAAACTGAAGGGATATGAGAAGACGATTGTTGATTGCCTTGATGGCGGTGTTGGGGGTAATAATTGCGGCCGATGCCTGTACCTCGGCCATCGTGAGCGGCAAGCTGACGGCCAACGGACGTCCGCTGATGTGGAAGAATCGCGACACCAACGACCTGAACAACCGCGTGGAACGCATCAAGGGCCACGACGGCCTGATGGAGTTCGTCGCCCTATTCGACGCTCGTGACCTGCAGGACACCGCTGCCTGGATGGGCTTCAACGAGGTGGGCTTCGCCATCATGAACACGGCGTCCTACAACCTGAACGGCAACGACGGCGTCAAGAACATGGACCGCGAGGGCGAACTCATGCGTTATGCCCTGGAGCGCTGCAAGACGGTGGACGACTTCGAGGGCCTCCTCAAGACCTTGCCCAAGCCTCTCGGTGTGGAGGCCAACTTCGGCGTCATCGATGCACAGGGCAACGGCGCCTACTTCGAGACCGGCAATTACAAATATGTGAAATATGACCTAGCCGACGCCACGAGCGGCATACTCACGCGCACCAACTACTCCTACAGCGGTGAGAAGGACAAGGGCATGGGCTACGTCCGCGAGAAAAACGAGAAGCATCTGCTCGAGCCTCACATCATCGCCCAGGACATCACTCCGGCCGTGTTCACCGAGGAACTGTCCCGCACGTTCTATAACTCGCTCATCGGCAAGGACTACACCCGCAGCGGCGACACCTGGATTGTCGATCAGGACTTCATCCCGAGGCGCATCTCCACGGCCAGCATCGTCATCGAGGGCGTCCTGCCCGGCGAGAGCCCGCTGTTGACAACGATGTGGATCGCCTTGGGCTATCCCCCTTGTGCCGAGGTCTATCCCGTGTGGGTAGGGGAGGATGGCGTCGCTCCCGAGCTGACGGGAACCACTGCCGAGAACCACTCGGTGCAGTGCGACAAGGTCAACAAGCGCAAGGAGGAAATCTTCCCCGTCGTGCGAGGCAACGGCAAGCAGTACCTCAAGCTCTCCAAACTCTACAACAACGAGGGAACCGGCTATTGCCAGACTCTTACCCTAAAGAACCGCAAGGCCTATCAGCGTGGCTATGAGGAAATTGCCCGCCGCCGAGCCCTCTACGGCAAGACCAAGAAAAATAGGAAATAAACCCCTAAAACCTAAACCTTAAAACCTAATATGACTACCGAGCCATGCCGCATCATGTCCGGCACCTACATGAGGCATCTGTGCAGCATGTTCCTGGCCGACAATTGGTTGTGGATGGTGTTACCTGTCGCGGTGTGCGCCGTCTTGGCCTTTTGGTTCGACGTGCGATTTGTCATTGTGGCGCTGATGGTGCTCGTCGTAGTCATGCCGATGATATTGGCTCTGCTCTACTTCTATTACGGATTCTCGCCAGAGGCCCTTTGGTCCATCATGGAGAAAACCGTCTCCATCGATGACACGGGCTTGACCCTGGCCTTCACCGACGAGCGCATGAAAAAACACGTCATCCGTGGGGATGACGTGCGTGATATCTTTGTCAATGATGACGTGGTAGTGTTGATGCTGCGGGGCAAGCGTTACACGTGTCTCATGTTGCCGGCATCAGTCGTAGATCCAGACGTCGCGCAGGCGCTCAGGCAGTTCGCCGCGCAGGCTCATTAGCGTGCCATAGTCGTCGCTGCGTGCGACATAGACTAAGGTCATGCCCTTATAATCCAGCATTTTCATGTAGGGCACCAGCGAGGCATACTTGGCCTTGAAGGCGTCCAGCTCCTGCTGGTTGCGCAGCGTGGCAATCACCATATAGTACTTGCCGGCTGTGTTGCCCACCGTGGCGATTGCGGGGTGGCTGTCAACAGCAGTAATGGCTTGGGGAACAACACCCTGTTGTACTGTGACACCGCCCAGCTGCTGGCTCTGCGGAGCAGTCACCTCGGGCGACAGACTGGCCATATCGTGGTTGCGGTCCACATTGCTGTAGGTGGTAAACATCACGCCCAGCCCGATAAGCACGGCCACCGAAGCGGCAATCTGGCCCGCCTTGCGGGAGAACAGGTTACGCTGCTTGGGAACAATGGCGGTAGCCTGTTCCTGCTCGGCTTGCTCCTGCTCGAGGACCGTCACCGTCTTGATGTCGAGGTCGGTGAGGCCGTAGTAGCGGTCGCAGGCGGCATCGTCCACGAACGGCACAAACTCGGGGCGGCCTTCCTCATTGCGGCGGAAGTAACCCAGGCGTCCCATCGACACCTCACAATCCTTTGACAACTGCTGGCGAAAGGTCGTCACGCTGTCGGCAATGAAGCGCATCGATTCGTCATAGTCCATCCCCTCGCGACGCATGAGCGACTGGGCGAGCAGCCCGTCGTTATGGGTAGCGCTGGCATTAAAGCCGATGTCGCGGCGCGGCCGCTCCATCAGCTGTCGGTCCCCGTCATAGCTCGCGGGACCATAGTTGGCGATGAATGCGCCCCAGCCAGGGATGGCTACACAATCGTGGCGCATCATCAGATATTCTATATGTTCAATAATCGAAAACATCACACAAAGGTACTGCATTTCGGGTGTACCGCAAAATTTTTGCCCCAAAAACCTCCTCAAAAAGTTATTAACAAATTCCTGTCGCTCCGGTCAGCGCCCGAAGACCTTGCGGTAGGCATCCGCTTTCTTCTCTAGCGCCAACGGGTAGGCGCGCGAGGTGGACGGCATGCGCCACAGGGTGAAGTGGTGGTTGCCGATGTGGCAGGATGTCGGAACCCCGATGGCAGGAATCTCGATGCCCGCTTGAGAGGCAATCACTCCGGTGGCTTTTTCACCGGTGGTGACAATGGTCGTGATGGTGGGATGCTCGTCCAGCAAGGTGGCCAGATCGATGGGCTCGACAATCTCGAGGAACTTATCGCTGGCGTTGTCCTTCAGGCGCCTCACCGCCATCGCCGTGTCCCACATCGCGATCTGATACCTGTCAAGCAGCGCCTTGATGGCTTCCAGATTGAAACGTCCGCCGTTGTTGTCCCACAGGGCGTTGCGGTCGTTCATGAAGATGAGGCCCATCACGCGCCAGAAGTCGTTGATTTTGTTGGGGTAGAAGAACGGCATGGACCAGCGCTCTGCCTTGGGCGGGAATGTGCCCAGGAAGAGGTATCTTGCATTCTCAGGAATGTAGGGGCCCCACGGATGGCGCTCCAAGGGCGGTTGTTGTTTGCTCATAATCCACAAAATTAGCTAAAAAGTGCCGTTTGTCGTATGTTTTTCCTGAAAAAAGTACCGTATATCGCATTTTTTACTAACTTTGCAGGTTAGAAATATCAACTACTAAAAAGACAAAGAATATGAAAATTCGTAATTTGCTCCTGCTCGCTGTCGCATCCTTGATGCTCATGGCATGCAACCCCACCGAGGATATTACCCTCATGTCCAATGCCGATCAGGTACCGGCTGCGGCACTGGCTGCCGCCACTAACCTGGCCGGTGACTTCACCATCAAGCCCGGCGACATGTTGCTCATTAACGTGTCGGGTTCCAACGAGGACGCTGTCAAGCCCTTTAACAAGGTCCAGTATATCACCTCGATTGGTTCGTCGAGCATCACCTATGACCACTCGACAATTTACTATTTGGTGGACGACAATGGCAATATCGATTTCCCCATCCTTGGCCGATTGCATGTCGTTGGCATGACGAAGCACGAGATTGAAGATTACATCACTTCGTTGATCTATCCGCGATACCTGATTGAGATGCCCAATGTGGAGTGCCGTATTCAGAATTTCCGCGTGTTCTGCCTTGGTGATTTCAGCAAGACTGGTGTTGTTCAAGCCGAAAATGGCCGTCTCAACCTCATTGAGGCCATCGCCATGAGTGGCGACCTGGCTCCGACGGGACAGCGCGGAAACGTGATGCTGATTCGCACCGATGCTAACGGGCAGCGCACAGTGAAGCGCTTCAACCTGAATGATGCCACCTTCTTGGCTTCGCCCGATTTCCAGTTGCAGCAGAATGACATCCTTTATGTCGAGCCCAACAAATACAAGAAGCGCAGTATCTGGAGCGTGGCTCCCACCTTCTCTTTTGGTTTGAGCATGATGAGTACTGCCATGTCGCTCATCACGTTTGTCACCGTTTTGGCAAAGAAGTAAAATAGGGATTAGTCCTATTATATAGGGTAAATATCAATTAAGTTATAGAAGCGGCCCATCTCACAGTGAGACGGGCCGCTTTGTGTAAAACTGACAAAATGTCAGTTTTGTTGTATTGGCACAAGTGTTGAATGATGATAAGGCAGATAAAGCACTATAAATAAGCAAATAGAAAGGAGACACAACTATATGAATTTCAACAATTTTACTATTAAAGCACAAGATGTGGTGCAGAAGGCTGTGCAGCTGACCCGCGCAAACGGCAATCAGGCTGTCGAGCCCGAGCATCTGCTCAAAGCCCTCATGCTTGAGGGCGATGCTGTGGTCCGCTTCATTTTCCAGAAGCTGGACATCAACCCGGCCAATGTTGAGCGCCCACTTGATGCTGCTTTGCAGAAGTTGCCGCGCGTGAGCGGTGGCGAACCCTACCTGGGCAATGATGGCAGCAAGGTGCTCGAGAAGGCTAACGACATCGCCAATAGCGGCGGTGACCAGTATGTCACTGTCGAGGCGATGCTGATGGCGCTGTTCGACGTAAAGTCTACCGTTTCGGCAATCCTGAAGGATGCCGGTATGACGCATGACGACCTCAAGGCTGCCATCGGCGAGTTGCGCAAGGGCAAGAATGCCACGTCTCAGAGCGCTGAGGAGCAGTATAATGCCTTGAGCAAGTATGCTATCAATCTCAACGAACGTGCCCGTCAGGGCAAACTTGACCCCGTCATCGGGCGTGATGATGAGATACGTCGTGTGCTGCAGATCCTGAGCCGCCGAACCAAGAACAACCCGATTCTCATCGGCGAACCTGGTACCGGTAAGACGGCCATCGTCGAGGGACTGGCACAACGAATCGTGCGTGGCGACGTTCCCGAGAACCTGAAGATGAAGCAGGTCTATTCTCTGGATATGGGCGCATTGATTGCAGGCGCCAAGTATCAGGGTGAGTTCGAAGAGCGCCTCAAGTCTGTAATCAACGAGATTACCCAGGCGCAGGGCGAAATCATACTGTTCATCGACGAGATTCACACTCTGGTGGGTGCTGGCAAGAGCAGCGGTGCGATGGATGCCGCCAACATCCTGAAGCCGGCTTTGGCCCGTGGTGACCTGCGCAGTATCGGCGCTACGACCCTCGACGAGTATCAGAAGTACTTCGAGAAAGACAAGGCCTTGGAGCGTCGTTTCCAGATTGTCATGGTCGATGAGCCTGACGAGGAGAGCGCGATTGCCATCCTGCGAGGCCTAAAGGAGCGCTATGAGAATCACCATAAGGTGCGTATCAAGGACGATGCCATTATCGCCGCCGTGCAGCTCAGCCAGCGTTACATCAGTGACCGCTTCTTGCCCGACAAGGCCATCGACCTCATCGATGAGGCGGCTGCCAAACTGCGCATCGAGATGGATAGTGTGCCTCAAGGCTTGGATGAGATTTCCCGCAAGATTTCCCAGCTTGAGATTGAGCGTGCCGCCATCAAGCGTGACGGTGACGAGGTGCGCATTGCCGACCTCGACAAGCAGATTGCCGAACTCAAGGACCGCGAGCGTGACTACAATGCCAAGTGGAAGAGCGAGAAGGAGCTGATTGAGAGGATTCAGCAGAACAAGATCGATATTGAACAGCTCAACTTTGAAGCTGAGCGTGCCGAGCAGAGCGGTGACTATGGCCGCGTGGCCGAGATACGCTACTCGCTCATCAAGCAACGCCAGGATGAGAATGCCAGCATCCAGGAACGCCTTCGCGAGATGCAGGGTGACAAGGCCCTCATCAAGGAGGAGGTGGATAGCGACGACATTGCCGATGTCGTTTCGCGCTGGACCGGAATCCCCGTTACCAAGATGCTGCAGAGCGAGAAGGAGAAACTGCTGCACCTGGAGGAAGAGTTGCACAAGCGCGTTGTCGGCCAGGACGATGCCATCAAGGCTATCAGCGATGCCGTGCGCCGCAGCCGCGCTGGCCTGAACGATCCGCGCCGACCTATAGGCTCGTTCATCTTCCTGGGTACCACGGGTGTCGGCAAGACCGAACTGGCCAAGGCCTTGGCAGATTATATGTTCAATGACGAGAACATGATGACTCGCATCGACATGAGCGAGTATCAGGAGAAGTTCTCGGTCACCAGGCTCATCGGTTCGCCTCCTGGCTATGTCGGCTACGACGAGGGCGGACAGTTGACCGAGGCTGTCAGACGCAAACCTTATTCGGTCGTCCTCTTCGATGAAATTGAGAAGGCTAACCCCGACGTGTTCAACGTCCTGCTACAGGTGCTCGACGATGGTCGCTTGACCGACAACAAGGGCCGCACCGTCAACTTCAAGAACACCATCATCATCATGACAAGCAATATGGGTTCCAGCCTCATCCGTGAGCGCTTAGAACACCTGACGCCTGACAACCGCGACGAGGTCATCGGCCGCACACGCGACGAGGTAATGGATATGTTGAAGCAGACTATACGTCCCGAGTTCCTGAACCGTATCGACGAGATCATCATGTTCACCCCGCTGGACGAGGAACAGATCCGTCAGATCGTTGCCATGCAGCTTGTCGGTGTCAAGAAGATGCTTGCCAAGAATGGTATCACCCTTGAAGTGACTGATGCCGCCGTCACCCTGCTAGGCAGGGTAGGGTACGACCCCGAGTTCGGTGCACGTCCTGTCAAGAGGGCTATCCAGAGCATGGTACTCAACCAGCTCAGCAAGGACATCATCGCCATGAAGGTCAATCGTGACCGCCCCATCATCATCGATGCCGATGGCGACCATCTCATCTTCAAGAATTGAAGTGAGCTAAATCTTTCATACTCTTTTTATTAAAGCGAGTTGCACCTAAAATGCAGCTCGCATTTTTTTATTCATGGTATCGTGAAGCTACTCCATAACCACTCGTTGCGGGAAGGCTGTGTAAGCTAAGGTTCCTCTGGTTTTTGTGGCTGATATACTGCCCTATGTTTCAATCATGATGAGATATTGAAATAAAAGCATTACCTTTGCGGCAGAAATTGTCACTTTATTTTTCTGAGAATATAATCATGAGAACTAATCCTGTCAAAATATATTGTGCAGTCTTCCTGGCCTTCGTGGCTATAGTGATGTATGCCCTGAATTGTTGCACGTCATTCTATCTGGATGATTGGCTTTATGCTTTTATCTGTGGCACACATGATAGAATTGAATCGATTTCTGACATCATAAAAAGCCAATGGACACATTACTTGAATGTCAATGGCCGTTATCCGGTTCACTTCACTGTACAACTGTTTGATGGCATCCTAGGAAAGAGCGTATTTAACGTGTTTAATACGATTGTATTCATTCTCTTCCTGTATGCATTGGTTCTCGTTACCACTCGTGATCGCAAAAACTATTTTAAGTCTTTCTCGATAGCTTTTATTTTAGTTTTTCTGGTTATCATCGGCTTTAAAGATGCCTTTTTGTGGATGAGTGGATCAGTCAATTATCTGTGGGCTTCCACTGTAATTCTGTTTTTCCATTATTTTTTAGAGAAGGAGGACAATCCTAAATGGGCATATGTGCCATTGGTGATATTGGCCTTTTTTAGCGGATGGAGCAATGAAGTCTTTGTCGTGGGCCTTGGAGCTGCTTACTTCATTTATTTCATTATCCATCGTAAACAATTGAGGGGACATAGGCTCCTCATGCTGTGCGCCTTTTATTTAGGGGCGATGTTATTGGTCTTTTCACCGGGCTCAGTTAATCGTGCCCTTTACGGCAATACGCTCTTGCGATATAGCCTATTCCTGAAATTTGTACACATGTACAATGTGGCCTTGTTTTATGTGCTGATTCTTCTTATCGCATACAAAGCTATTTTTAAACGGCAGAATTTCTGGGCATGGGTGAAGCAGGAGCAGCTGCTTCTTATTGCTGTGGCGGTCTCATTTGTCTTTGTGTGCATGTCTGGAGCCTGGCCCGATCGCACTCGTTTTGGTATAGACTTGTTCTCGTTAGTGATTATCATGAGGTCCATTAATTGGGACCGTATCGGGACCCGATTAATTGCCTTTGCAGATGTGATAGTCCTGTTATTTGCTGGTTATATTGTCCATGACTGCTATTTGTATCATCAGTCGATAGAAGACGAAATGGCTCAGATTAGGGAGGGCAAAACCTTAATCGCAACCACTCAGCCGGATATCCTTCCGTTTGCACATCGATATGCTGTGGAATATGATGAATACGATACCGGTTATGATTTTAAAATGTATGGCATGCCGTTGGAATGGATCCCGACATATTTTGGTGCGGATTCTCTCTTGTTCTTGCCTAAGGCGTTTCTGGATGATGTGAAGGCTAATCCGGAGCAATATGATAAAGCATTTCGTTCATTCGGCAACCTGCCCTTCTATGCCAAGCGGTATCCTAACGCAGATAAGGTCGATTACTGCAGCTTAGTCTATGAGAAACCTGTCTATGATTCATGGCCAACCACTTTCCACCCTCTCTTTATGCGCATTACAGGACAACCGCAAGAAGTGGTTCCTATCAGTTCTTCAGTCTATGCAGTTGATGGCGAAAAGTATTTACTGGTTCATCGCACTTGGCCTGATCAGGACAAACGATTAAAGTGCATCCGGGTGCAGTGATGCTTTCAGCAAAGCCAATGGATGGCTTTTATGCGCTATTCCCTTTAAATGGATAATTATTGTTGGCCCTGCCTTCAGAAGCCGAGGAAGTCTGGGGTCATCTGGTTGAGCGAGAGGCCTTTCAGGTCCTTGTCGCTGAGGAGCATGTCTGCTTGGGGAATGCGCCAGTCAATGGCCAGATTGGGGTCGTCGAAGCGCAGGGTCGCCTCGCTCTGCGGGGCGTAGCGGTTGTCCACCTTGTACTGGAACTGCGCCACGTCGCTCAGTACGACGAAACCGTGGGCAAAACCACGTGGGATGAACAGCTGGCGTCCCGTGTCGGCGCTCAGCTCGACGGCCACGTGCTGTCCCCACGTGGGGCTGCCGTGACGCAGGTCAACTGCCACGTCCAGGACACAACCCTGGGAGACGCGCACCAATTTGGCCTGGCTCCACTCGCCGCGCTGGAAGTGCAGGCCGCGCAGCACGCCGCGAGTCGAGAACGACTCGTTGTCCTGCACGAAGTCCACATGACCCACGTGTGCGTCAAATTCCCACTGCTTGAACACCTCGCTGAAGTATCCGCGCTTGTCGCCGAAACGTTCGGGCTGAATGACCCAAACGCCCTTGATGGCCTGTTCGATGAAGTTCATTTCTTGTCTTTTATGGTTAATCAACTCGCAAAGTTAGCCATTTTTGGCCATCAATGCAACTTAATTCAAGAAAAACCAGTACTTTTGCAAGCCAAATTGCAATGAATCGGACCGATTACAATGAAGAAGACAGCACGCAACATCATCCTGTTTGACGACAACGAGGTGAGAAAGCACCTGATGCCGTTTACCTATACGCGTCCCACCGCACTGCTGCGCGTGGGCATCACCACCATCAGCGAGAAGTGGCAGGCGATGCTCGGCGAGGCTACCTACAGCTACCTCACCGTGCGCTACCTCAAGAAGAAGTTCCCGCTCCACGTGCGCCGCACCGTCAACCTGATGGTGGCCGGCCACATCATCCCCACGCCCGAGCTCGCCGCGCAGGTGCTCGCTCTAGAGCCTGGCGAGGCACTGATGGTCGGCGAGGACCTCATCGCCTTCAACGGCAGCGCCCACGACTATGACGCCCACCACTACACCCGCGTGCATTATGCCAAGGACATCCCGCTCATTGTCAAGCATCTGTACGACATCTTCGAGTTCAATGGCGTGGTACTGGCACAGGACTTCGAGCGGCTGACGGCGGGACGTGAGTCCCAGCCGCTGTCGGAGACCAATACCGTCATCGGCGATCCTTCGCGCATCTTCATCGAGCCCGGAGCATTCGTCGAGGGCGCCATGCTCAACACCAACGGCGGCCCCATCTACATCGGCAAGGATGTCGAGGTTATGGAAGGTGCCTGCATCCGTGGCGGTTTTGCCGCCTGCCACGACGCCAAGGTGAGGATCGGTGCCAAGGTCTATGGCGCGACCACCCTCGGGCCTCACTGCAAGATCGGCGGCGAGGTCGAGAACAGCGTCTTCATCGGCTACAGCAACAAGGCCCACGAGGGTTTCCTGGGCGATGCTGTCATCGGCGAGTGGTGCAACATCGGCGGCGGTACCACGGCCAGCAACCTCAAGAATGACTACGGCGAAATCAAGCTCTGGAACTACGCCAGCAAGCGCTTCGAGCGCACGGGTCTGCAATTCTGCGGACTCTTCATGGGCGACCATAGCAAGATTGGCGTCAACGGCATGATCAACACGGCGACCGTCCTGGGCGTCGGCGTCAACATCCACGGAGCAGGTTTCCCTCGCAACTTCGTCGCCTCCTTCCAGGAGGGCAGCGCTGCCGCGGGTTTCAAGAACGTCCCGCTCGAGACCTTCTACACCATCGCCGAGCGCGTCATGGCCCGTCGCAACATCACCCTGACCGACGTCGATCGCGACATCTACAAGGCCATCTACAACATCAGCGATCGGTACAAGTAGCCTTTAGCTGTTAGCCTTTAGCCTTTAGCTTTTTTGTCCTTAGCTATTGGCTTTTTGGACCGTGGCGGAGCCTCGGCCCAAAAAACATGCTCAGACGAAATCTCAGGTTTTACCTTCTCCTCAGCGTCTCGACGATGCGCGCCATCTGGTTGGGAATGCGTATCTGCTGGGGACACTTCTTCAGGCAGGTCTCACAGTCGACACACTGTGTGGCCCAGGTCGATGCGTCGGGCAGCGCCTGGCGCAGGCCGTCGGCAAACTGCTGCTTGCGGGCCATGTAGTCCGCCGCCTGCTTGTCGGGCAGAGGCAGAATCCCCTGATTGACCGCCTCGTTGTAGTAGGCGAAGTTGCCCGGGATGTCAACGCCATAGGGGCACGGCATGCAGTAGCTGCAGGTGGTACACGGAATAACGGGGAAGCCTGCCATCACGTCGGCAATCTCTTCCAGGAGCTTGTTTTCGGAGTCCGTCATCGGCTCCAGGGGCGAGAAGGTGCGTATGTTCTCCTCCAGGTGGCCCATCTGGTTCATGCCGCTCAGCGTCGTCAGGATATTCGGGTGGGAGCCTACCCAACGGAAGGCCCACGTGGCTGGCGAGTCGTCAGGGCGTATGGCCGTGAGCCGCTGGGCGAGGTCCTCGTTCAGGCTGGCCAGCGCACCGCCCCTCAGCGGTTCCATCACCACCGTCTGCACGCCGGTCTTCTGCAGCTTGTCATACAGGTACTCGGCATCGGCATCCTTTTTCCACCCCGACTTGTTGAGCGAAGCATGGCGCCAGTCGAGGTAGTTCATCTGGATCTGCACGAAGTCCCAATGGTATTCATCCTGATGGTCGAGCAGGTAATCAAACACGCTCACGTCGCCGTGGTAGGAGAAGCCCAAGTGGCGGATGCGACCGGCCTCGCGCTCCTTCAGCAGGAACTCCAGCAGGCCGTTGTCCATGAAGCGCTTCTTCAGGGCATCCAGTCCCCCGCCGCCCACGCTGTGCAGCAGGTAGTAGTCGATGTAGTCCACCTTGAGCCGCTCGAAGGACTGCTCATACATCCTCAGCCCGTCTTCCCTCGACCACAGATTCTCCCGCTGGTTCGACAGCTTGGTGGCGACAAAATACTTCTCGCGTGGATGTCGGCTCAGCGCATTGCCCGTCATCGGCTCGCTGTTGCCGCCCTTGTACATCGGCGCCGTGTCAAAGTAGTTCACCCCATGCGCGATCGCATAGTCCACCAGCCGGTTCACCTCCTCCTGGTCGTCGGGCAACCGCATCATGCCGAAGCCCAGCAGCGACACCTTGTCGCCCGAACCATGCTGCACCCGGTAGGTCATCCGGTTCAGCGCGTTGTCCTCACCACTGGCCTGCGGCCTGCCCGTCTCTCCCGCCAGCACGCCCAGCGGATTCGTAGCCATCACTGCGGCGCCCAGTCCCAGCTTGTGCAGGAACTGCCGGCGATTCATGTCCGATTTCTTCTTGTTGCCCATATCTATCCTGTTTGTTTAAAAATGATTTCAGTCTTGAAGTCTGGCTCTATAATGCATTGTCATCCAGATTGCAAAGATAATGTTTTTTTGTTTTCAGTAGCTAAGATTGCTCACAAGAGCTCGCTGGAAATCAGATATTCTTTATTTGTGATGAGGTCTTTTTCTTGAAAAAAAATCGGGGGGGGGAGT
Source organism: uncultured Bacteroidales bacterium (assembly GCA_902760865.1). Classification (GTDB taxonomy): domain Bacteria; phylum Bacteroidota; class Bacteroidia; order Bacteroidales; family Muribaculaceae; genus Sodaliphilus. The sequence goes on along the minus strand of CACWID010000002.1, from coordinate 211,941 downwards.
GTTAAAATATTGTTAAATTTTGCTTAGTTAACTGATTTTCTGGCAGATAGATGTCTTGTGTTGATACGAGCCAGTGGCTCGTAATACCCGGACAGCACGGCCACGGGGACAGGGGTGTGGATTGTGGGCATGGCATTGATAGCTGGTCATTTTCTGTCGAAGATAATGTGGTGGAGGTGGGGGCGTCAATGATAAAAAGGTTAGGAATGTTCTAGAGATACTAGATGTTCTAGAGATAGTGATTGGTTGTTGAAAATTATCAATGTCGGACTATGGCTGTGTTACAATTGTCTTAGTTGGTTGAGTTTGTTTTTTAGTTGGGCGTTTTCGGCCTTGAGGGCTTCGATTTCGCGGGTGAGTTGTTCGATGGTGTCGCGTTGGTTGGAGCGGTATCCCAGTCGGGCTGCGGTCATGCGTTCGCGTATACCTCCCTCGGTGACGAACTCTTCTTCTTTCTTTTTCTGATAGGTCATCATCATCTTGTCCACCATGCGGCATAGGGTGATCGCGATATTAGCTGCCTCCTCGTCGGTCCATTTCTCGAAAAACGGTTCGTAGTCCTCCAATTGGTTATGGTTCCTGCAATAGTTGAGCATCGCGTCAAATCGGGGATGCCCTGGCGTCCATTTCTCCAGACGGTGGGCGGGCAGATAGTCTTCGTAATCCTCAAGCAGTTCCTGGATGCTTGACCTGGCGACATTGAGCAGTTTCAGCTCCAGTTCCATTGATGTCACTCCGTCGGCTGAGCCCTCGACGATGTTCTGCTTGCCAGAGCGGGCGGCCTGTACCATCTGGTCCACTGTGCGGTCGCCGTGGGCGGGCAGGAAGCGTCGCGTGAAGGCGTAGGTGAGCTGGTAGAGCACGACGGTCTTCTGGTAGAACCAGAGGCTCTTCCAGTCGGTCTGCTTGCGGAGGACGGATTCCAGCTGGTTGGCGGGGTCTTGGCGGCCTGGATTGCTCATGTGGATGCTGTTTTTTTTCTAGAGGGTCTAGATTTTCTAGATGATCTAGATAGTCTAGACTGTCTAGATGGTTAATTGTGCAAAGGTAGTGCTTTTTTTGCTGCGTTGCAAAAAAAGCACTACCTTTGCAGCCGTGATTCAATGAGTTTGGGGTGCCCCGTTTGTATCAGGGGCTGAGAACATACCCATGGGATCTGATCCGGATAATGCCGGCGTAGAGAACATTTATTGATTCAAGTTTCGCAATCCGTTGCGAAGCTTGAGAAAACGAATTATTGCATGAAGAAGATCTTTCTGACGGCTGCCACGATGCTGGCTGGCCTCGTTGCGGTGGCACAGACTGCCGCAACCGACACAGTGCCTACCGTCGCCCTGAGCGAGGTGGAGGTGCTGGGCACTCGTGCGAGTGCAAACACTCCTGTAGCGTTTAGTAATGTGACTGCCAAGCAACTGGCTGCCGAAAACCATGGCCTGGACATCCCGTTCCTGCTGACGATGACACCGAGCGTAATCACCACCAGCGACGCGGGTGCTGGCGTGGGTTACACGTCGATGCGCGTGCGCGGTACGGACGCCACCCGCATCAACATCACGGTGAACGACATCCCGCTGAACGATGCCGAGAGCCACAGCATCTACTGGGTGAACACGCCTGACTTTGCCTCGAGCGTGCGCGACATCCAGGTACAGCGCGGCGCTGGCACCTCGACCAACGGCTCGGGCGCCTTCGGCGGCAGCGTGAACATGAGGACCCAGAGCTTCTCGCGCGACGCCTATGCCGAGGTGTCGGGCAGCTACGGCTCCTTTAACACCAACAAGGAGACCCTGCGCGTGGGCACCGGCATGCTGGGCGACCACTGGGCCATCGAGGCGCGCCTGTCGCGCATCGGCAGCGACGGCTACCGCGACCGCGCCAGCAGCGAACTGGTGAGCTACTTCGGCCAGGTGGGCTACTTCAACGACAAGACGTCGTTGAGGTTCATCACCTTTGGCGGCAAGGAAGACACCTACCACGCCTGGGACGGCATCAGCCGCGACGACCTGAATGAGTGCCGCACCTACAACCCTAACGGCGAAATCAAGCACGACGACAAGGTGACGGGTTTCTACAAGGACCAGAAAGACATCTACCGCCAGACCCACTACCAGCTGATCCTGAACCAGACCTTCAACCCCGAGTGGAAACTCAACGTGGCTCTGCACTATACCGACGGCTACGGCTACTACCAGGAGTACAAGAACGCCCGAACGCTCAAGGAGTACGGCCTGCAACCCGTCGTGACGGCCGAGGGTCCCGTCAAGAAGGCCAGCCTGGTGAGGAAGAAATGCGTCGATAGCGGCTTCGGCGGCGGAGTGTTCTCGCTGCAGTACAGCGGCGAGCGCCTAGCAGCCACGCTGGGCGGCGGCATCAACCGCTACAGCAACGACCACTTCGGCCAGGTCATCTGGGTCGAGAACTACACGAGCACGCTGGCGCCCGACCACGAGTACTACCGCAACAACGGCCGCAAGACCGACTTCAACATCTACGCCAAGGGCAACTACGTGATTGTGGGCGGCTTGAGCGCCTATGCCGACCTGCAGTTCCGCCACATCGGCTACCGCATCACGGGTGACAACGACAAGTGGGACTGGACCGCCGACCCCGAGCGTCTGCAGGTCCTCGACATCGACGAGCCCTTCAACTTCTTCAACCCCAAGGCCGGTCTGAACTGGCAGATTACTCCCAAGCACCGTGTCTATGCCTCGTTTGCCGTGGCCCAGAAGGAGCCCACGCGCAACAACTACACCGACGGCCTGTTCCTCAAGCATCCCACGAGCGAGAAGCTCTATGACTGGGAGGCCGGTTACGAGTTCCGCTCGGGCCGCTTCAGTGCTGCCGCCAACTTCTATTATATGAACTACAAGGACCAGCTCGTGCTCAACGGCAAGATCAACGAGATCGGCGAGCTGATGGCCGAGAATGTGCCCAACAGCTACCGCATGGGCGTCGAGTTGATGGCTGGCTACCGCTTCACTGACTGGCTGCGCTGGGATGTGAATGCTACCTTCAGCCGCAACCGCATCAAGGATTATGTGGGCTATGTGGGCGACTATGACGACCAGTGGGAGAGCTTGTGGACCCAGACCGAAATCCATGCCGGCAACACCACCATCGCCTTCTCGCCCAGCGTGGTTGTGGGCAGCCTAATTGCCCTGGATTACAAGGGCTTCACTGCCTCGCTGCAGTCGCAGTATGTGTCGCGCCAGTACCTCGACAACTTTGAGCGCAAGGAGGACTCGCTGGATCCCTACTTCGTCAACAACCTGGACCTGGGCTACACCTTCAAGTTGCCGCACATCCGCAGCATCACGGCCGGTGTCACCATCTACAACCTGTTCAACGAGAAGTATGAGACCAACGGTTACTCGCAGACTTGTGCCCTGTATCCCGGCGGCAGCAAGGATGCAAAGTACACCCTCTACAGCGATCCGCGCTTCTATCCCATGGCCGGCATCAATGCGTTGGGGTATGTGACGTTTAGGTTTTAGGCATTAGCTTTTAGCCTTTAGCCTTTAGCCTTTAGCCATTAGCCGTTAGCTGTTAGGAAACAAAAAGTCGCTCTTTGGGGCGACTTTTGTTGTTGTGGCGGGGCTGACCGGGTATGAAAGCGGTTTAGATTTTTTGGACTATTGTTTGCGGTTAAATTATTGATAAATAGGGTGGTGTGGTCCTGAAAAAGTTAGATTTTTTGTTTGAAGCGGGGTTGCTTCTATAATTAATGATTAACTTTGCAAAAAATCCATCTAAAACAAAGAATCATTATGGCAACCAAAATTCTCAGATTAGTGACCCTGTTGGTCTTGCTGACCGTGACTCAGCTGTCATGGGCAGCGGTGTATGAACCCGCTATCGCGAGCGACAGCGAGGTGTGTGTGTTCTTTGAAGCCAACAGCTCGGTGACTGACTCGCCCAAAATCTGGGTGTGGGAAGGCAATACCGACGGCCGCGACTATGTGGGCACTGCATGGCCCGGTGCCGCGATGACCTACATGGGTGACACTCAGAGCGGCAACAAAATCTACAAGTGGACCTACACGGGCTCGCTCGCGATGCCCACGGGCCTGATTTTCACTTGGAACAACCAGGGAGGCCGCGTTGACGGCTCGTTCACCAACCACGGCTACTATGTCATGGGTCAGCTGACCAAGATTATCGGTGCCGGTCCTAGCACCTTCGTCCCCAACCAGCATGTCATCTACCAGCTTGACCTGTACAACTTTACCAGCTTGGGCACCCTTGCCGCAGCCCAGCAACGCCTGGACTACCTCAAGGACCTGGGCGTCGACATCATCTGGCTCATGCCCATCCATCCGCGTGGCGTCCTGGGCCGTATCGGCTCGCTGGGCAGCCCCTATGCACCCCGTGACTACCATGCCGTGAACCCCGACTTCGGCACGCTGGCCGACCTTCAGGCCTTTGTCGCCGCCGCCCATCAGCGTGGCATGCAGGTGTGGCTCGACTGGGTCGCCAACCACACCGCCAAGGACAACGTGTGGATTACCCAGCACCGCAACTACTACAACTCGACGCTCACCAGCCCCAACGGCTACGGTGACGTCTATCAGCTGGATTACAGCAAGGAGGAGACCCAGCTGGCCATGATCGAGGCGATGGAGTACTGGATTGACCAGGCCGACATCGACGGTTACCGCTGCGACTACATCAGCAGCAACACGATACCCACCAGCTTCTGGACCCGCGCCATCACCGCCCTGAAGTCCCATAAGCCCGGTAAGACCATCACCATGCTCGGCGAGGGCGACATGGCCAACAGCGTGCCGCGTCTGCTGGTGTGCGGTTGGGACTATGACTACGCCTGGGGTTTCCAGTCGGCGCTGGTCAACAACAAGAACAATCCCGCCGGCGTGCTCAGCCAGTGCCGCAACCTGGTGAGCGACCTGCGCTTTATCGATGTCAGCCGCATGGTCTATCTCACCAACCACGACCAGAACTACAACAGCTCGATGAATACGCAGTATGGCAGCAACGTCTATGCCTTCACGGTGCTGACGTTCACCCTCTACGGCATGCCGCTGATTTACAACGGCCAGGAGACGGGCTACCTGATCAACCGCAAGCTCGACTACTTCAACCGCACGCCCATCAACTGGAACAGCGTGGACAGCAAGATGCAGAACACCGTCAAGGCGCTCACGGCCCTCAAGCACAGCTGTGACGCGCTCATCGACAATGCCGACCGTGCCAGCGAAGTGCAGTTTATGACCACCGGCAACAACAATGTCGTGGCCTACCAGCGCAGCCACAATGCCCAGAAGTGCCTCGTGGTGCTCAACCTGGGTACCAGCTCGGTGACCACTAACATCTGGGGCCTCGAGCCCGGCGAGTGGAAGCTGGCCATCGATGTGAACAACATCTCGGCAGGCTTGACGGCCACTCCCGTCAACTTCAGCTCAACCCAGAGCTTTACCGTGCCAGCCAACGGCTACATGGTCTATATCAAGGGCGAGCCCGCCATCCAGTATCTGATCGGTGACGTGAACAACGACGGCGAACTCTCGATCGGCGACGTGACGGCTCTGGTCAACGTGATTCTGTCTCATGGCGGCGACAGCGACACCCGCAAGCGTGCCGACGTGAACAACGACGGTGAGGTGACGATTGCCGACGTGACCGCCTTGATCAACATCATCCTGAAAGGGAACTAAGGTTTAGTGTCAAGGCTGCGTGTGAAACTGGTTTCAAAGGATTAAATCGTGCGGTACTACAGGTTTGTAATAGGGATGTGGACGGCTTTGCTGGGGTGCCTTTGCGCCTCGGCGATGGCTGCCGGAGTGTCGTTTGCGCGTCTGGACAGCCTGATTGCCGAGCAACCGCACATCGTCGCAGCCAAGGAGGCCCGGCTGGAGCGCTTGAAGGCTGACCTGGCCAAGACGGCCTGGGGGCCGCAGCGCTACGTCGCGTTGAAACATCTCTATGATGAATATGCCGCCTACCAGTATGACTCGGCATACGCCTATGTGACGCAGGGGCTGCGTCTGGCCGAGTCGATGCGCAATGATTCCCTGGTCAATGAGGCGCGCCTTGACCTGGCGCACATCCTCGCGACCGCCTGCCTGATGGACAAGGCACAGCAGACGCTCGACCAGATTGACGTGTCGCGGCTGAGTGCCAGCCAGCTGATTCAGTATCACCGCACCCGCACCGACTTGCTCATCTATCAGGCCGAGTACGTGCAGGGTACGCAGTATGCCGAGGAGTACATACGGCAGCTGGTTGCCGCCAGGCGCGCCGCCAATGCCGTCAACATGCCCCAGAACGACGTGAATTACTTGATTACGCAGGCCGAGAGCTATGCCGACGACAAGCAGACGCAACGAGCCATCGACCTGTTGACCAAGCTGATGGATGATTATCACAGCGGTGACCGCATGTATTCCATCATCACCAGCACGATGTCGTTCTACTATTCCCAGATGGGGGACAAGGACAACCAGATGCTCTACCTCATCAAGAGCGCCGAGAGCGACCTTGAGGGCTGCATCCGCGAGAACACCTCCATGAGGGCGATTGCCGACCGCCTGTTCGACGAGGGTGACATCGACCGTGCCTACCGATACATGCGGGTGGCCGTGGACGACGCCAACTTCTATGGTACGCGCCTGCGCAATATACAGGCCTCGCGCATCGTGCCCAAGATTCTCGATGCCTACCAGACCAAGCAGGACCGTAACCGCCGCAACATGATGTGGCTGCTGGGCATCCTCTCGCTCATCGCATTGCTGCTCGTGGGCGGCGTGATAGCCATCTATCAGCTGCTGAAACGCTACCGGCGATTGAATGAGCAGAAGCATGCCATCAACGAGCAGTTGCAGCAGGTCAACGAGCAACTGGGCGACACCGTCGGGCAACTGCACGAGACCAACGGCCTGTTGCGCGAGCGCGAGAAGATCAAGGAGGAGTACATCGCCCGTTTCCTGGCCTTGTCGAGCAAGTTTATCGACCGTGGCGAGGATCAGCGCAAGGCGCTCTATCGCCTGTACCGTGACCGCAAGACCGAGGACCTGGTGCGGGAGTTGAAGAGCACCCACTTCGGCAACGAGAACGCCCATCTGTTCTACGAGAACTTCGACAATGCGTTCCTGAACATCTACCCGACCTTTGTCGACAAGGTGAACATGCTCCTTCAGGAAGATGGCAAAATCGAGGTTAAGCAGGGCAAACGCCTCACGACCGAGTCGCGTGTGTTGGCGCTCATCCGCCTGGGCATCACCGAGAGCGACGCTATCGCCGCTATCCTGCGCGCCAGCCTGACGACCATCTACACCTACCGCTCCAAGCTCAAGGCCCGCGCCATCAACAAGGACGACTTTGAAGCTCAAGTCAAGGCCATCGACGGGTAAAAGGGCTGAAAAATTTACGTTTGTAAACTTGATTTTAACAAATGAAAACCAGATAAAATGAAGAAATTATTAAGTGTTGTGTTTATGTGCTTGGCGCTGAGCGTTGTAGCGAGTGCCGAAGATGTGAAGGTGAGTTCGCCTGACGGGCAGCTGACGGTGACCGTCGGCGTTGACGGCGGCAAGGCGTGGTATAGCGTGGTGCGTGGCACTGAGGCTGTTATCAATCGTTCAAAACTGGGCTTTGTGCTCAAGGATGGCGATTTCAAGGACAACTTCAAGATGGGTAAGGTGACCCGTGGCACCCTTGACGAGACGTGGAGCCAGCCGTGGGGCGAGGATGCCCAGGTGCGCAACCACTACAACGAGATGCGGGTGACCCTGCAGGAGAAGGGAGGCCAGAAACGTCAACTGGGCGTGGTGTTCCGCGCCTTTGACGACGGCGTGGCATTCCGCTACGAGTTCCCGCGCCAGCGTGGCTTGCAGGACTTTGTGATTATGGACGAGGCAACCGAGTTTGCCCTGCCTAATGATGCGCAGGCGTGGTCCATTCCCGCCCTGACGCCTTACTATGAGGGCATCTATACCCGTGAGCCCGTGAGCCAAAAGAAGAATATGTCGGGTCCTGTCGCCCTGGAGGTGAACGATGGACTCTACATGGCCATCATGGATGCCAACCTGACCGATTACTCGACCATGAACTTCTCGCATGAGGGCACCGTGCTCAAGGCCGACCTCGTGCCCTGGAAGAATGGCGATAAGGTGAGGGTAGGAGATACCCGCCTGAGCCCGTGGCGTGCCATCATCATCGGCCGCACGGCTGCCGACATCCTGCTCTCGCGCATGCCTCTGAACCTGAACGAGCCTTGCAAAATCCAGGACACCTCATGGATTAAGCCGACCAAGTATGTCGGCATCTGGTGGGCGTTGCAGAAACAGCGCTGGACCTGGTCACAGGGTGAGCGTCACGGCGCCACGACCGAGAACACCAAGCGCTACATCGATTTTGCTGCCAAGCATGGCCTGGGCGGCGTGCTGGTCGAGGGCTGGAACTACGGCTGGGACACCGACTGGACCAAGCACGGCGACGGCTTCAGCTTCACCAAGGCTTATCCCGACTATGACCTGCAGGGTCTGTGCAAATATGCCCGCGAGCGCGGTGTGCGCATCATCGCCCACAACGAGACCGGCGGCGCAGCCCAGAACTACGAGGACCAGCTTGAGGACGCTTACCGCCTCTACGAGTCGCTGGGCATCAACACGGTCAAGACGGGTTATGTGAACAGCCACTTCTATAACGGCGAGCTGCAGCACTCGCAGTGGGGCATCCAGCACTTCCGCAAGGTCATCGAGACCGCTGCCCGCTATCACCTGATGATTGTCAACCACGAGGGCGCCATCCCTAGCGGCATCCAGCGCACGTGGCCCAACCTCATCGCCACTGAGAGCATGCGCGGCCAGGAGTACAACGCCTTTGACCGCCGTGGCGGCAATCCCCCCTATCACGAGTGCATCCTGCCGTTCACCCGCGGCCTGGGCGGCCCGATGGATTTCACTCCCGGCATCTTTGAGTATCGCAACGACTCGGTCCCCGGCACGCGTCCGCAGAACACGCTCGCCCACCAGTTGGCCGAATACGTGGTCCTCTACAGCCCGGGCCACATGGCCGCCGACCAGATTGAGAACTACGAGCACCAGCCCGCCTTCAAGTTTATTGAGGAAGTGCCCACCGACTGGGAGCGCACCCTCGTTCCCCATGCCGCCATGGGTGAATATGTGACCTATGTGCGCCAGGAGCGCGGTGCCGACAACTGGTATGTGGGCAGCGTGACCGACGCCACGGCCCGTGACCTGGACCTGCGGCTCGATTTCCTCGGTGACGGCAGCTACATGGCCATCATCTATGAGGACGGCCCCGATGCCGATTACCGCACCAATCCCTATCCGATGATCATCAGCCGCAAGGACGTGGACCGCACATCGGTGCTGCACTTGCATCTCGCCCCCGGTGGAGGTGCCGCCATCCAGATTGTGAAGAAATAAGAGCTGATTGTACAGCATTACGACGGATATCATGCCTGTGAGTGTGGTATCCGTCTTTTTTTTGATGGCGGCGAGCGGCAGATTGTCAAATTTTTAGACGATTTTTTAATGATTTTCAAGAAAAACTGAAATTTTCTTTGAAAATGTTTGGCGCGTGGGTGGCGGCAGTGATAATTTTGTGGTAGCCCCATGGATGGGAATACCTAATTATTGTTTGAACCTGATTATTTAAAATTGTGGATGATTATGAAGCCGATTAACTCATTATTATTACTGGCTGTCCTTGCACTGCTCTTTATGGATGTGTCGGCAGCCGAGGTAGATGCCACCGCCGCCAAGGCCGTGGCCGAGAATTTCCTGCAGTCCCGCATGTCCAGTCAGATGCGTGCCGGCAGACAGACCGTTCTGGAACTTGCCCATGCCGAGCCAGCTACATCCCAATCAAGTGCGGTGGACTACTATGTGTTTAACACGAGCGACGGCAACGCCTTTATCATCGTGGCCGGCGACGACCGTGTCGAGACCCAGGTCCTTGCCTATGGTGACGGCAAGATGAATGTCGCCGAGCTGCCCTGCAACGTGAAATGGTTGCTGGAGCAGTACAAGCGGCAGATCGAGTTCCTGCAGTCTCAAGCCGATGAGGGCATACGCAAACCCCGCCGAGCCCCGGCCCGCTCCTCGACCTCCATCGAGCCGTTGCTCACCTGCAAGTGGAACCAGAGGGCACCATACTATAACCAGTGCCCGATCTATCAGGATGCAAGATGCCTCACCGGCTGCGTCGCCACGGCTATGGCACAGGTGATGTACTACTGGAAGTACCCAGCAGAATTACCTGCCTTGTCGTCGTTCAACACCCCTTCTCTGAATATTGAAGTGCCGGCGCTACCCGGCGTCCGCCTTGACTGGGACAACATGATTGACGAGTACACCGGGTACTATCCTAATTTCAACTATACCCCCGAGCAGGCCGATGCCGTAGCCACCCTGATGCGCTATTGCGGCCAGGCTTGTTTCATGGACTATACACCCGAGGCGAGCGGAGCGATGGTGAATGACCAGTGCGCGGCCTTCTTGGCGTTTGGCTATAATGAAGAGGCCGTCGAATTAAGAAGGGACGATTACAGCTATGAGCAGTGGAATGAGATGCTGCTCGAGGACTTGAGCGCCGGACGTCCTGTACTGTATTCAGGCAGTAGCATGGATTCGGGCCATGCTTTTGTGCTCGACGGCTATGACGACGGCAGGTACCATGTGAATTGGGGCTGGGGTGGAAGCTCGGACGGCTATTTCATTCTGGACATGCTGGGCTCAGGAGAGTACACGTTCAATTATGCCCAAGATATGGTCCATAAAGTATATCCACGCGAGGATGGCGTGGCCGCTGTTCTCTATGACTTTGAGGAGGATGGCGTCTATTACAAGAAAAACGGCTCAGAGGCGACTGTCGTTACGAGGAACAACCTCTTCAATTCCTATCAGGGTGCCGTGACCATTCCCTCCACTGTGAGCCATGACGGCGAGACCTGTACGGTCACCGCTATCGGCAATAATGCCTTCAGGAACTGTCAAAACCTGACCGATGTGGAAATCCCCGGCACAGTAAGGTCGATTGGAGCCCAGGCCTTCTGGAATTGCAGGAGCCTCAACAAGATTGCCATCAACAAGGAGATAGAACGCATCGGCAGCATGGCCTTCTATCATTGCGACGGCATGGACAGGGTAGAGATCGAGGACATGGCCTCCTTTGCCAGCATTGAATTTGAAGACTATAACTCCTCGCCGTTGCTCAACGATGCCAAGATCTACTGTCAAGGCGAGGAAGTGACTCAACTCGTCATCCCAGGTCGTGCCGGCCGTATCAGCAACTATGCCTTCCCCCTTTGCAGCCACATCACGAGCTTGTCCGTCGGCGAGGGAGTGACCTCGATCGGTGATTATGCCTTCTATGAGTGTTCTTCGTTGACCCGGGTGGAACTTCCCAACTCGCTGGAGCGCATCGGGCTGTGTGCTTTCGCCTTCTGCAGCGGTATCAACGATATCACCATCGGAGATGGCATGAAGGTGATTGATGCCAGTGCATTCTATGGCTGCAGCGCCCTGAAGTCGCTCACGCTGCCTGCAACCCTCGATACGATTGAGTATGCGGCATTTGCCTTCTGCGAGGGAATCGAGAATGTGGAGTTCAAGGGTGGCGACGTCTATCTTGGCGAAGCGGCATTCTATGCCTGCACATCGATGACCGACCTGATATTGTCTCCCAGGCAGACCAGGGTTGGCGATACCGCGTTCGGCTGGTGTAGCGGGCTGCAGCACGTTGACCTGGGCCAGAGTCTGGAGAGCATCGCCCCGTATGCTTTCTACAATTGCTACAGCCTGGCATCACTCACGATGCCTCCCACCTTGAGCGTCATCGAAGAGGACGCCTTCTTGGGGTGCAAAGGCCTGTCGCAAGTCAACATCAGCGACCTCGGCGCCTGGTGTGCCATCGACTTCAAGAGTGAGTCGGCTAACCCCTTGGTTTACGCCCGCCAGTTGGCGATTGACGGCGAGCTGGTCAAGGACCTGGTGCTGCCCGAGGACCTCAAGTCCATCTGCAGGAATGCCTTTGCCGGCTGCACCTCGTTGGAGAGCGTGACGATTCCCGCATCGGTGACCACCATCGCCCCTTCGGCATTCATTTACTGTAACGGTGTGTCCCGCGTCAATACCCCCAGCCTTGAGGATTGGTGCGCCATTGCATTCGGTAACGAGGCGGCCAATCCGTTGTGTTCGGGCAGCCACTTGTTTGTTGCCGATGAAGAGGTGACCAGCCTTGTCATCCCCAAATCGGTCACCGCCGTCAGAGATTTTGCCTTCAGCGGATGTGAAGGGCTGACTGATGTCACCGTCGGCGACCAGGTCACCGCCATCGGCGATCGTGCGTTCTACAATTGTGGGCAGCTTGCCAGAGTCTCGGTCGGTGATGGCGTGAAGTCCATTGGCAAGGGCGCCTTCAGCTACTGTATGTCGCTCACTGGAGTGTCGCTGGGAAGCAGTATCGAGTCGATTGCTACAAAGACCTTTACCCAGAGTATGTCGATTATCGACATCACCTCTAAGGCTGTGACGCCTCCTGTGCTGGCGGCAAAGGATTGTTTCCCCCTGATTGTGTACAAGAAGGCTGCGCTCACCGTGCCCGGCGCTTCGGTTGAAGACTATCGCAATGCGAGCTTCTGGAGCCAGTTCAAGAACGTGGCCGGCGCACAGACTGACCACGTTACCGGTGATGTGAACCTTGATGGCGAGGTCACCGTTGCCGACATCAACGCGACGATTCAGCAATGCTATGCAACGTCCCCGGATATGATAGCTGATGTGAATGGCGATGGCGAGGTGAACATTGCCGACGTCAACGCCGTCATCCATGAGATACTGACTGCTGAGTAATCATCTTTAAATCAGACTTGAGGGAGCAGCAACCGAGGATTGGTTGTTGCTCCCTCTGTGTCTAATGAATTGTGATTAAGTGTTGGCTTTCAGTGTGTTATTACCATAAGTACACATAGAGACGCAAGATTTTGCGTCTCTACAGATTTTGCGTCCTAACGTGAGGATTGGGGCTTATTTGTCGGCGAATTCCTCAAGTTTGGCGAGGAAGGCGATGCGGGCACCCTTGAGCAGGGAGAGCGCGCGGGGCAGGATGTCACCGACCTCGGGCGTGGTGTCGGCCAGGATTTCGAAAGCCACCCAGACGCTGACTTCCTTCTTGCCGTCCTCATCCTCCATGTCCATGGTGTAGAGTTTCACGACCTTGATGTTGCTGTTCACATCATTCATCGCACGCAGGATCGTGTCCTCGTTGTCCTCAGTGACCTCAAAGATGGCGGGCATCATCAGTCTGAAATACTGCTCGTCGTCCTCGTCCTTGAAGAACAGGAAATTGAAGCCTTCGCTCTTAAAGGCGATGCCGAATTCCGTCTCGTGGGGACGGAAACCTTCCTCGGCAAGGTAGTTGATCATCAGTTTGTTTAAGTCCATAATTATTTAGTTTTCAGTTGTCAGTTTTCAGTTGTCAGTTTTATTGGAATCCGACGCGAGGCAGGGAGTTGGTGCGGCTGATGCCCTCCATCTTGTCGCGCATTTCCTCGTATTCCTTCAGCAGGTCCTTGTTGATTGACGGCTTGATGCCCTCGATGGTCTTGCAGAGCAGCTCCTGGGAGATGTTCTCGCGGTTGAAGGCGGCGATGGTAGCGGCCTCGTTGACGACATAAGCGATGTCGCTGGCGACATAGCCGTCGGCCTTGCGTGCCAGCTCGTCGCAGTCGATTTCTTCACAGGGACGGTCCTTGAGGTAGAGCTCGAACATGAGTTTGCGGGCCGTCTCGTCGGGCATAGGCACATAGACCTGCTTGTCGATGCGGCCCGTGCGCAGCACAGCGGGATCCACCTTGTCGGGGCGGTTGCTTGTGGCGATGACAAAGATGCCTCGCTTGGAACAGTTGTTCAGCTGGGTGAGGAACTCGTTCACCTCACCGGCCTGGTTGCTGCCCAGGTCGCCCGAACGGCTCGGGACGAAGGCGTCAAACTCATCGAAGCACAGCACCGACGGAGCGTTCTCCTCGGCCTTCTTGAACAGGTCGGCGATTTTGCCCTGAGAGCCGTGGATGTAGATGGAGCCCAGGTCACTGGCCTTGACCAGGATGAAGTTGAAGCCGGTCTCCTCGGCAAACTTCTCGGCAAAGAAGCTCTTGCCGCATCCCGGAGGACCGTAGAGCAACATGCCGTTGGGCGGCGTGAGCTTGTATTTTTCGGCCAGCTCTTTGTCCTTGAGGATGAGGATGACGCGCTTGCGGAGCATCTCCTTCAGGTCGTCCATGCCTGCAATGTCGGCAAAGCCGTTGCCGCCACCGCGTTTCACCTCCACATCGGCGCTGGTTTCGGACTCTTGCCTGGAGCGAGAGTCGCGGCCAGAGTAATCATTATCATTATCGTTGCTGTCGCCGATTCCGGACTGGAAGTGGCTCAGGACGTCCTCAAACTCCTCGTCGAGCACCTTGGTGCGCACTTCCTGGGCCGTCTCACTCTCGTCACCCTCGACGAGGTCCTTGAGCATCTCCCTGACGCTGCCGTAGCGATCATTGTAGCCCAGTGCAAGTCCCTTGCGCAGGATGTCGCACAGCTTGTCATCCTCGATGTCGCTGAGGTCGAGTTCGCTTTGCTCGCTGCGGGCCTTCTTCACGAGTTTGATTTTGTCCTTGCGGGTCATGTCGGGCGTGAATTCCACGTTCCAGGGCGCATGGCCGGTGAGCATGGTGTAGAACACGGCTGCAGCGGCAAAGATGTCGTTGCGCTCGTCATACTTGCCGATGAACGACTGGCCGCTGGCATAGCGCGGGTCCAGGTCGGCGGTGTCGAACGGCGGCGTGCCCATAAAACCGGCCGACACGTGGCCCAGGTCGATGAGCTCGGCGGTGCCGCCGGTCTTGTTGCTGAGCATGATATTGCTCGGGGTGATGTCGTTGTGCAGACAGCCGCACGACGTGTGCATGTAGTGCAGACCCTGCAGCATCTCCAAGAAAATCTTGGTGGCGACGTCGGGCTGAAGCTTGGTCTCGCGCTGCAGCATCTCGCTGAGCAGCTCGCCGCTGAAGTAGGTGGCCACCAGGAAGGGGCAGTCGCCCTCCTCGTCCTTGTGGGTGCCGAAGTCGATCAAGCTGATGATGTTCTTGTGCTTGATGCTCATCGACCACTCGATCTCATTGACGCTCCCGTTGTTGATGAGTTTGTCGGGAGTGTTCTTGAGGCGGTAAATCTTCATGAAGTAGGGGTTGCCGCTCTCGTCCTCGACGCGGTAACTCTCGGCATAGGGGTTCTCCTTGATGAGATAAACCACATGCCACCTGTTGTCAACGATTTGTCCTTGTTTGAGAATCATATATGTATTCAGTCTTTTGTTTTTAGTCCTTGGTTTCTTGTTGCGGTTTGCGGCGCCAGAGGCTCTTCACGACCAGATGCGAGCGGTTGATGATGAGCACGGCGAGCAGCACAAGCAGGTAGGTGACCATCAGCCTCGTTATGATGGCGTCGGCGTCATAGTCCTCTCCCATTTGCGCCAGTTCGAAGGGCTGCTCGGCGTCCTCGAGCGAGGCCAGTGTGCGTTTCCACTTGATGGTGCCGTCCTCGAGATAGACCACGGCAGGGTTGCCGCGTGCAATCATCTTGAGCTCGCTGTCATCCATATTGTAGATGGGGTAGCTGGCCATCGAAATGTCCTGCCACTGCTCGACCTCTCCGGGCGAGGCCGGTGTCAACCCGATAACGTCGGCCTGGGTCACCAGGGCGGCATCAGTGAGCTCGTTGAGGGTGTAGGAGTTTACGACACCCACTCGAGGCAGGTCGGGGAAGAGCAGCAGCACGGTGCGGCGGCTGCCGCCCAGCACATCGACAGTGACATCATTGCCCTCATCATCGAGGATGGCGATGCCGTTGCTGTCCTCGGCGTTTTGCACGACGACCTTGCCATGCGGGCGACGGGCATGGTAGCGTGTCTCATACTGCCAGCCGTCCTCCTCGTCGGGCAGGCTGTCGATGGTGAACTCGCGGCTCACGCCGTCCTTGCTGTAGATGAAGATGAAGTCATCCTCGCCCTCCTCATCGGCGTCTCCCGCGTCGGTGGCCACCAGACGGGTACCGACGGGGTAGGGGCGGTAATCGATGAGCGGCTGCTTGAAGTAGCCGTAGTAGGCCAGTGCCATCACCAGGGCAAACGAGGCTGCCATCACCATCCACTGCACAGCGGGGCCGTAGATGCCCCGTACCGACCTGTTGAAAGCCAGCAGATAGACCGTACCCAACAGCAGGAGCACGTTCTTGCCGAAGGTCGCCCAGCCGCTCAGGTGAAGCGCGTCGCCGAAGCAGCCGCAGTCGGGAACTGCCCCGGTAACGGCAATCCACAGCGTCAGCGGTGTCATCACCAGCAGCATGAGCAGTGCCATCCAGGGCGCGCTGCGGCGGTAGGCCCCCACGACGAGGGCAATGCCCAGCATGAACTCAAACGCGGCAAGGGCAACGGCGATGAACAGGGCCGTGCCTGTCCATTGCTCCATCCCCATGGCGCTGAGGTAGTCGGTGACCTTGTAGCTGCCACCCCACGGGTCAACCCCCTTGGTGAAGCCCGAGAAGACGAAGACGCCGCCCACGGTGAGCCTCATGAGCACCGTGAGGACCTGGCACCACTTCTCTCCCTTCACTGCATTGATGATGGCTTTGATGGTCATTTCAGTTGTCAGTTGTCAGTTTTTGGTTGTCAGTTTTCAGTTGAGCCTTCGTTGTGCTTGATCAGGGCAAATACGCTGTAGTTGATCATGTCCTGATAGTTGGCGTCGATGCCCTCGCTGACCAGCGTTGCGCCGCCGTGGTTCTCAATCTCCTTGGTGCGCTGTATCTTGGTCAGTATCAGGTCGGTGTAGCTCGAGATACGCATGTCGCGCCAAGCCTCGCCATAGTCGGTGTTCTTGGCCATCATCAAGGCCTTGGTTGCCCCGATGAGTTCGTCGTACAGTTCCAGGGCACGCTCGGCGGTGATGTCCACCGTGTCGCTGTAGCCCAGTTGCAGCTGTATCAGCCCGATGATGCCATAATTGATGATGCCGATGAATTCGGGCCAGATGCCTTCGCCCACCTTGGTCTCGCCGTTGAGTTCCAGGGTGCGGATGCGCTTTGCCTTGATGAAAATCTGGTCGGTAACCGACCGAGGCCTGAGGATGCGCCACGAGGGGCCGTAGTCCTTCATCTTGTTGATGAACAGTTCGCGGCACTGGGCTATCACCTCATCATATTGCTTGCTGGTATCGTGCATAGTTGTCATTGCGTGCTGAATTGTTTTTTGAAACTACAAAGTTACAACTTTTCCGTTACTCATTCCCCTTTTTTCTTTCTTTTTTCAAGCACGGTCAAGAAAGAAAGGCTGCCACGCGGTTGCGGGCAGCCTTTCTGGTGTCAGGTGAGGCGTTACCTCGGTCAGGAGTTAGCGCAGGATCTTGCGGGAAACGCGAGAACCGTCGCTGAAGGTGATGACCATGATGTTGACGCCGTCGAAGGGCTTGTCACTCTCGGCACCCATCACGTTGTAGTAGCGGACAGCACTGACGGTGCGTGAAGCGGCAACATCGCTAATCACTTCCTTGACAGAGGTGACATTGCCCATCTCATCGCCCTTGGACTCGCCGCTGCTGGCCTCGATGGGGAAGATGATGAACTTGCTCTCATCGAGCTCGTCGTAGTCAGCGAAGTACATGTTGGGGTAACCCGTCTCGTTACCACGGCGAGGTGCGTTGAACACGGTGCCCGGTCCGGGAGTGAGGTTACCCAGGGCGTCGGTCGTCGAAGAGCCGTTGCTCGGGCCATAGTAGTAGTTGTTGGCCGTGTCGTCAAAGTCATCCTCGTGGTCGGTGAAGCCGCTGCCTCGAGCATAACGGATGATGGCCTTGAACTTGTAGGCCTGTCCTGGCTTGATAATCTGCCACCACGGGCCACCGCTGGCTTCCACATCAAACAGCGACCAGTTGACCTTGATGGCGCCATGCTGCATGAAGCCATTGCTGTAGGGACCATACTCGGGCGACCAGCCACCGAGGGCTTTCTCAATCTCGCTGGCTTCGGTGAGCTGAGAGAGCAGGGGATAAGCACTAGCATCGATGTTGATGCTGCGGTTCCAGTTCATGGGAGCATAGAAGCGTCCAGGATCCTCAGGATACTTGGCGCTGCCACTCTCTTGGGTATAAGGCGTGTACTTGCCGTGTTCATACCCCGGCCATGTCTCATCCTCGTTGTAGTTGTCATAGACTACCCAAGTGATATAAGCAATCTCCTGGGGCTTGGGCGCTACATAGAACATCTTGTAGGGACGGCTGTAGTCAGGCCTGCGTATGGCCTTGCCGCCGGTTACCGTGACGATGTCCTCGATCGTGTCATATTCCCAGATGATCTGGGGCTGGCAACTGTAGTTGAAGGGCAGTTCGGCGTCAATCCAGTCCTGATGGGTGTAGTTGAACACAATGGTATCGTTGAAGTGGGTTGAGATATAGACATTGGGCTCATACTTCATTTCCTGGCCCTTGCTGATGCTCAGCACGTGGGCTGTCGGGTTGATGGAGTCGGTCAGGAACACGTCGAGCGTGCCTGCAGGAATGATGTGATTGACATACTGGCTCAGGTCGGGACGCTGGTCCTTGGGCACGACAGCACCGCGACCGTCATAGTTGGGAGAAACAACGAGCTTCACCCAGTTACTCTGGTCGTAGGTAGTCTTCTTGAGCATGATCTGTGAGCGGCCTGCGGTGTGATCGCTGTAGCAGATGTCATAGACATAGTCGGTGTAGGACGAATCGGGCTTCAAAGACTTTTCGCCATAGAGGTTCAGATCCTTGGCGTAGAGTGCGCCGACGATGTCCTCAGAGACGAGTTCCTCATGTACATCCTTGTACCATATTCTGGTAACGGCGTCCTTGTCATAGTAAACACCCATCAGGTCGTTGCTCAAGGTGTAGCGGACGTCCTTGGCACCCTTGCGGATGAGGTTGTTGAGCGTGAAGGCACCGTCAACCATGCCCAGGTAGTCATAGACCGCGCCGTTGATGTACTCAAAGTCACCGGTCTGCTCCTTGGCCTCGGTCTCGGCATACTCGTTGCCGTCGTTGAAGATGATGCCGCCATTGGGAATCTCGGTGCCGATGATGGTACCAAAGTCGTAGCGCCATACCTCATAACCCGTCACGGGATCGATGCCCACCAGCTCACAGGGTTGGCCGGGCCAGATGTTCATCTGACGGGAATAACCGTCAAGGAAGGTGTGGTCAACGCCTCCACCCTCGACTTCGTTGTTGTCCCAGGCGTAGCAGTAAACCCTATCCCAGTCCACGGTGTTGATGAAGTACACATAGTAGTGTCCCTCCATCACCACGGCATTAGTGGGCAAGGCATTGGCTGCAGCCTCAAAGTATTCACGCGAGTGGTCGGTCAAGGTAGCCTGGCCGTCCACCTCGTCCCAGGTTACCCACAGCACACCGGCCTTGCGGCGGATGGTGTCGCTCTGGAGAGGCTCATTGTTGAGCCTGGTGAAGAACAGCTCGGCAATCGATGCCTCGACCTGCCAGTGCCACCATGTCTTGCCGTCGACCGTCGTGGTGTCGCCGAGGTAGGTCACGGGGTACATGTTGCCGTTGTCATGGGGATCCCAGACACCGTCACCGAAGGTGCCGTTGTAGGCTGCAAGCGGCCAGTTGCCGTCACCGAAGATCTGGGTGTTGTATTCCGTGCCGGGATCCTGGATGAAGTTGTTGCCATCCTCGCTCATGGTGACATTGGGCGTCTGCTCCAGGAATACGTTCATGGGCGTCAACTCATAGTAGTCGGTCTTGATGAGCTTGACCCATTTTTCCTCCAGGTTGACGAGGATGTTGTAGATACCGGGCACGAGCATCCTGTATTCACCGTTGATCTCACTCCACTCGTCGAGGGCGATGGCCTTGTTGACCCAGTTCTCGTCGATGGGGAAGTAGTTGGTGACGCCGTCTCCCACAACGTGATCATTGCTGCCGCTGTTACCGTAACGGGTACCGACGTTGTCCCAATCGGTGCTCAGCTGCGTGGTGAAGCAGAAAGTGTTGTTCACCGTCAGATTGACGTTGTTGAGGTAATAGATGCTGGTGTTGGCATCATACTTCATCTGGACACCGCTGTTGGGGTCGTAGTGGTACTGCTGCTTGTCGTAATAGTAGGTACCGATCATGAACAGGGTGCCGCCGGGGTGTGAAGGCGGTACGTTGGTCAGGAAATAGTCGTTGTAGTTCTCGCCAGGCTCCCTGACGGTCGTCCAGTAGATGTAATAGGTACCCGGGTCGATGTGGGTGATGTCGGCCGTCTTGGTGTCGTCGGCGCTATTGCCGCCAGCGTTGACGAGGGCATGGATGTACTCAGCCGTCAGGTCAACACTCAGTCTGTACCACGTGTTGCCGTCATCAAGCACCACGGTCTCGGTGAGCTGGTTGCCGGGGTAGGTGTTGGAGTAGGCCTCGTCGGTACCCAGACCCCACAGGTAGATGTAGGGCACGGTCTGGTGGTCGCTGGGCAACACATAGAACGTGTAGTTGTGGGTCAGTACATCGGCCTCTACCTTGAAGCGCATATTGGCGGGATCCAGCGTAAAGGTGATGGTACCGGGATTGACGGTGACGCTATAGGAACCGTCATTGCCGTTGGCCATTTGGGTGCTGTTCCAGTTGCCGTCGGGGGTGATGGCCTGGTTGTTGTTGCTGGCGGGACCGATACGGTAACCGCTGTTGAAGTCGGCCCAATCGCTGCCCTGGCCATTGGCGAACACAAAGTTATACATGCCACCCTCATCAACGTGGGTGGTGTAAGTGTAGAGTCCCGTTGAAGCATCAAAGGTCATCTCGGTCTCGGGAGCATAGCTCCAGCCCAGACCCAGACCCTGGGAACCGGTGATGTAGTAAGCGCCCTGGCTGTCGGCCTCGACGAGCGTCAGGTCGTAGGTCACGTTGGTGCCATCAAAGTTGATGACCAGGTTGTAGGTGCCGTCAACATTGAATTCGAGATTCACGTCATTATCGGCGGGATACCAGGTGTCGTCGTCGCCGAATACCTTGAACTTGTACTCGCCATTGTGAGTCAAGTGGATGCCGTCGGCACTCCAGGAATAGTTGCCGGTGGTGGCATCCTGGGTCATCTTGGTCTCGGGACCGACATTGTCCCAACCATTGGGGAAGATGCTGGTGGGCGTACCTTTCACATAGTAGAAAATGGGAGGAACGGTGCCGGTGACTTGATATTGCATGTTCACGGCGTCGAAGTAGAACTTCAGTTCTCCGGCACCGGCCGTCACGCTGTAGCTGCCGTTGTCGCCACCGGCAAGCTGTGTGCCGGTGTAGCCGCTGTTGACGGTGTAGGCTTCATTGGCAGTGGCGGGACCGATACGGTAGTGGTTGTTGAAGTCCTCCCAGTCAGTGCCCTGGCCGTTAGCGAACACGAATTGCGTCTTTGCTTTTTCGGCGAGCGTGGCGGTCCAGGTGTAGATACCGTTGCCCTCATAGGTCATGGCCTTGTCGGGGGCATAGGAGAAGCCGCCCAGCACGCCGTCACCATCGATGTAGATGGTAGCGGCCGCCGTCAGCGTGAGCTGGTGGCTGAGGGTGCCGTCGCTGTTCAGGGTGATGGTCACGTCATAGGTGCCGCTCATGCCCACCGTGAAGGTGGCATTGTCACCATTGCTGTCACCGATCCACACACCGTCGTTGGTGCCGTCGGCGCCATAGACCTTGTATTCATAGGTCGTGCCGCTCGTCAGGCTGAGACCGGTGAACGTCTTGCTATAGCTGCCGTCGCCGTTGGCTGTCATCTGAGTGCCCTCGGTGGTCCAGCCGCCAAAGCTGCTCTGGGCATAATAGGTGATAGCGGGATCGGCCTCGGCCTTGGGTCCGTCAATGGTGCTGCCGCCAGCATAGGTGTAGTAGCTGGTGCCAGAAGTCACGGACAGATCGCCGGTCTGGCCAGCGCGGCCCTCGCTGAGAATCATGCCCAATGCTGGATAATGCGAGCCGGTCACGGTATGCTTGTAGTAAGTATAGCCGTTGATGACCTGGGTTGTGAAGGGGGCATCTGCCAGTGCCGTGCCGGGGAATGCGCCCAGCAGTTCGGTATCGGAGCCCTCCCACAGGTACATGTAAGGAGCAGCATTGCCCTTGTAGCGCACGTAGATGGTGTAGTCATAGGTCGGGTCAGCCTCATCGGCCTGGGGGTTGGGACCGCTGACGATGCTACCGCCGCCGTAAGTGAAATAACTGTTGCCAGGCTGCAGTGCCAGGTCAGTAGTCTGGGTGGAGCCACTGGCATTCTCGTTGAAGAGGATGTTCAGCGTCTGGTAATAAGACGTCAAGGTGACGTGATAGTAGGTGTGGTCGTTGATCGTCGTCGGGGCCATATCCGACAGCTTCGTGCCGCCCCAATCGCCCAAAGTCTCATTGTTCTGAGCGTCCCAGCCGTAAGCGTACACGTTGTTCACATCTTGAATGCCCGTGTAGCGCACATAGATGTCGAAGGTATAAACCGGATCTTCGGTAAGGAGCGTGGGCACGGCATTGACTGCATGAGTGCTGCTGTTGAAGGTAAACTCCACATCGTAGCTACCGCTTTTGGGAACGGTAAGGATTGCGTTGTTGTCTGGGTACCAACCGCCGCTGCCGTCAGTCACTTTGTAATCGTAGTTGGTGCCTGCCGTAAGATGGACATTGCTGGCCGTCCAGCTATAGTTGTTGGTGCTGGTCTCGGACATATGGGTAGCACTGTTTGCCGTCCATCCGTTGGGGAAGATGCTGGTATCGGAGCCCACGACGTAGTAGTCAACCGAGATGACGGGAGCTGTCCCGTCAACCTTGTAACGCATGTGGGTCGCGTCCAGGGTAATGGTCACTAGACCGGCATCCACAGTTACTGCATAGCTGCCACCTCCCATTTGGGTCGTGGCCCAGCCACCATTCAGGTTAACGGTTTCATTGCCACTAGTGGGGCCAATGCGGTGGTTGTTGTTAAAATCATTCCAGTCGCTACCAGGGCCATCGGCAAATGCGAAGTAGAAAGTGCCTGCCGAGGTGACGTTGTAGCTGTAGGTATAAACGTCATTGTCGCTGTCATAGGTCAGGGTAGTGGTAGGATTGAATTTGAATCCACCCAGTCCCAAGCCGTTGTCGCCCGTGATGTAATAATCGGGGATTACCGGGGTGGCTGATTGAGCATCCACGGTAACAATGCCGGTCACAGCATTGAAGTTGTAGGTCACCGTGTAGGAGCCGGCGCTAGGGATGTTATAATAGACATTGCCGCCGGTGCTGGTGCCATAATAGTCGGAACCATTTACACACACCTTACACTGCAAATTATTTGTAGCTGCAGTATAGTCCACATTGCGAACGAGCGTGTAGGTGATACCGTCGGTGGTACTCATCTTGTTGCTCGTGTTGGTGTGTCCCCACGATACGCCCAGCGCCTGGGTGTCACTGCCGGTCACAATCACGTTCTGCAGGGAGGAAACCATGTGGGGCACATGGCTACTTGAGTTGAACGCGAAGCAAACATATCCAGTACCGCTGTTCACTGAGTAGGAAACATTGTCGCTGCCACCATTTGCACCATAGGATACAGTCCAGTTGTTGTTGACGGTGATTTTGTACTCGCCGTTGGTATTTGACGAATAGGTGACCGTTTTCAACAAGTAGTACATGTTGCCGCTGTACAGCGTCATGTTGTTACTCGTGTTTCCTGGGTCCCAAGTTGTGCCCAGCGCTTGTGCGTCGCTACCGGCCACAGTGTAGGTTTGAGCCCATAGCTGCGGCACGGTCGCAGCCATACATAGCATCAAGGCAAACAGCCTCAATGCGGCTTTTCTTAGAAATTTCACTCTGTTCATTTTTTTGAATGATGGTTATAAATTAGTGTTGGTAATCTATGTTGATGGTCGTAATCGTTGGTAGGTTAAATTTCCCTGAAAACATCTTTTTGGCTTATCTGAAAGTTGGAATCGTGCTTAGGAAAATAACTTCTGCAGATTAGAGCAAGCAAATGTAGAGTGATGTTTTTAAATAATGTGGGAAAAGGAGCGGCCTTAACGTTTTTTTTTGTGCAATCGTTTGCGTGAAAATTACGGCAAATGGGTGGGATGGCTCAAGGGTATAAGAAATCAAAAACTTAGTGCTACCGCGACTAATTGCTTTCAACGGTAGCGTCAACGCCCCCCGGCCTTTTATCTGTAGCGTCAACGCCCCCCGGCCCCCTCTAAGATTAGAGGGGGAGTTGCTAACGCGCTCATCTAGAGACGGTATTTAGTTGTTATTTCGTTGGGTGTGCGATGGATGTTGTATTTAGTTGTCTTTCTTGTCTTAGGAAAATGAGGTTGCCGTGGGTGATTGTGGCACGGTATTTGCTGTATTTCTCATGGTACTGGAATTGTTAAGCGGTGCGAAAGTACAATAAAAACTTGCTAAAAAGGCAATATTATGACCGATTGTTCCGCTATAATGAAAAAAAAGCAGTACTTTTGTACTTCAATTCTAAAACGAACTATAAACAGCAGACACTCATCATGATGTCAGACAGCTTAGTAATCATTCCTACTTATAACGAGAAGGAAAACGTGAGGAATATCATCAACGCCGTGCTCGCTCTTGAGGAGCACCAGTTTGATGTGCTTATCGTCGATGACAACTCGCCCGACGGTACGGGCGCCATTGTCGATGAAATGATTGCTGAGCGTCCTGACCGCATCCACATCCTCAAGCGCGCCGGCAAGCAGGGCTTGGGCACCGCCTATATCGCGGGTTTCAAGTGGGCCCTGGACCGTCACTATGAGTACGTCATCGAAATGGACGCCGACTTCTCGCACCCCGTCAGCAAGCTGCCTGAGCTGCAGGCCACTTGTGCCTCGGGCCAAGCCGACTTGTCGGTGGGTTCGCGTTACCTGACAGGGGTGAATGTCGTGGACTGGCCCATGGGCAGGATGCTGATGAGCTACTATGCGTCGGCCTATGTGAGGCTGATTACCGGGATGGATGTGCGCGACACCACTGCAGGCTTTGTGTGCTACCGCCGCGAGGTGCTGCAGTCCATCGACCTGGACGCCATCGAGTTCAAGGGCTATGCCTTCCAGATCGAGATGAAGTTCACTGCTCACCGCATGGGCTTCAGGATCAAGGAGGTTCCCATCGTGTTCGTCAACCGCGTGCTGGGCACGAGCAAGATGAACTCGAGCATCTTCTTTGAGGCGTTATGGGGCGTGATTAAGTTGCGCTGGGACTCGATTTTCAACAAGGCTCGTTTCACACGACGCCCCTTGCCCAAGCAGATTACAGCTGGATGACAATCGCATGAAAGATTTGATACATTCCGTGTCGGATGTGTCAAATCTTTTTTTGTTGGCATGGTTGTTGCCGCAAGGTCTGCCTAGTTCAATTGAGAAAATTGGCAAAGCTGATGAAGAAAAAGAAACACGATAGAGGATTGACCGCCGAGCAGGTGATTGCCAGCCGAGAGAGGCACGGCAATAATGTGCTCACGGCGCCCGAGCAGACGCCATTGTGGCGACAGTTCCTGGAGAAATTCAATGATCCGCTCATCAAGATCCTGCTGGTGGCACTGCTGCTGTCGGTGGGATTGTCAGTGTATGAGTATCACTGGCTGAACATGGGCCTGAGCATCTTTTTTGAGCCGCTGGGCATTTTCATTGCCATCGTCCTGGCCACGCTGGTGGGCTTCCTGGTCGAGGTCAATGCCAATAAGAAATTCCGCCTGCTCAACCAGACCGACGACCACGTCGGTGTCAAGGTGGTGCGCGACGGCCACGTCACCCAGGTGCCTCGCTGCGATATCGTGGTGGGCGACATCGTCATCCTCGAGACGGGCGAGAAGGTGCCCGCCGACGGAACGGTGCTGGAGAGCTTCAGCCTCAGGGTTGATGAGAGCTCCTTCACCGGCGAGCCGTCGGCCTGGAAGACCCATGACCCCGTCGCTGCCGCCGAGGCTGTCGAGGTTACCTATCCCCCGACGCTGCTGCTGCGTGCCAGCACCGTGATCGAGGGCAACGCCGTGATGCGTGTCGAGCGCGTGGGCGACATGACGGAGTATGGCAAGGTCTATCGCGACTCACAGATTGACAACAACATCAAGACGCCGCTCACGCAGCAGCTCGACCGCCTGGGCCGCCTCATCTCACGGGGCAGCTATGTCATGGCGGGTCTGCTGGTGCTGGGCCGTGTGATTGAATTCTTCTGGGTCGGCAGCGAGGGCTTCGTCGCCGATGCCCAATACTTCATCGAGACGGTGATGCTTGCGGTCACGCTTATCGTCGTGTCGGTTCCCGAGGGCCTGCCGATGAGCGTCACGCTGTCGCTGGCCCTGAGCATGCGCAAGATGCTCAAGAACAACAACCTGGTGCGACGCATGCACGCCTGTGAGACCATGGGCGCCACGACGGTCATCTGTACCGACAAGACCGGAACCCTCACCCAGAACAAGATGCAGGTCTATCAGGCCCACTTCTATGGCCTGGAGAACGGCGACCGTCTGGCCGATGATGAGGCCAGTGTGATGGTCACCGAGGGCATTGCCTGCAATAGCACCGCATTCCTTGACGACAGCGACCCCAAACATGTCGTGGCCCTGGGCAACCCCACCGAGGGTGCCCTGCTGCTGTGGCTGCATGAGGCCGGTGTTGACTATATGTCGGTGCGCGACAGCAGCGAGCCCCTGGCCCAGCTGTCGTTCTCGACGATGACCAAGTATATGGCAACTGTCATCGACAGCGCGACCGGAAAGCGCATGTTGTTGCTCAAGGGAGCCCCCGAGGTCGTTATCCGCATGTGTGACAAGGTTGCGGGCGATGTGGCCTTCCAGCTGGTGACCGACGAGCTGACCAACTACCAGTCCAAGGCCATGCGCACGCTGGCATTCGCCTGCGTTGAACTGGCTAAGGACGAGGATGCCGAGAAGGCGCTCAAGCGCTTGAAGGCAGGTGACATGCAGCCGCTGACGCTGCTGGGAATTGCTGCCATCAGCGACCCCGTGCGTGCCGACGTGCCGGCCGCCATCCAGGACTGCCGCAATGCCGGCGTCAAGGTGAAGATCGTGACCGGCGACACGGGTGCCACGGCGCGCGAAATCGGGCGTCAGGTGGGCCTGTGGACCGATAATGATACCGATGACGCCATCATCACCGGGCCCGAATTTGCCGCCCTGACTGACGACGATGCGGCCCAGCGTGCCCGCTTGATAAAGATTATGGCCCGTGCCCGCCCCGATGACAAGGCACGCCTCGTGCGTCTGCTCCAGCAGCAGGGCGAGGTCGTTGCGGTCACCGGCGACGGTACCAACGACGCTCCTGCGCTCAATGCCGCCCAGGTGGGCCTGTCGATGGGCGATGGCACCGCCGTGGCCAAGGAGGCCAGCGACATTACCATCCTTGACAACTCGTTTGCCAGCATCAACAAGGCGGTGCTCTGGGGCCGCTCCCTGTATAGCAACATCCAGCGTTTCATCATATTCCAGCTGGCGGTCAACGTGTGTGCCTGCCTGGTGGTTGCCGTCGGGTCGTTCTTCAGCAAGCAGCCGGCCTTGACGGTCACCCAGATGCTGTGGGTGAACCTCATCATGGACACCTTTGCCGCCTTAGCCTTGGCCTCGTTGCCCCCCAACAGCGTGCTCATGCGCCAGCGTCCCCGTGACTCCCGCGCCAGCATCATCACGCCGTCGATGAAGCGTTTCATCCTCATCTCCGGCTTTGTGTTTGCCGCCTTGCTGATAGGCCTGTACTACTATTTTGTGCGTTCGGCCAACGGCGGAGAGCGCGTGTTCGTGCGCGGGGTCAACCCCAACATCAGCCCGCATGAGATGGCCATTTTCTTCAGCGTATTTGTGTTTATGCAGTTCTGGAACATGCTCAATGCCAGGACGTTTGCCACGGGCAAATGGGCGTTCAACAACATGGAGGACAGCAAGGTGTTCTGGTCGGTGGCTATCATCATCTTTGTGGGTCAGATTGTGCTTGTGCAGTTTTGCCCCCTGCTGTTCAACTGTGCGCCGCTGTCGGCATCCACATGGATTGCCATCATCCTGGGCACATCGCCGGTCTTCATTTTGGGACAGCTAGTTGCCATGGTGAAAAATCGGTCAATCCTTAAAAAATATTGAGAATTTGTTTGCGGGTTTGTTTTTTTGCCGTAAATTTGCGCAATTATATTCGGATGTAAACTAACATATACTAACACAATAAATGATTAAGATTTTTATGAAGAAATCCTTACTTTTAGCTTTATCAATGGCTTTTATCGGCTTTGGCTCTGCCAATGCCGCTATCCATGTGAATGCTGCCAACATCGAGCAGCCCGCCAATGACACGCTCCTGTTCGCTCTGCCCATCAATCCCGAGTGCTCACAGGAAATCTGGACCACCTACACCAATCCTGAGACCGGAAAGAGCTATCGCCCGATTAAGTATCAGCCCGAGTACCTGGTAACCGCCAACGACTTTGCTTGCGGTGACACTGAGAGGGGTACGGCTACCCTGCCCAAGGATGCCAAGGTTATCGGCCTTGCCCTGGACGGCTTCTATCAGGCCTGCGAGGATGAGAGTGCCCTTTATCAGGTTGTAACGGCATGGTGCCGCAACATCCCCCTGGAGAAGAGGACCCTCGACTTCCTTGACCTGTTCGATGGCTACAGCACCCACCTGCCCAATGGCCAGTTGTGCACCGATACCATCACTTATCGTGGAACCCAGTTCGACAACCGTGGCGTTATCTGCCCCATCGACAAGAACTCGAGCCGTGATAATCTCTGCGCTGTTGTGGACATCCCCTTCGGCCATCCCGATGACACCCGCATGCCCTTCTGGTACACCGGTGAGAACATCTACCTGACCCTGTGGCTCATCAACCGTTACAACCCCGTTGTTGACGGCGGTACCCACATCGAGTATCACTACATGGCCTATGACAACGCCGACGTGCAGTATGCAAGCTTGATGCGCTCTGGCAACATCTGCTTCAACAGTGAGACCCAGGACCTCGTGCAGTACGTTCCCGGTTGGACTGGCACCGAGCTGATGTATGAGCTTCCCGAGTATCGTCTGCCCGCTTTCCGCACTCCCTATTACACCAACGACATCCGCGTGAGCATGAAGGGTTATGACACCATTTATGAGCTGCGCGATGAGGACGGTAACGTGCTGGTGGCTGACGAGCCTGGCATCTACCGCTGCCTGGACCACACCAAGGAGTACGCTGTATTTGTTGGCGGTACCCAGCGTGGAACGTTCACCTTCGACAACATCTACACCGACATCAACGTCGAGATCGAGAACACTACCTCGGTAGAGGAGCTCAGTGCCACCAAGACCGTCAGCAGCGTTGCTTACTACAACCTGGCCGGCCAGCAGAGCGCTCAGCCCGTCGATGGCGTGAACATCGTCGTTACCACCTACAGCGACGGCAGCACCACCACCGCTAAGGTCATCAAGTAAATAAGCCATCAGCTTTTAGCCATTAGCTGCTTTTGGCGACAGATATGACAGGCGCCTCCAATCAGGAGGCGTCTGTTGTTTTTTCATTTAAAAGATTGATGGTATTAAGAATCATCACTACCTTTGTGACATCAACATCAATTCAATAAATGTATTATGATAGAAAGACTGAAATCCAAGTTGTGGAGATGCAAGGTTTTGCGTCTCTACATGGCGGCACTTGCGCTCGCTGTGGGCGGTGGTGTGGCGATGGCCGCACCCGTGCCGCAGGGGCAGAACGGCGTGGTGCAGGCCTCGACGGTGACGGGACAGGTGCTCGATGAGAACGGCGACCCCATGATCGGGGCTACCGTCAACGTCAAGGGCACCAATGTGGGCACGGCCACCGATTTTGACGGCCGGTTCAGCATCAGTGCGGCCCAAGGAGCCACCCTAACCGTAAGCTATGTGGGCTATACTACCAGCCAAGTGCGGGTGGATGGCTCTAACCTGACAATTACGATGGAACCGTCTGCTGCCCGCGACCTCGGTGAGGTCGTGGTGACCGCCCTCGGCATCAAGAAGGAGGCCAAGTCGCTGTCCTACAACGTGCAGCAGGTGGAAGGCGATGCCTTGATGCGTGTGCAGGACGCTAACTTCGTCAATTCACTGACGGGCAAGGTCGCCGGTGTGACCATCAATGCCAGTGCGACGGGTGCCGGCGGCAGCAGCCGCGTCGTGATGCGCGGTGCCAAGAGCATCAACGGCAACAACAACGTGCTCTATGTCGTGGACGGTATCCCCATGCAGAACCTCGCTAGCGAGCAGCCCGAGGGCATCTTTGCCGGCGCGGGTCAGACTGGTGACGCCACCAGCAACATCAACCCCGACGACATCGAGAGCATCAGCGCCCTGACGGGTCCCTCGGCAGCGGCGCTTTACGGTGCCAATGCCGCCAACGGTGTCATCCTTATCACGACCAAGCGCGGCCGTGCGGGCAGGGTGGATGTGACCTACAACGGCAGTTTCCAGTTCTCCAAGCCCTTTGTGTTGCCCCGTTTCCAGAACCAGTACGGACCGAGTGAGACGGGCAGCTACTTCAGCTGGGGCGAGAAACTGGCTGAGCCCAGCAGTTACCGTCCGGCCGACTTCTTCCAGACGGGGACCAACATCGCCAACTCGGTGAGCCTGAGCACAGGCACCGACAAGAACCAGACTTATCTTTCGCTCGGCGCCACCAATTCGCAAGGCATCATCCACAGCAACAACTACGACCGCTACAACGTGAGCGTGCGCAATACCACCAACTTCCTCGACGACCGCATGACCCTGGATCTGAGTTACATGCTTGCGGCCGTCAAGGAGCAGAACATGATCAGCCAGGGCCAGTACCACAACCCGCTGGTGCCCGTCTATCTGTTCCCCGCTGGTGACGATTTCAGCAAGTTGGGCTACTACGAGCGCTATGACACTGGCCGCAACTTCCCCGTGCAGTACTGGCCCTACAACTACGACATCTCGATGGAGAACCCCTATTGGGAGACCGAGCGTGAGCGTTTTGTCAACCACAAGGAGCGCCATCAGGCCACCGTGTCGCTCAACTGGCGCATCACCCCGTGGCTCGACATCACGGGCCGTGTGAAGTACGACAAGAGCAGCGACAAGTATGAGGAGAAATTCTTCGCCTCGACCAACACGCTTTATGCCTCCAAATATGGCCACTACGGCCTGCGCAACGTGAGCAACCGCCAGCTGTATGCCGAGGCCTTCGCCAAGTTCGACAAATACTTTTACATTGCTGATGGCCATTTGAGTTTGAATGCTGTGCTGGGCACGAGTTTTGACCAGCGCGACAACAGCATCGAGGGCTTCAGCGGCCACTTGAAGGGTACCGCCAACAAGTTCACTCTGGCCAACGTGGAGACTTCCAACTCGACTTTCAAGCCCGTGCAGAGCGGTTACCGCACCCAATTGCAGAGCGTGTATGCTACGGCTCAAGTGGGAGGTCAAAGTATTGTTTATCTTGATTTTACTGCCCGCAACGACTGGTCGAGCAAACTCGAGAAGAGTTATTTCTACTGGTCAGCTGGCTTATCGTGTATATGGACCGACGCGTTGAAAGAGTTGGGTATAGAATGTGATTGGCTCAACTACTTCAAGACCCGCATAGGCTACTCACAGGTGGGTAACGAGCCGGGCGAGCCTTTCCTGACGCGTGAGACCTATTCCATCAACCCCTCGACCGGTCTTGCCGAGACCTCGACGCGGATGCTTACAGACCTCAAGCCCGAGCGCACTAATTCGCAGGAAGCCGGTATCGACCTGTATATGTTCCGCAACCGCCTGCGCATGAATATGACTCTTTACAAGTCCACCACGCGCAACCAATTCTTCTATCCCACGCTTCCCGCATCGTCGGGTTATACCACTGCGGTGGTCAATGGCGGACGTGTGGATAACGAGGGCGTTGAACTCACTGCGCGTTATACCCAGCCACTAGGCCCGGTGACTTGGGATACTTATTTAACCTGGACACTTAACCAAAACAAAGTGAAGGAGCTGCTCAAGAATTGGCGCAACCCCATCGACGGCGAGATATATAACCTGGATGAGCTCTACATGGGTGGCACCTCGGGCTACCAGATTCGCCTGACTGAGGGCGGCACGTTGAGCGATGTGTATGTCTCGACGCTCAAGACCGATGAGCACGGCGCCATCTATGTCAATCCCGAGCGCCAGAGCGTAGAGGCCAATCCCAACAATAATGCTTATTACATCTATGCTGGCCAAGCCGCTCCCAAGTACAACCTGTCGTGGGGCAACTCAATCAATTTCAAGGGTGTGACCCTGTCTGCCCTGTTTGCCTACCGCTATGGCGGTATCGTCGTGAGCGAGACCCAGACCATTCTGGACTACTATGGTGCTTCACAAGCCACACAGGACGCCCGCAACGATGGCGGTGTGGTCATCAACGGCAAGAAAATCAATGCCCAGGGCTATTACCAGACCGTGGGCAATCCCAATGGCACGGTCGATTCACGCTATGTCTATAGCGCGACTAACCTGCGCCTTGCCGAGTTGAGCCTCAGCTATGATGTGCCCATCAACCGATGGGTGAAGTGGATCAAGGGACTGAACGTGTCCTTTGTCGCCCACAACCTGTGCATGCTCTACAACAAGGCCCCCTACGACCCCGAGGCGACTTCCAACACGGGAACCTATTACCAGGGTATCGACTACTTCATGCAGCCCAGCCTGCGAACGATGGGATTTAATGTGAAACTCAAATTCTAATGACGGCTATGAAGACAAGAATTCTCATATATATGTGTGCTGTCGTGCTGCTTGCAGGATGCACCAAGTCGTTTGATGATATCAACACCAACCAGCACGAACTCACCGACGAGGAACTCGCCAATGACTACCAGAACGTGGGTGCCTTCTTCTCACAGATGGTCAACCGCGTGGTCCTTTTTGACGACGGGTCGGGCAACTGCCTCTCGTCGGACTACCAGGTAGCACAGGGCCTGAGCGCGGACCCCTTCTCGGGCTACATCGGCCTCACGGGCACCTGGCGCAACGGTGTGCACAACGGCTCCTACAGCTTTGTGAGCGGCTGGTATGACCAGATGTTCACGCGCGCCTTCAGCGAGGTGATGCCTGCCTGGCAGCGTGTCACCCGCGTGGCCGAAGAGATGGGCCAGCCCGCCGTGGCCGCGCTGGCCACCATCGTCAAGGTCGAGGCCCTGCACCGCGTGACCGATATGTACGGCCCGATTCCCTATCTGCACTTCGGCAGCGGAACGCTGGGAACGGCCTATGACCGCCAGCAGGAGGTGTACAGCGGCTTCTTTGCCGAACTCGACAGCGCCATCGACGTGCTCACGCCGCTGGCCGAGTCGGGCGGCACCCTGCTGCCGGACTATGACAACGTCTATGAGGGCAACGTCGCCCGTTGGGTGAAGTTTGCCAACACCCTGCGCCTGCGCCTGGCACTGCGCGTGGTCTATGCTGACCCCGCCCTGGCCCAGCGTGAGGCTGAGAAGTCGGCGGCCTGTCCCTTGGGCTTCATCGAGACGGCAGCCGAGCGCGCCCAGTTGCTGCACGGCCGCCTGACCTACTTCCACCCGAACTACGACATGGCCTACAACTTCAATGCCGGCGAGGTACGCATGGGAGCTACGATGGACTGCTACATGAACGGCTACAGCGACCCGCGCCTGGCGGCCTACTTCATTCCCGCTAGTAACGACAACAAGTACCACGGCGTGCGCCTGGGAGTCCACAACATGAATCCCACGCGCTATGCCGGCGTGTATATTTCCAACCTGAACATTGACCGTGCCACCACGCCCATCGTGTGGATGACGGCTGCCGAGGGCTTCTTCCTTCGCGCCGAGGCTGCCCTGCGTGGCTGGAACATGGGCGGCACCGCCCGGGCCTACTATGAGGCGGGCATCCGTGCATCGTTCAGCGAGAACAACGTCAGCGGCGAGGATGCCTATCTGACCAACTCGACGCTGAAGCCCACCCGCTATGTGGACCGCACCGCCGGCGGCAACGCCGCCAACGCCCCCAGCGACATTACCATCGCCTGGAACGATGAGGCCGACTTCGAGACCAACCTGGAGCGCATCATCACGCAGAAGTGGATTGCGATGTACCCCGACGGCTGCGAGGGCTGGGCTGAGTTCCGGCGCACGGGCTATCCGCGCCTGTTGCCCGTCGTTAACAACGACAGCCAGGGCCTGATTGACACCCAGATACAGGTGCGCCGCTGCCCCTTCCCGGTGCAGGAGTACAATACCAACGAGGCCGCTGTCCAGGCCGCTGTCAGGTTGCTGGACAGTGAAGCCCAGGGCGGAGGCCAGGACAACGGCGGCACACGATTGTGGTGGGACAAGAAAGTGATTAGTGATTAGTGATTAGAGATTAGTGATTAGTGATTAGAGAAATTATTGGATATGAAACCGATACGATATATCATTGCTGCGGTGTTATTGGCTCTGTTCATCTCGTGTGATACTGAGCCGGTGGCACTGGACCTGCAGCCGTTGAAAGAGTATAGCGAGGATTATTACCAGGCCCTGCGTGACTACAAGGCGAGTCAGCATGAGATCTGCTACGTCTATTATGCCGACTGGGCACCCATTGAGGGGGCCAGCGGCTACAAGGACCCGGCCTCGTGGGGCGAGCGCATCATCGGCCTGCCCGACAGCATCGACCTGGTCAACCTGTGGATGGGCATCCCGACGCCCGAGACCCACCCGATAGCCTATCAGGATATGATCGAGACGCGTGAGAAGAAGGGCACCCGCTTCATCTTCCATGCCGATGCGTCGAACTATAACCACCGTTTCACTGTTGACGGCAAGTATTATGACCTATCGAGCGACCGCAGCGAGGAGGCCATCCGTGCCTATGCCCGCTGGGTGTGTGACACGGTAGTGGAGACTGGCCTCGACGGTGCCGACTTTGACTACGAGGGCTGGAACGGCCAGCACTTGACTTGGGCCATCGAGGAATGTGACAAGATATTCGGCCCCAACGGCCCGTATCCCGAGAAACTGGTCATTGTGGACTACTTCTCGGCCTCACCGCCGACGGCCTGTGACCCCTGGGTGGACTACTACATCAAGCAGGCCTACAGCCAGCAGGGTGCCGGCGTCGGAGCCATGGGCCATCCTGACGAGAAGACCGTCTATTGCGAATCCTTCGGCCAGAAGCCCACGGGCGGCGAAATCTTCAACTACGCCGCTTGGGAGCCCGCTACGGGCCATAAGGGCGGCTGTGGAGCCTACTATGTGGAGCGCAACTACTACAACACGAGCGACGGCGTCCCCTACGGCGCCATCCGCCGCGCCATCCAGATCATGAACCCTGCGGGGAGATGAGAGTTAAGAGATAAGAGATAATAGATAAGAGTTGCTTCCTTAAAGACCTTAAGGTCCTAAAATAAAATGACAATGAAAAAATCGATTTTCAATATCCTCCTGCTGCTTGTTGTCGGCACTGTGTTCACCGCCTGCAACAGCGAGGGCGACAAGTTTGATTACCAGAAGGCGGGGTTGCTCATTTCGGGCACCGAACAGGTGCCGGTGCAGCGCTTCACGGTCGATGAACTGCCTGCGGCCTATGCCGTGACCGTCAAGGCTACGCGCCGTTGCGAGCAGCCCGTCACCGTGAGCCTGGCCATCGATACGGCCCTGGTGCGCGCCTATAACGCCCAGCATGGCACGGCCTATTACCCCGTGTCCCTGTCGTGCGTGAAGCTTGAGAACAGTGAGGTGACCATCCCGCAGGGCGAGGCGCTGTCCTCGTCGGCCCAGGTTAAGGTCATCGATACCGAAGGCTTTATCGAGGGCGCTACCTATGTCATTCCCGTCACCATCCGTCAAGTCACGGGCGAGGGTGGGGAAGTCATTGAGAGTTCGCGCACCATCTTCCTGCAGATATCGCGCATCATCTCGTTCTACTCGCTTGAGAACAACCAGAATGCCTCGTCGAACTACATTTTCCCTGACGAAAAGATGGTGAACCTGACCAACTATACCATCGAGTTCAAGGTCTATTCCTACAAGTTCGGCAAGGTGGGAGACATCAAGCGTGTGCTTGCCATCGAGGGCAAGAACGAGGAGGAGGCCAACATGTTCCGCTTCGGCGAGAACGGCTCGGCGGGCGGCGACATCCTGCAGTGGGTTCTGCCGGGCGGACGTTGTTTCTCCAACACCCATTTCAAGACCAATCGCTGGTATCTCATCTCGTGTACCTACGACGGCTCGACCTTCAAGATGTATGTCGATGGTGTCGAGGATGCCCAGGCCACCGGTTCGGGCAAGGCGACGCCCTTCCAACGCTTTGAGTTGGGCATGTCGTGGGGCGGCTACCGCAATAGCCAGTTCTTCTCGGGACGCCTGTGCGAGGTGCGCGTGTGGAACCGTGCCCTCACGGCCAGCGAGATCAGCACGGGCTTTGCCGGAGTCAACGCCAAGAGCGACGGCCTGGTTGCCTACTGGAAAATGAACGAGGGCGAGGGACACATCTTCCACGACGCCACGGGCCACGGCTATGACATGGACTGGACCGACACCTGGCGCGACGACCACGAGAACGGCGAACTGCTTCCTCACGACTATAGCCAGTATATCAAGTGGATCAAGGACGACAACAACAAGGTGGCACAGTGAAGTTAGGAGTTAGAAGTTAGGAGTTAGAAGTGAAGAGATTGCTGTTGGGGAGTAGATATCACACTAAAACTTACTACTGGCAACAATAAACTGAAAACTTTTCACTATCTTTGCAGCAACTATGCAGATCTATAAATTTGAAAATATCTTGAAGCCCGTCCTGTGGGGTGGGCATCAGTTGGAGGCTTTCAAGCATTTGCCTCCTTGTGAAGAGCCTATCGGCGAGAGTTGGGAACTATCGGCAGTGCCCGGACGCGAGTCGGTCGTTGCCGAGGGTGACGACAAGGGGTTGACACTTACCCAGTTGGTTCAGCGCTACGGTGCCGACCTGGTGGGTGAGGACGTGTATCGCTGCTACGGCGACAAGTTCCCGTTGCTCATCAAGTTCATTGATGCCAAGCGAGACCTGTCCATCCAGGTTCATCCCGATGATGCCCTGGCGCAGCGCCTTCACGGCTGCCTGGGCAAGACCGAGATGTGGTACATCATCCAGGCTGAAGAGGGTGCCAAAATCCTGACGGGTTTTGACCGCCCGATGTCACCTGAGGAATACGAGCAGCGTGTGGCCGACAACACCATCGTGGATGTCATCCACGCCACTGCTTCCAAGGCAGGGGACGTGTTCTTTATTCCTGCAGGACAGATTCATGCCATCTGTGCTGGAAATCTGTTGGCCGAAATCCAGCAGTCGAGTGATATCACCTATCGCGTGTATGACTACGACCGCCGTGATGCTGACGGCAATCCGCGCGAACTTCACACGCAGCAGGCCCGCGAGGCCCTCAACTATCAGGTGATCGACAGTCTTGTGGACTATACTGCAGCGCCGGTTCCTGGCGTGACGCCCCTGGTGAACTGCCGCGAGTTTGATGTTCGCCGTGTGGACTTCAACGATGGCTACTGCCTTGAGATGCCGCCACGTCATTCCTTTGTGGTGCTGATGTGTCTGTCAGGCGAAACCGTTCTCACCGCCGAGGGCATGGCGCCCGTAACCATGCGCCAGGGCGAGACCGTTCTGGTTCCTGCCATGGTCAACAAGGTGGAGATGACAGGCCACGCCCAGTTGCTGTCAGGTGCATCCCTTCCTAAAGATTAACGTCTAACGTCTTAAGAATATGACCAAGAAATTAAAATGGATTATCGGCGCTATAGTCGCCCTGGTGGTTATCCTTGCGGCCTGTGCAATACCTTATTTCTTCATGGGAGCCCCGACCGACGGCATCGTCAAGGTGCGTAAAGGCAGTACCATCGATATGATCAGTGACAGTGTCCAGGCTCATGTGGATGCAACCTACGGTAAACGAGTCGCCACCATGATGAAGCTGATGAAAGCCAACGTGGAGAACCGTGAGGGCGCCTTCCGCATCACCCAGGGGATGTCACCCTTTACCGCAGCCCGCCGCATCAAGAACGGCGTGCAGGACGGCATCCGCTTCACCTTCAACAACGTCCGCACCCTCGACGAGTGGACCGAGCGTTGGGGTGAAACCTTCATGGAGGGTCCTGATGCGATGCGCAAGGTGGTCAACGACAGTGCCATCTGTGCCAAGTATGGCAAGACGCCGCAGACCATCGCATGCCTGCTCATGCCAGACACCTACGAGTTCTACTGGAACATCTCGCCCGAGAAGATGCTCGACCGCATGAACGATTACTACAACGACTTCTGGACTGCTGAGCGCAAGGCAAAGGCCGAGAAACTGGGCCTCACGCCCGACGAGGTGGCCACCGTCGCCTCGATTGTCGAGGAGGAGACAAGCAAGGCTGACGAGCGCGGCAAGGTGGCACGCCTCTACCTGAACCGCTACCAGCAGGGCATGCCGTTGCAGGCCGACCCGACGGTGAAATTTGCCATCGGCGACTTCTCCATCAAGCGCATCACTGTGCCCATGACGCAGGTCAATTCGCCCTATAACACCTATCGCGTGCAGGGCCTGCCCCCCGGTCCCATCCGCCTGCCCGAGAAATCGACCATCGACGCCGTGCTCGACGCTCCGCAGCACGACTACCTGTTCATGTGTGCCAGGGCCGACTTCAGCGGCTATCACGACTTCACCCGTGACTATGCCTCCCACCTGATCAACGCCCATCGTTACCAGGCCGCCCTCAACGCCCGCGGCATCAAGTAGTGGAGTAATTATTGATTTTATCTAGAGAGTCTAGATGATCTAGAGAGTCTAGAATATCTAGTCAATCTAGAGATTAAAACAACCCACCGATATGGAAAATGAAGAGAAAATCGTTGTCCTCGAGAAGTTTGCCAGCCCCATCGACGCCAACATCGTCAAGGGCGCCCTGGAAGCCAGCGGCATCCCCGCGGGCGTGATTGTCGACAACACGGCTAACGCCATCTGGATGTCGCCCGCCCGGCTCGTGGTATTTGAACGCGACCTCGAGTTGGCCCGCCAAGTGCTCAGCGAGGCCGAGGAGGCCGACACGGCTGACGACGATACTAGCGAGCAGTGATATACTAAATCGGGGATTTTCTCGTTATTATATCAGAAATAATAAAGAGAATATAGAGACATGACATCCTATTTGCGTCACTTGATATTAATGGCCGTGGGTGCTGTGGCATTGATTGCCATGGCCGATGACGGTCCCAAGACTACGGCCTATAACTTCCTGAGCGTGCCCTCGTCGAGCCATGTGTATGGCCTGGGCGGGCACAACCTCACCATCATCGACGACGACATCAACCTCGTCGAGCAGAACCCGGCCCTGCTGGGACCCGAGTATGACCACCAGGTGGGGCTGAACTATATGCGCTACATCGGCGACACCAACTTCGCCGGTCTGCGTTATGGCCAGGGCGTGAGTGAGCACGGAGCCGTTGCCGTGGGTGTGCAGTACTTCGGCTACGGCAACATCCAGGGGGCTGACATCGACGGTACCCGCACGGGCACCTTCAGTGCCAGCGACATTGCCGTCAGCCTGACCTATAGCCACGACATCAGCGAGAAATTCCGCGGCGGTATCACTGTCAAGTACCTCTATTCTAAGTATGAGGACTACACAGCCGGCGCCGTTGCTGCCGACCTGGGTATCAACTTCTATGACCCCGACAACGAGTTCTCGGCATCGCTGGTGGCTAAGAACCTGGGTGGCCAGGTCAAGAAATTCAACGATTACAAGGACAACCTGCCCTGGGACATCCAGGTGGGTGTGAGCAAGATGCTGGGCCGCGCCCCCATCCGTATCCATGTCACAGCCTATGAGCTTGCCCGCTGGAACTCGCCCTACTACAAGATCGAGGATGTCAACAATCCCAACAGCGGCTTTGTCAAGAAAGAGTCCTTCGGCAGCAACCTTCTGCGCCACCTGGTGCTCGGTGCCGACATCCTGCCCACCGATAACATCTATCTGGGCATCGGCTACAATTACCGCACCCGCACCGACATGGCGACCTACAAGCGCGACTTCATGTCGGGACTCTCGATCGGTGGCGGATTGAAGGTCAGGGCCTTCGGCTTCGGTGTCGCCTTTGCGCGGCCCCACACCGGCGCCTCGACGTTGATGTTCAACCTCACCACCAGTATTGGTGAATTGCTCAAGTAACTCACAAAAAGCACTCAAGTAGTGCTTTTTTTATTTATGGAAAGACTGAATATGAAAAAACTCGCTGTCTTCATCATCTGCTCCTTTGTGATGATGATAAGTATAGGCTTGGCCGTTTATTATGCCGGATTAAGTAACCTCATGAAGCAAGTGGTCACTGGCGCGGCCATGTTTACACCACTTGTGGCGGTAATTATCACGCAACTCCTGTTCAAGGAACCTCTTTTCAAGGGGCTGGGTATAAACTTCAAGCTCAACTACTGGTGGTTGATAGGGTTGTTGTTGATTCCGGTTATTTCATTCCTTGTGATGGGGATGTCGCTACTCGTTCCAGGCTCCTATCTGTCGATGGACCAGGTCATGGAGGCCAATCAGGCTGTTCTCACATCTCAAGGAATCTCTCCAGAACAAGCTCATGATTTGACACAGCGCTCACTGGGTATTCTGGGAATGTGGGGGCTTATTGCTACTATGGTGGTCAATGGTTTGTTGGCAGGAGCGACGATTAATGCGGTGTTGGCTTTTGGGGAAGAGATTGCATGGCGAGGCTTTCTGGTCAAGGTCTTGCAAGGCAAGAAATTTATTCTCGCAGCCATCTTAATCGGTTTGGTGTGGGGCGCGTGGCACTTCCCCTTGG
Source organism: uncultured Bacteroidales bacterium (assembly GCA_902760865.1). Taxonomy (GTDB): domain Bacteria; phylum Bacteroidota; class Bacteroidia; order Bacteroidales; family Muribaculaceae; genus Sodaliphilus. The sequence continues at coordinate 171,111 of CACWID010000002.1, read as the reverse complement.
TATTAAATGGTCACAACTATCCGACCCATCCTTTCATCGGTGTGTTCATGATGATATTGATGTGCATCAGCTTTACGCCTATATTGCTCTATTTCAGGCTCAAGTCGGGCTCTGTTATTGTTCCCGCCATCATGCACGGCACATTCAATGCCATGATTCCAAACTTCACATTGCTCGTTATGCCGCCCAATGATCTGTTGATCGGTGGCATGGGCTTGGCTGGCATCATCGCCTATCTGCTGATTTCTGCCCTTATCTTCCTCTATGACCGCTATATCTCTAAGGAGAACCTCTTCATGAAGCCCCTAGAGCCCCAGGCGCGTGTGCCTGAGGTGCCGCCAGGTAATTGAATTAACGAGAGTTCGACGAAATTATTGATTGTCAATCAGTGCGTTAGCAACTCTCCCTCTAAGATTAGAGGGGGCCGGGGGGCGTTGACGCCCCAAGAGTAAGTGCATTGAGGGTGAATCATACTCCTCCGGCGCTACGCGCCACCTCCCCTATCTTAGGGGAGGAATTGAGCATCAGCAACTTACTTTCGCCGAACTCACGTTGAATGAATAACAATAAGCCAAATTCAGGGTTCAGAAAGTCCTGTGTTCTGTAGTCGCAATTGTTTCCGCGTCATTCTCCTTTGACTTTCACTGTCACGTTCTTGTAGCCCATCGCTTTGAGCAGATTGGCTATTTCCTTTTTGCCCTGCTCTGTGGCTTTGTCAAAGATGCCTTCTGCCCGGGCATTGTTGGTCAAGACGGTTTTTGCTTGATTGAGCAGTTCATTGATATCATCGTTGGTGAAATGTTTGTCCTTCCCTCCATAGACAATGGTCATGTCGCTTGGGTTGGTGATGATGTCGGTGACCTTCGCTTCGGGTAACGTGATAACCACCGACTTATCTTCACCGATGGAAATATCATCCTCGGAAATCTGGCTAAGGTCAAACCCCACCTTCAAGTTCCCCTTGACCAACACGGCTAATAAGTGTTTGTTTTTTTTACCTAAGAACCCTTTTGTCGTATCTCTCTTTTCCAGCAACATCTCCTCATAATAGGACGCTGTGTTAAGTTCCGAAATCTTCTTGATTTCTTCAACCGTCAGAGTGGTTTGTTTCTCTATCTTGTTGATGCTCCAATCGATGTTAAAGGGATTTTTCAGAAAGAAAAACAGACCGATGATTAAGGCTATGGCAATCAATGGCAGCAGCCAGTTAAGCGACAGCCCACTTGATGATCGGCGTCGTGAGGACTTCTTTTCGGTTGATGCATCCTCATCACTTGCGGGACTGGTGTCTCGGGCACTCTCCGAGAGACTCTCTTTAACAGTTTGCCACCAGTTTTTCAGTTTATCGATGATTTCGTTCATAGCCATTGCGGTTAAATGAAATGAATGGTGATTGATGTGTAACCCAGTTGCTTAAGAAAAGCCTCAAAGAACTCCCTGGCATTCTGTTGTGAAACAGTCAAGATGTCACAATGTTGTAGGTAGTTATCCAACTCTCCCTTTGTCTCCTGTTCGGCGTCATGGATTTCTTCCAGATTGATATTCTTTCTTAAGTTACCGACATACAGATGACACTCATTAACAGTAATATTTGACTCAAACAATTCGGCTCTAGGCAGATTGACTGTTATGGATTTTCCACTGGCCGAGACCTTATCTGGCGAGAACTTTTTCAAGTTGATGCCTGCCTTAATCGTCGCAGTGTTGACAATCGCCATCGAACGTTCTCTGTCCAGATTCCATCCAATAACCGAGGTGATATTATTGAAAAACTCAAGTATTTTATTCTCATCTTTCTCGATGTGGACCAGCTTGACTTTGTATTCAACGGTGGCCAGCTCGGAACAGAGGCTGATGCCCTTGATGGCGTTCTCGAGCCGCTGCTCCTCTTCGTGTTTCTGGATTGTGGCTTTCACTTGGGGGACGATGTAGGCAAACAGCAAGGCAATTGCAGCGAGACCGATCAGCCACTTCTTGTACTTCCCGGCCAAACCCAGAAGGATTGTCGACAATTCCGATGGCTCCTGGTTCTGCCTGTCCGGTTGAGTCAGCAGGCCGCTAGCCGCCTCCTGGCCAGTGCTCGTCTCGTCGGGCTCGTCGCTTGCCTGGGGCTCATCTTGAGGTGCTTGGTCTGCATCGGTGGCCAATGCGTCTTTCAGCAGGGACAAGGTCTCTTCGGTCAGCCAGATCTGTTTGCCTTGGGACAGCAGTACTTTGACAGATGCAGGTGATAGCTGGCCGCCTTGCTCCTTCATCCTCCTGAAATCGGAAACGAACTGTTCGCATTTCTCAAAGAGACCGTCGCCCGAATCGGCAATGCTTGATTTGTGCTGATTCAGGTCATCACCGTTGATGCACGCGGCGACGATGAGGTCATTCAACATGTTGACGTCTTCGGGATTATTCTTGTTAAGCATAAGCACACCCTCCGGATTATTGTTTGTGGTTTAAGGTCGCGACAAGATGGGACAGGTCACAACTCAATGCTGCAAATGTAGAATAATATTTTTATAGAATCAAATGTTTGGCCATGATAATGACAGAAAAGGCAATAGCAGGGCTCTTGAATAAACACCGCGAAATCTGAATTGTCATGAGTGTATAGCGAAATAATAGGTCACTATGCAGACGGTTATCAAGGGTGCGTCGTCTGCTTTTTTGGCATAATGGGTGTCTTAAAATGAGAAATTATGTATCTTTGTGACATTATTAATCTACTAGATGTTTTAATTATGGAACTGTTTGTTTACTTTCTTTCAATTGTTTGGTGTGTTTTGTGCCTGATCTTGTTCTTTAAGATTTGGGGCATGTGTAATGATGTCAGTAAGATAAAAAGGCAGATAGACAGGAATGATGATTACGGCGCAAAAATCGACTTCTTGCTGCGAATCGGGGAGAAGGAGAAAGCAAAAGAAATCCTTCTGGCCAAAATCCTTTCGGATGAATCTGTCTTCAATATAACATCGACACCGGTCGAGAAAATGGAAGAGCTATCGAATAAATATCACGATGAGCTTGAAAGCCTGGGTATCAAGATCATGAAAGAAGAGGAGAAGTAACAGATAATGTTGATTCAAAAAAGATTGCTCACCGATGGTCCGGCGGGCAATTTTTTGTCCTGGGATATCGGCCAATCGGGAAAGACGGGCCGAACTACTTCCTTGCGATGACGATGGGCTGATAAAAGCCGGAATCGGCCGGCTGTAGCCAAGTGATCTTGCTGCATCCGTTGGCGAGGAACAAGTCCGTGAACTCGTCCTGACGGATGGCTCTGTAATCGCACTCGAACTTGCTGATTTGCAGCGCCCCCTCATCATCAATGATGTATTGGACAAGGTGATACCTGTCATCATCCCAGACCCATGTCTGGAAAGATATCCGTTGGCCTTTATCCGTCTTGTGGATATAGGGTGCGGTGCAAGACGGCTTTTTCTCCAAGAGGTTGTCATAGTCACGGATGCTGGCAACAAAAATGCCGCCGTCTTTGGTCTGTCCCAGAATACTTCTGATTGCAGATTCCAGGTCGGTTCTTGTCAGCATGTGCGGCAGTGCGTTGTCCATGGCAAGAACAATGTCGAACTGCTCAGTGAACACCTCCGACAAGTTGCGAAAATCAGCGTGTTGAAAGTTGATCTGGACACCATTGTTCTCTGCTCTGGCTTTTGCTTCTGCCAGTTCGCCGTCGCTAATGTCTGATGCCGAAACTTGATAACCGAGGGCTGCCAGCCCGATTGACTGCGTTCCGATGCCGCAGGCACAGTCAAGAATGTGGGCCTCTCGGTCAAAGCCATGATCCTTAAAAATCCCGTCCAGCATTACGGCCTGTTCACGAGTCGTTGCTTGCCAGTCAAGGAAAAGCTTCTCGTATTGAGAGGCCATATCATCGTAGAAAGATTGCGTAATATCCACTTGCCTGTTCTCTTTTTCAGATTACCGATTCATCGTTCTAACTCACGAGCAAAGGTAACGATTTTTCTGCTATTCACTCACGATTTTTAGTCGATTTCGGTATTTTTGCGTCATGTAATATGGAACACCGAATGGGCGGTTTGATATTATGTTTGCTTGCGGTAGCCGCAGGGATATTGACAAAGGCCATGTGAATTTGGATCGCAACTCAAGTAATAATTCGTCAATAATCATAAAATACTGACGAATTATTTATTTTTCGCTTCTCAACTAACTTGGTTTATGGCTTTGCGATTGAACATGGTATCGTTGGGAAATATACGCGAGATTCGGGAGTGGGGATTGGAAGGGGAGTGCGCGAGCAGCGAGAGTGGGGATTGGAAGGGGAGTGCGCGAGCAGCGGGGGTGGGGATAGGAAGGGGAGGGGGCGAGCAGCGGGAGCGACAAGATTGGCTCGCAGGGCTCGCCCATCTTGTGCGCTCCCGCGGGGCCGCTGCCAAGCCGAGAAACTGCGCCCTGTGAGGGTGCTCTATCGTTTTTCTGTTGGCACCCATTTGCAAGTGAGCTTGCATGGGTGTCAACAAAAAAACGATTGTGACTGTCGTCACAACCGTTTCTCGGCTTGGCGGAGAGGACAAGATTCGAACTTGCGGTAGAGTTACCCCTACGGCAGTTTAGCAAACTGCTGGTTTCAGCCACTCACCCACCTCTCCGGAAGCTAGCTGAAAGTATTTTCTGCAATAGCGACTGCAAAGGTAGTGCTTTTTTTTATACCTGCAAGCGTTTTTGGCGTTTTTTTTGAAAAATCTTTTTTTGTGGGGTGTGAAGCGGGGTGCCGTGGGGATGAAAAAACGGGACAGATGGGTTGCCCCATTGTCCCGTGTGATAGGGTGACAGCGTAGCTGTTATTTCTCAATAATAATGTGGTACTGCTCGCGGGGTCTCCAATTGCGGGTGAAGAACCATATCGAGACGAAAGCGATGGCCAGGGTGAGGACAACCATGGTGGCCAGGATGGGCATGGAGAGCATGCGCCCCGTGGTGGCGAAATAGACGTCACGGAAGTTGGTAATGTTCATGCCGGAGGCCGTCTCAAAGTCGATCCACCACACGCAGGTCTTGGTGAAGGGGATGAGCGAGAGGATGGTGTAGCTGGCAATGGTGCCCTTGCGGCTGCGGTAGTTACCCAAGAGCTTGCGGCAACCCTCGGCGGCGAAGCCCAGAATGATGCTTCCCAGGGCGAAGATCTCGTGACCCTGGCCGAAGAGAAAGTTGACCATCAGCAGCAGCAATGCGCACATCATGGCCATGCCGGGCAGGGGGTAGCGCTCGCACAGCTTGTAGTAAGGCCAGGCGGCGAAGAATGCGGCGGGAACAGCGCTGTAGGTCCACAGGTAGGGGTGCATGGTACCCAAAAACTCGACAAACAGGAATGCGAGGAGGTAGAGTAGTGCCAATCCGATGAGTGTTACGGCTCGTTGCATAATGATATGATGTTTTTGATAGGGTCTTATTTGTTATGTGATGCGGCAAAGATACAGTAATTTGTTTGTTCCGCAATAAAATCGGCAATAAATTATTGGTTTTGCAGTGGTTTTGTCACAAAATCGGGTTTTGCCGGTAGGGCTGGCGCCTGCAATGTGCCGCCAGGGGGCGTCGGGTTAAAGAAAAATGTTGTACCTTTGCCGCAATGAAAATTGTGCGGACGTCCATATTGCCATTCCGGGGATTCACTGCCATCAACCTGCTGGGGGTGCTTTTTGTGCACCCGGGCGTGTATCTGAGCAATGAGCTGATGAACCATGAGCGCATCCACACTGCCCAGCAGCGCGAGATGCTGTTCGTGTTCTTCTATCTGTTCTATGTGGTGGAATGGCTCGTGCGGCTGCCGATGCGCGGCAATGCCTACCGTAACATCTCGTTTGAGCGTGAGGCCTATGCCAACCAGCGCAATGCGGCCTACTTGTCGTCGCGTCCCTTGTATGCCTGGCGCCGCTACCTGAAGCGTTCGTCCCGCCCCCATCAACACCGTTAAAGAGAAAACCAATGAAGCTAATGAAACGACCTATCGCCCTGTCTATCATCACCCTGCTGGCGGCTTTTATGCCGGTGCTGGCATTCATCACGCCTCAGGAGGCGGTCAACCAGTTTGTGTCCAACAGCTCGCTGCGCTATGCGTCGGTGGGTGTCAACGTCATCGACCTGGACTCTGCCAAGTCGATTGCCAATTACCGGCCGGAGCAGGCCGATATCACCGCCTCGACGATGAAGACGGTGGTCTCGTCGGCAGCGCTGGGATTGCTGGGGCCGCACTTCCGCTTTGAGACGCCGGTCTATCTTGAGGGCGAGGTGCGCGACGGATGCCTGTATGGCAACGTCATCGTCAAGGGCACGGGCGACCCCACGCTGGGTTCGGTCTTCCTGCCGTGCCAGGCCAACATCGTTGAAGAGTTAATTGCCGCCCTGAAGGCGCGCGGCATCACCCGCATCGAGGGCAGTGTCGTCTGTGACGACTCCTACTATCCTTTCCCCTACATCTTCGGTGAATGGGATGTGAACGACCTGGCCTACAGCTATGGCGCGGCGGTCCATGGCCTGAGTTTCCATGACAATCTGGTGGACGTCTCCTTCACGATGGACGGACGTGGCCGTGTGTCGCGTTCCACCATCACGCCGCCCGTCCCGGGCCTGAAGGTCACTAGCCGTTGCCGTGCCAGCCGCAGCCGCAATTCCATCAACCCCTACTTGAACTACAGCCTCCCCGCCCTCGTGCTCACTGGCGAGACGACCGCCCGCAGCTACCACGGCACCTACGCCAACCCCACGCCAGCCCCCATGCTGACCGATAGCGTGGAGCGTGCCCTGCGCTCCTGCGGCATCGAGCTGCTTGCCGCAACAGCCGAGGCACCAGCCGAGCGCAATGCCGAGTTGTCACTGCTCGTGCTGCATAAGTCACCCGAACTGACCGAGATCATCACCTCCCTGCTGGACCGCAGCGACAACATGTTTGCCCATGCATTGTTGCGTGCCATCGGGTCCAGGGAATATGAGCTGCGCGGTATGGACGCGATGACCTCCGACCTGGATGCCATCGGCGTCGATGCCGTCAAGCGCTGGCTGGAGATGCAGGGCGTCAATGCCGAGCCCCTGTTCATGCGCGACGGCAGCGGACTGGCCCGTGGCAACAAGGCCTCGGTCGGCTTCTTCGGCGACATGCTCACGATGATGGCCCACCGCCGCTTTGACGGCGTGCGCCTGTGCGACCTCATGCCCACAGCCGATGACCGCGTGGGCAAGACGCTCAAGAATAACCCGCTGAGTGACAGGATTGTACTCAAGTCGGGCAGCATGCGTCATGTGCAGTGCTTCGTGGGCTATTATCCTGCTGATGAGCCCCGCTATGCCTTTGCTGTGCTGGTCAACAACTTTAGCTGTTCTCGCGAGAGCATCAAGGAGCAGATCGGCACATTGCTGTGCAATCTTTTTGATGGAAAATAGTTGGTGTTTAAAAAAAAGTTAGTAAACTTGCAGGTTAAATGTAAAGCAAATCCTTGGCGATGCGTCGCTAAGCAACAATGTAACAGATGATTATGAATATGTCGATAGAGAAAATGCTGTCTCATGTCTATGAGATTGAGGGCCTGATGCTCGTGTCTCGCCGACTGGGTGAGGAGAACACGCCCGAGGTCATCACCAAAAAGATGCACCGCAAGGTGCGGGAACTGGCCGAGATGTGCGGTTTCACGATGTCTCCCGTTGCCCCGGGAAACGAGGCTGCCCCCGAGGCCGCAGAACCCTCGGTGACCGCTGAAACGCCCGAGGCTGCCGAAGCCACCGAAAGCGTGGAGCGCCTGCCCGAGGCCGACTATGACGCCGACGAGACGTGGCAGCACGACAACGGCGAGGAATTCAAGGAGGTATTTACCCTCGACTATCAGGAACCCGAGCATGAGGCCGCTGAGCCCGACAAGGTGCCTGTCGAGGACCGCGAGCCCGACGATGACATCACCGTCGAGTTCATCGAGGCTCCCGACGACGAAGAAGAGCCGGCAGCTGCTGCCGAAGGCACCGAGGAACCCACCGTGCCCACTCCGCCTCCCGCCCCTGCCGCAGCCCCCGTCGAGGCACCGGTGACGGTGCAGCCGCCGGTGTTCCGTCCTCCTGTTGACACGAGCGACGAACCTGTCCCCGATCCCGACCCTGCCATCGTGCCTGAAGCCGATGACGAGCCCGATATCACCGTGGAGTTCATCGAGGCCGATGACGACCGTCTGCCCGAGCCCGAGAATGAGATGCCCATGCCGCCGCTGCCCACCGACTTCCCTGAGGTCGAGGACGAGCCCGCCGGCCCGATGCGCGTCGATGAGAAGCTGCAGCGCCACCTCTCGAAGGACATCCGCAAGGCCTTCTCCCTGAACGACCGTTTCCGCTTCCAGCGCGTACTGTTTGCCGGCAGCGCCAATGCGATGGATACCGCCATCGAGCACATCGAGGCCATGACCAGCTATGGCAATGCCGAGCTCTACTTCTTCAGCCAGCTGCATTGGGACCGCGACAACGAGGACGTGAAGGACTTCATGGCCATCGTGCGTAATCATTTCACAAAATAAGCAACCACCCTTCGCCAGTCAAGTATGGCAGGAAAACTCTACATAGTGCCGACCCCCGTCGGGAACTTGGGTGACATGACTCCACGTGCCATCGAGGTGCTCAAGACGGTGGACCTTATCCTCGCCGAGGACACCCGCACGAGCGCAGTGCTGCTCAAGCACTGCGGCATCAGCACGCCCATGCGCAGCCACCACAAGTTCAACGAGCATGAGGCCGCCTCTGCCGTTGTCGGCCAGCTGCAGGGTGGGGCGGTGATGGCGCTCATCAGCGACGCGGGGACGCCGGGCATCAGTGACCCGGGTTTCCTGCTCTCGCGCGAGTGCCGTCGCCACGGCATCGAGGTCGAGACACTGCCCGGCGCCACGGCCTTTGTGCCCGCGCTGGTCAATTCCGGCCTACCGTGCGACCGCTTTGTGTTCGAGGGATTCCTGCCTCAGAAGAAAGGCCGTGCGACGCGGCTCGAGGAGCTGAAGGCCATGCCGCTGACGATGGTCTTCTATGAATCGCCCGTGAGGCTGCTGAAGACGCTGCAACAGTTTGCCGAGGCCTTCGGGCCGGACCGTGAGGCCAGCGTCGTTCGTGAGATCAGCAAGTTGCACAACACGACCCACAACGGCACCCTGGCCGAGCTGGTGGACTATTTTACGGCCACCGAGCCTCGGGGCGAGATTGTCATCGTCGTGGCGGGATGCCCGCCGGCCACGGCCGTCAAGGTGGACAAGTATGCCGCCTTCAAGGGCAAGAACGCCAGGGTCTAGTGATTAGAGATTAGAGATTAGTGATTAGAGATTAGAGATTAGAGATTAGATATATAAGCACTTAATAGTCAAGACAGACAATAACTAAATTCCAATAGGTATGAAAAAGATTTCTTATTTCGTATGGCTGATGATAGCCTTGGCGCTGATGCCCGCTTGTAAGCGAGTGAATCAGCTCGAGCGTGATGCGATGCGACAGGACTCCATCAATGCCGCATTACAGGACTCAATTAACACGGCCAATGCCGAGCGTGACAGCCTCATGGAACTCATGACCGACATCGCGGCAGGTATGGACCAGATCAAAGAATTAGAAGATATCGTGTCGGTGAACAACCTGGGTCGTGAGACGCCAGACCGCAAGCAACAGCTGCGCGACGACATCGTACTCATCCAGCAGTCCATCAATAAGCACAAACAGCGCCTCAATGACCTGGAGAAGCGCCTCAAGCAGTCCACCAACTATAACAGCAAGATGGAGAAGACCATTGCCGGCCTGAAGTTGCAGCTTGAGGAGCAGCAGAAGACCATTAATGGCCTGACCAGCCAGCTCGAGGCTGCCCACATCCAAATCAAGAACCTGAATCAGAGCGTGGACTCGCTCAGCACCGTCAACAAGACTGTGATCAAGGAGAAAGAGGCCGCACAGGAGGAATCCAAGCAGCTCACCGCCGAGGTGAACAATCTGAACACCTGCTACTATGTGGTCGGTTCCAAGAAGGAGCTCAAGGCCCACAAGATCATCGAGAGCGGCTTCCTGCGCAAGACCAAGATTCTGCAGGGCGACTTCGAAATGTCCTATTTCACTAAGGCTGACCGCCGCACGCTCAATGAGATACCTCTGCACAGCAACAAGGCCCAGCTGATGACCAACCATCCCAAGGACTCCTACGAGATTGTGGACCACGGCGGTGCAAAGACGCTGCACATCCTGAATGCCAATCGTTTCTGGGAGAAATCTAATTTCCTGGTGATTAAGGTGGATTAGGCTTTTAGCCTTTAGCTTTTAGCCTTTAGCCATTAGCTTTTAGCCTTTAGCCATTAGCTTTTAGCCTTTAGCCTTTAGCCTTTAGCTGTTGGCAATGGTGTGGTTTTCTGACCATTCACTACCCGAGATGAAGGTTGTACTCGCTTTTGACAAATTCAAGGGTTCGGTAACGTCCCGTCAACTTAACGAGGCCGCACAAGACAGTTTGTGCGGCCTTGATGATGTGACGACGGTCTGCATCCCTGTCGCCGACGGGGGTGACGGCACTGTCGAGGTGCTGGCTACCTCGCGCCAGGGCCAGTGGGTGACTTCGCCCACGATGGGGCTGCTGCTGCAGTTGCCTCCCGTTATGGCGAACTACTACCTGTGTGACGACGGCACCGCTCTGATTGAGGTGGCTGCCGCCAGCGGCCTGGCATTGCTCCCGACCGATGCCCGCGACGTGATGCGGGCGACCACGTTGGGGACGGGTATGCTCATGCGCGATGCCATGGAGCACGGTGCGCGCCACATTGTGCTGGGACTGGGTGGCTCGGCAACCTGCGACGCAGGCATGGGCATCATGTGTGCCTTGGGAGCAGAGTTCCTGGATGCCGACGGGCATCACCTGTATCCCAGCGGAGAGAGTCTGGGGCAGATTGCCGGTATCGAGACACGCGGCATCCCGCAGACCGCGTTGGATTGCCGTTACACACTCTTGACCGATGTGGATAACCCCCTGTGCGGCAATCTGGGCACGGCCCACATCTATGCGCCGCAGAAGGGTGCTTCGCCCGAGCAGGTGGAGCAGTTGGAGCAGGGCATGGTGCATGTGGCGGGCATTGTGGGTGATGACATCGCCTGTCGTCCCGGCTGCGGAGCTGCAGGCGGCATTCCTGCCCTGATGATGCACCTGCTGCCGTGCGAATTGCTGCCCGGCGGGCCTTACGTCCTCAGTCAGGTGGGCCTGGAGGAGGCCCTTGACGGCGCCGATCTGGTCATTACCGGCGAAGGCCGATTTGATCGCCAGACGCTCATGGGTAAGGGCCCGGGCTGCGTCATCAGCATGGCGCGTGAGCATGGCATCCCCGTGGCGGTGGTCTGTGGGCTGGCCGCTGACGATTTTGACCCCGTGTCGGCCGGATTGGAGCGCGTTATCGCCGTCAGCGACGGTCTCCCCCTTGACGAGGCTATGGACCCCGAGTCCACCCTGCGCCGAGTCTCCCAAGCAGTCCTGTCACTATTGAAATAAGAAAAACGAGGGCAAGAAGATTCTTGCCCTCGTTAGTCGCTAGTCGTTAGTCGTTAGTCGTTAGTTCACTAATCTCTAATCACTCATCACTCATCAATTTTAGCTGCCACAGGCAGCTAAAATTTCATGTACATGCGGCGGTTGCGGCCCGAGCGGTGGCTGACGTGGATCCAGCGGCAGCCTTTCTCGTCGATGCATTGGTCAACGGGGAGGTCCAGGCGCTTGATCAGGGCCAGCAGGCGGCGGTTGCCCGAGCGTGTGCCCACCGTGATGTCGGCGGCCTCGCCGCGCTGGTGCTGGCTCGTTGGCGTGCCGCCGACAATCTTGTTCAGTTCGGGACAGCGGTAGCCGCTGTTGACGTGGATGGGGCCTCCCCAGGCCTCGCGCAGCGGGTCGAGCACATGGTCCACCAGTTCGTTCAGCGCCATGACGGCACTGGCCGGCGGCGTGTTGTCGATGCCCAGGTGGCGCGCTGTGTCCGAGCGTGTCAGCTCCTTGATGGTGAAGTACTTCATCTCGTCAACACGCGCATGTGGGCCTTGGGGTATCGCAGCACCAGGCATGAGGCCTCGGTCATCACCAGTGCATCCACGTTGCGCACGCCGCTCTTCTTGAGGTTGAGCTGCTCGGTGCTGAAGGGGATGTGGGTGTACTTCTGGAGGTACTCGGGATCGATGATGATGCCGCAGTCCTCCATGCCCACCTCGTCAAACACCTCGCTCAGCAGGAGGTACAGACACCCGAACTTCGACCTCAGCTCGGTGAAATCGATGCCCCACTTGCTCACGTGCTGACCCGCCGTGAGCACGCGGTTGTAGTCCAGCTTGCTGATGCTGCTGATCAGGCCGCTGCCGCCGATGAGGATCTTGCGCTTGCTGCCGGCATGTCCGGTGAAGGCCTCGCGCATCAGCTCAATGATGCCGTCGGCCGTGATGCCGTTAGTGGTCTCGATGTAGTGCTCCTTGCCGGCCTGTTTCCAGATGCCGCCGGTGAAATAGACGTACTCCTTCTTGTTGTTGTCCCAGATCTGGCGTGCCGATCCGAAGAGGAAGGACTTCTCCATGCCCATGCGCATGTCATAGACGGCAGCCTCTTCTTGGTCGCTCATCGTCCAGCCGATTTCCTTGTTGGACAGGCGCTGCAGCGTGGACTGCTCCACCTGCATCTTGAAAATTTGGCACAGGTTGCGGCTCTTCTTGGGCAAGGCCTCGAATTGGGGCGACTGTACGTCCAGTTCGCTGGCGGCGCGGCCCATGCGGATGAGCTCGGTGCCTGCCAGGATCTCGGGAATGCAGTTAGGCTGGCCGTTGATGGTGGGGCCGTTGACGGCCATCACGGTCACGCCGTTTTGGTCACGGCTCACGACATAGAACATCAGGTCGTCCTCGCTCTCGGTGTCGGTGCCCTCCTGGTATCCGGCCACTTCCTTGGCCAGGATGGTGTCGGTGGGGTCAAAGATTTCGTCGTTGCTGGTGTGGATGACCACCATGGGCGAGCTGCCGCTGGATGCCGTGTTCACGGCGGGGATGTCGCTTGACAGGCTACACTTGGTGGGCTTGGTGTCCACGCTGTAGTAATCGACCACCATGCTCCCGGCGTGCTTGGAGCCGCCATAGCGCGAAATCTGGTCAATGGGCGTGGACATGGGACGGATCTTGACAATCTGCTGGTCAATCTCGTTGAGCAGCATGTCGGGGGAGCCCTCATGGGTGAGGTCGGTCGTCAGGGGGCCGTCAACAACGTGTTTGCCATCCTCCACGCCGCTGATGATCATGCCCGCGGCAAGCGAGAAACCGGTACCGTCACCGCCCACGCACGAGGCGAGGATGGCGATCAGGATCATGGTGATGACAAAGAGGACTAACTTCTTGTGGTTGCGCATCCAGCGCAGGGCTTTGGAAAGATTCATGTAGTTCATGTTTGTAAAGGATTTAAAATGAATGGTTGTTATAGTTGCTATAGTCACTATAGTTAATATAGTTACTATAGGGGGAGTGGGGAAGGGAAATCAGTCCCAGATACTGCGGCGGCAGTAGCGGGGAAAGACGGGAGCCGACATCGTCTCGGCATCGCGGTCTTGAGGTTGAGGATGCATCACGGCCTCGATCTTCTCGTTGCGGCCGCGCAGGTAGCCCGTCGTGTCGGCATCCTGTACATCGCTGTCGTGGGTGATGCCTTGGGCCAGGGTGGCCAGCAGCTCGGCGTTGACGTTGCCGTCGCCGAGGCCCTGGACGAGTTCGCGGAGCCTGTCGCTGACATCCTCTTGGAGTTCCATCGCAGCAATCCGCTCGTCAAGGGTGGGGGAGGCGGACGGCCCTTCGGGGCGCACGTCCTGCTGCGGTTCGTCATTGTGGCAAAAGGGCGGTGGCGTGACCACCGTGCCGTGTTCTTCGTTAGAAAGGTTTTCCTCGTTCATGTTGTTGTGGTTTAAGGTGTTAATTGTTGTGGCTGATGCCTGCGATCTTTTTGTCGCGCTGGCGACGGAAGGCCTCGAACGTCTCGAAGACGTCACTCAAGGCGATGTTGGCGTTCTCGCTCTGCAGCTGGTAGGCGCCGCCGCTCTGCACCGTCGGGGCCTTGCCCTGCAGCGCCCCGCTCACGCCGCTGATGTCCTCAAATAGCTTCATCTGCAGCTCGATCATCCTGAAGGCGTTCTCGTTGCCGCCGGTGGAGCTGATCTGCTCGGGCCTCGCGTCGCTGAACCGCGGGTTGTAGGGCAGCAGTCCGTTGGCACTCGACCAGCAGCGACGCGCGTCCTCCCAGGTCCAGCCCTCGGGCAGCGCCGACTCGGGGAACAGCAGCACACCCTTGGCGCTGGAGCGCATCACCTGGTCCAGCAGCGATATCATGCGGTTGACGTGCTTCTGGGTGTCGATAATGTCCTCGACCACGGCATGTACCTCGCCGTCGGTGAGCGGGTAGAGCTTGATGACAAACGGGTGGCTGCCATGGGCCCACGGCGAGTCGTACTCGGCCAGCAGGTCGCCCATGGGGCTGAACCAGCGGCAATGCCACACGGTGGCGATGTCCCAGCGGGTACTCACTTCGGGGTCGCTCTTGTAGCACTGAGCCATGCTGGCGGGAACGACGCTGAGCGTGCCCTCCTGGCGGTTGTGGCACACGATGACCTCGCGGCTCTCGAGGGTCCACACCTCGATGGCGCGGCACTTGCCTTCGCGGGCGTGCCAGAAGTCGCGTCCCTGCTGCGAGTCGGCTCCCAGGTGGGTGGTGAAGTCGGCCAGCCGCGAGTCCACGCTGTCGCTGTAGAGCCTCCTCACCCATGCCGCCTTGCGCTGATTGCCGCCGGCGACGCGGCGCAGCAGCTGGGCGATGTTCAAGTCATGCAGCTGCCCGATGAGTTCGCAGTCCCAGGCCCTGGTGTCGTCCATCGCGTTGACAAACAGGCTGTTGATGTTCACGTTGTCAACCCTGGTGTATTCAGCGCCGCCGGGCTCTTGGGCCGTCTCGATGCGCTGGATGCAGCAGCCCGAGATGAGAAACTCCTCCAGGGCGCGGCTGTCGAGCTCGTCAAGTTCGTTGTCGATGCGGCCCTGCGCCGGGACCGTCGTGGCCTCGTCATGCTTGATGTACTGGCTGCGGAAGCGCCCCACGATGGTCTTGACCAGCTGGCGGATCAGGTTGTTGGTGATGCTCTCACAGCCCTGGTTGGCCATGTGTTCGCCCTCGGTCATCACCCGCCCCGTGTGGTCCTTGACCAGGTCGCCCCACTGGTCACCATAGGTGAACCGCTTGTTGCGGAGCCTCGCCTGGCGCAGGCCCGCTGCATTCATCCACGCCTGGTAGGCCGCGTGCAGCACCCGGTTGTCTCGTTCTTGGTTAGTTGGTGTTTTCATGGTGATAATGGTCTTTAAATGGGTTTGTGTTTTGTTCACGCTGCAAAATTATCATCCCAAATCAGGGCCCACCATGACAAAAAGCAATAACCATGAAAAATAACACGAATGTCCACGAATGGTCATGAATAAAATATATTTATGGGTCATTCGTGGTCATTCATGTTCAATTATAAAAGCAGCGAATGGTCATTCATGTTTTAATGCCGAAGATTGATTTTTTCTTGTTTTTAAGTGGGGCTATCGTAAAAATTTGTACCTTTGCAGTTCGTATTGCGGGCAAGGTGGCCCGCAGTCGTCATCATTAATCAGAACAACAATGGCAGATATCACAATTGCGGGCGTTATGCGCGCGGGGGCCTATTCGCCCAACCACATCGGTAATGACACCGCCATCTTTAACTTAGTGGCCGAGCAGCTGCGCAAGCGCGGTTGCCAGGTCAACGTCTATAGCGAGGAGCAGTTCAACAATAGCGATATTGAGGAACCTGTCGTGCTCGCCATGTGCCGCGAGCGCGCCAGCATCGCCAAGCTGCAGCAGCTCGAGGACGCCGGCAAACTCGTTGTCAACTCGGGCTACGGTATCGAGAACTGTACCCGCGAGCGCATGACGCGCATCCTGCTGGGCAACGGCATCCCCTATCCCGAGAGCCTGATTGTCAACACCAACGAGAACATCAAGGGCCAGCTCAAGAAGGCCGGTTTCAAGTCCTGCTGGATCAAGCGCGGCGACTTCCACGCCATGCACAAGGAGGACGTGAGCTACGTCCGTCACCCCGAGGAGGCCCAGGAGGTGCTGCAGGAATACTTCTACCGCGGCATCACCCGTGCCGTCATCAACGTGCACCTGCAGGGCGACCTGGTGAAGTTCTACGGCGTTCGCAACTCGCAGTTCTTCTACTGGTTCTACCCCTTTGACGAGGGCCACAGCAAGTATGGCTGGGAGGAAGTCAACGGTCACAGCCAGGGCATCGACATCGACTTGAAGGAGCTGAAGGACATCTGCGCTCGCGCTGCCGAGGAGCTCAACGTGGACATCTACGGCGGTGACTGCATCGTCGATCCTGACGGCACCATCCGCATCATCGACTTCAACGATTGGCCCAGCTTCGCGCCGTGCCGCAACGAGTCAGCTCCCCACATCGCCAAGGCCGTCCTCGCCAAGGCCAAAGCCCATCTGGGACTTTAAATAGTTAGGAGTTAGAAGTTAGGAGTTAGAAGTTAGGAGTTGAAAACTCTAGACTATCCAGATCATCTAGTACATCTAGTAGAAAAAAGAACAGACAACTGAAAAACATGACATTAAGAGAAGAATATCAGGCATCACTCAAGTCGATGGACACCGAGGAGTGGTTTGACCTGCACTTTCACCGCCCATTGGGTTTCCTGTGGGCAAAGTTTTTTGCCAAGTTGGGTGTTAGCCCCAACGCAATCACCGTCGCCAGCATCTTCATGGGCGTTGCCGGCGGTATCATGCTTTACTTCCACCAGCCGCATCTGGCGTGGCTCAACTGGGTGGGCATGCTGCTGATCACTTGGGCCGACACCTTTGACAGCGCCGACGGCCAGTTGGCGCGCATGACCCAGCAGTATTCCCGCATGGGCCGCATCCTGGACGGCGTCAGCGGCGACTTCTGGTTTGCCGCCATCGGCTTTGCCCTGGTCTTCCGCGAGCTGCACTTCGGCGACAGCCTGACGGGGCCGCATTTCTTCGCCGAGCACGAGTGGCTCATCTGGGTACTGGGCTTCGGCTCGGGCTTCAGTCACGCCCTGCAGGCCGCGATGGCCGACAGCTACCGCCAGTTCCACCTCTTCTTCCTCAAGGGCAAGCAGGGCAGTGAGCTGGACAGCGCCGCCAAGCTCAAGGAGCAGTATCAACAGCTCGACTGGGGTAGGAACTTCTTCAACAAGCTGGTTCTGTTCTTCTATAAGAGCTATACCGCCAACCAGGAGCGCTGGACCCCCAACATGCAGCGCCTGCGTGCCGCCTTGAACGAAAAGTATGGTGAGGACGGTGTGCCCAGCCAGGACTTCCGTGAGTACTTCCGCGGCCTCAGCCGTCCGCTGATGAAGTACACCAACATCCTGACCTTCAACACCCGCATCATCGCCTGCTTTATCGCGGTGATCTGCAATGTGCCCTGGCTCTACTTCGTCTTCGAGATTGTGGTGCTCAATATCCTGCTCATCTATATGGTGATGCGTCACGAGGGCATCTGCAAGAAGGCGCTTGGCCAGTTAGGAGTTAGGAGTTAGAAGTGAGGAGTTAGGAGTTCCTCCAGATACAGTTAAGGTCCTTAGGGTCGTTAAAGACCTTAGGGACCTTATTCGTTCTGTCCGTTCTGTCCGTTTCGTCCGTTTCGTCCGCGCGTGCGTGCAGGAAAAACGAATGAGAAGATTAGCGGAGACCAGCGCCATTCTCTCTGGAAAAAAAGGGTAAGTTTTGTCAAGATTCACGTGTACTCGCGGACGAAACGGACGAAACGAACGAAACGGAAAACTAGATAATAATTAATTCAATTGGAATTGGTGTGTCAAAACTTGCGATGACACAATTTCCATTTCATTCAATTTATATATATTTATATATATACCCAAAAAAACGGACGAAACGGACGAAACTGCAATTTCACCCCTCTCGCCCTCCAGTGAGGCTGTGCCATCAGGCCCATCTAGACACCTAACTTCTAAAGTCTAATATCTATCTCAAGATGTTATCGATGACGGCATTGACGTCGGCAATATTCACCTCACCGTCGCCGTTCACGTCACCTTTCGTGTTGTGGCTGTTGCTCAGGATGATGTCGATGACAGCGTTCACGTCGGCAATGTTCACCTCGCCGTCACCGTTCACGTCAAAGGGAGGCGCCTGATCAGGGATGATGGCTGTGATGTTGGTGAAGTTTTTCCAAATTTCGGCCTTCTTGTATTTGGAGATGGACTCCTGCGGCACATACAGGGTGGCCTGCTCATAGACGCTCTCGTTGAACGTGGACCAGCTGTCGTCGATGACGAATGTCGGCGGTGTCGCGGCATGGCAGGTCACGGAGGTTAGTCTCCATACACCGGCAAAGACTCCATAGCCCATGGTCTTGACGCCGCTGCCGATGTTGATTTGGGTTAAACCTTGGCATTGCAAGAATGCGCAGTTGCCGATGGTTTCCACCGAGTTGGGGATATTCACTCTCTGGAGCGCTTGACATCCGTAAAAAGCATTGATGCCGATAGTGGTGACATTGTTGCCAATGACCAGATTTGACATGTTCTCACATTCATGGAAAGCGTAATTGCCGATAGTCTTCACCCCGTTGCCGATGACCACGCTTTGTAAGGCATGGCAGAAGGAGAAGGCATCGTCCCCTAGCGTGGTGACCGAGTTGGGGATGTTCAACACGGCCAGCTTGGAACAGCCTTTGAAGGCATTGTTGTGGATCGTTTCCAAGTGATTGCCCAGCGTGAGCGTCGTCATCTCGAGGCACCTGAAGAAGGCATACTCTCCGATTTCTTTTACGCCGTCACCGACCTTGACCTGTTTAAGAGCCGGGCACTCATAAAAAGCATACGCGCCAATGGACTTTACCGAGTTAGGGATGGTGATGCTCTCCAGGCCGCTTTCACGGAAGGCGCCTGATTCGATGGCCTCCAAAGATGATGACAGTGTCGCACTCTTCAAGTTGTAGCATTTGTCAAAGGCGTAGTCGCCTATTTTGGTGACCGTGTTGGGAAGGGTGATCTGTCTCAAACTTTCACAGGAGCAGAAGGCATTATCCAGGATAGTATTGAGACCTCGTGAGAAAGTGATACTTTCAAGGCTTGAGCATAGCTCAAAAGCTTGATGTTCAATAGTCTTGACCGATGCGGGAATGGTGATTGACTTCAGGCTTGTGCAGGCATAGAAGGTCAGTGACTGGATAGCTTCGAGTTGATTGCTCAAGGTCACCTCTTCAAGTGAGAAGCACCTCTGGAATGCATAGTTGCCCAATGTGGTAACGGAATTAGGAATAACTACCCTTTTCAAAGCAGAGCAGTTGTTGAAAGCGTCATAATCGATATCGGTGACCGAGTTGGGAATCGTGATACCGGTCAATGCAGTGCAGCTTGCAAAGGCTGAACTGCCGATACTCAGAATCGTGTTGGGCAATGTCACGCTGGTCAACCCGGTGCAACGATAAAAAGTAGACATGCCGAGGCCTATCACAGTGTAGGTCTTTCCTTGGTAAGTCACGGTCGACGGGATGGTAACATTACCGGAGTAGGAGTTGTAGGTGTCGTCCTTGTAGGTGACTCTGACCTCATTGTCTCTTATGTGACTATAGTAGATGCCGCCGACCTCAAAGTCGTAGGCCATAGCCGTCGAAGCGGCAATCAACACAGTCAGCGCCAGCAGCGCAAATCTGGAAAAATGTAAAGATTTCTTCATATTAAAATATCGTTTTAGAGTGGTTAATAGTGTATGTGCATCAATTGCAGCAAAGTTACAAGTTTTTTTTGATAAATCCTTGTTTCCTGCTATAAAAATAGGGTCCTTAAGGTCGTTAAAGTCCTTAAGGACCCTAAGGACCCTAACGTCTAACGTCTAATGTCTAATGTCTAACGTCTAACTTCTAACACCTAACGCACTGCACGGACATAGTTGCCACTAAAGCGAGGACTCCACATGAACAACCATTTTGTGCTCGTCTCATCAAAGCTTCGGCCAAAGGCGTAGTACGAGATGCCAGGATTAAGATTGCGTGACCAATAGTCGAAGTATTCAGATGCGGGCAAGAAGATATAGTTGCCGTTGGGACCGGTAATCAAACGGCCCTCCACACCGTTTTTCGTCGCCTTCTTCCAGGTACAGTTTTCCTCCAACTCGTCGAATTGTTCGTTGCTTGGTATGCGCCACATCGGTCCCCAGTTCACCCAGGCGGCATCGTCTTCGGGCTCCAGTTCAGTCAAGTTGTCAACCGTGCCATATTGGCTATCGGTGCAATATTTAGTCATTGTGTCTTCGCTGCCGTTGCACCACTTGTAGTTGTTCCAGGTGTTGAACCAGTCAATTTCACCCACAGGCTCAGTCTCGCCCCAGGCGAAAGCGTCCCCAGATTCCTCAGGGCTGCTGGCCCCCACGTTGCATGTTGCCCACAATGTGCCGCTGGGCAGGCCCAGGTCGACGGCATCCTGTTGCGGATTAACATCAGGGAAGACAAGCGCAGAGACCGGAACTTCAATCACAGTGCCATCGAGTGCTGAACGGAAGGTCACCTTACTGTTGTATTGTCCGGGTGTGGTCGCTATGAACGATATCGCTTGCATGACATATAACTGGCCATACACATCATAGGTTACGCTCGAGACCAAGCCCCCTCCCCAATTGAAGTAGAACGGCTCATCGACCGAGCCCATCACGGTTAAGGGGAAATTGGTGCAGTTGACGATGGTCAGAAGGCTTGTGCATGTATCTCCGACGCTTGCAACAAAGTCAAGGCTTTGCTGCTCGATATAGAAATGCTCTAACGACATGCGCACGGCACGCACGGGATACCCGAGACTGCGTCTGGCGTTTGATAAGTATGCCCATTGTGAATGGTACGCCAGGCAGACGGCTTCGTCCGGTTCGCGGGTGAGCGTGCGTGACCAGTAGTAGCCTTGCGCGTTCGGACTGGAGAATGAATCTCCGGCAGCGGGCAGGAAGATGGTGTTCTCGTTGGGGCCTGTAACCAGATGACCGTACACGTTGTTCCTTTTTATCCACTCCCATGAGCATTTTTCTCTCAGCTCGATCAGTTGCTCACTGGAAGGCATGCGCCACGACGGGCCCCAGTTCACCCAGGCGGCATCGTCTCTGGGCTCTAATTCATTTTTGTTGTCAACCACGCCATATTCGCTATCGGTGCAATACTTGGTGTACAACTCATTGTCAAAGTCGTACCACTTGTAGTTGCTCATGTAATACTCCTCCTTGGGCTCTGTCTCGCCCCAAGCGAAAAAGTCACCAGATTCTTCAGGGGTATTGGCGCCGATGTTCCTGGTGGCCCACAGTGTGCCGCTGGGCAGGCCCAGGTCGACGTAATCTTGATCCGAATCGGCATAGGCTCGCGCGTGGACAGGAATCACGCACTGCCCCCCGTCGAGTGCTGGGTGCTGGATGGTCACGTCGCCGTTGAACTCTCCGGGCTGTGTTGCCGTGAACATTACCGTCACCTGGGCGTAGGAACTGCCCGGCACCTCAATGGTCATGCTCGACAAAGCGCTGCCATCATCCTGCTTGAACGAGAAGGGTTCATCGGCAGTGGCTGTCAATGTTATGGGCTCGTTGGAGCTATTGATGATCGTCAGCTCACCAGTACTGGTATCCCCGACGTACACAAGACCCAAGTCAAGGCTCTGCTGCTCGATGTAGACTTCGTTCAGTGATGCACGCACGGCACGCACGTTGGCGCCAAGTTCGCGGCCCAAGATGTTGGTATGTTGATAACTTGATGAGAAGACCAGACTATAGGCTTTGCTCCAATCGTCATATTCCATAATATAACGGAGTGAACGTGTCCAATAGTTGCCCTCACTGCCACCATTGTCAACCGAAGGTCCATTGCCATAGCCTGCGGCTGGCAAGAACATGAAGTTGCCATTGGTGCCGGTAATCAGGTAACCGTGAATGTTGTTTATCTGTGTCCACTGACTACTGCAGTTTTGATCTAACTCTTTGATTTGTTCCAGTGAAGGCATGCGCCACGATGGGCCCCAGTTCACCCAGGCAGCATCGTCCTTGGGATCCAGGACGAGTTTGTTGTCTAGGGCGTTATACCCTGTGCACGTGTAGTTGCTCTGGTCGAAACTAGTCTTGGGCTCAGTCTCGCCCCAAGCGAAGTGGGAGCCAAAGTCCATGGGACTGCTTGCCCCCAAGTTTCTGGTTGCCCACAGCGTGCCGCTGGGCAGGCCCAGGTCAACATATTCCTGCTGCAGGTAGTCCTCCGAGAGGACAAACGCATGTAGCGGAACAACGCTCTGGCCTCCCTCAAACGCTGGACCCTGGAAGGTCACCTGGCCGTTGAACTGGCCGGGTTCGGTTGCCGTGAACATCACCGTTACAGGAATAACCGATTGCTTGGGTACCACGACGGTGATGCTCGAAGCGGTGCCCTCCTCCAGCTTGAACAAGAACGGTTCATCGGCCGTGGCGGTCAAGGTCACCGTCTGCATGGTATTGTTGGCAATGGTGAGCCTTCCCGTGCTTGTATTCCCGATGGTCAACCCACCCAAGTCAAGGCTCTGCTGCTCAATGTGGATGTCATGGCTGCCGGCAGGTGACACGCGCACAGCACGCACCGAATACCCGATGTCGCGACGGGTGGCCTGATTGGTGCTCCATCCCTCATAGAAGTACAAATAGTAGGCACTGGCTGGGCTGTAGGGTAAGAGCGTGCGCGACCAGTAGGCACCGTCCAAAAACTCCGTAGCGTAGTAGCTGAATTGACCCGCGTTAGGTATGAATATACTATTACCGTTGGGACCTGTCAGCAAGAAGCCCTCCACTCCGTTTCTTGTCGTCTTCTGCCCATAGCAATAAGCGTGCAACTCTTCCTGTTGGCTATGGGAAGGTGTGCGCCACGACGGGCCCCAGTTCACCCAGGCGGCATCGTCCTCAAAGTCCAACTCAGTCTTGCCGTCAACCAGGCCATACCTATTCTCGGTGCAATACTTTGTCAACACGTATTTGGTGCCGTTGCACCACTTGTAGGTGCTCCAGTCATAGAAATCCTTGGGCTCGGTCTCGCCCCAAGCGAAGTGATCGCCATATTCCTCGGGAGCGTTGGCACCCACGTTGCAAGTCGCCCACAGCGTGCCGCTGGGCAACCCCAGGTCGACCCACTCGTGTTCATCGGGTAACTCATCCCCCTTGAGGATGATGTCGATAAGCACATTCACATCGGCGACGCTGATTTCGCCATCGTTGTTCACGTCGGCAGCCGCATTGCTGCCATTGCTCAGAATCACATCAATGACAGCGTTCACGTCGGCAATGTTCACCTCGCGGTCACCGTTCACGTCACCATGGATGTCTTGGGCATTGGCTGCCTGCGGCAAGGCGACCGCCAGCAGCAAGAATAGAGTAAAAAGTAGCTTTCTCATAATTATATCATTTTTTGTTGTTATTGCCATCGGAAACAGGCCAACCGCCCGTTGCATCTCCAGCAAAGTTAAAACAAAAAATCATATCATCAAGCAATATCAAGCAGAGAAATTCAGAGTTTGCTGAATTTTCCCCCAAAAACGTCTAAAATTTTTACAGTTGTGTGCTAGTAGGGCCTCGCCTTGGCGTGGCCGCCCTCCTTCCTCACGCAAAGGCGCTAAGCCGCAAAGGTTTTAATGCTCTCTGCGCTCGCAATTTAGAGTTTAGAGAAGCATACGAATCGTAGGGCCTCGCCTTGGCGTGGCCGCCCGTGCACGCACAAACAAAACGGACGAAACGGACAGAAAACGGCTGAAGCGGCTTGAATACAAGAAAGACAAGAAGGACAATGAAATCTGTTTGTCCTTCTTGCCTCTAATAATTCTTAGCGCCTTAGCGTGGGGTAGGACCTAAAGCCTAATACCCGAAGATTTCCTCCAGCGTCAGGTGACGGATGGGAGCGATCTTCTGCAAGCCTTCGATGTCGAGTTCCTTCTCGTCGCCCAGGATGATGTAGCGGTAAGGCTTATTGGCCATCGAGCGCTTCTCAAAGTTGACGATGTCGCTGAGCTTGAGGTTGGGCAGTGCATTGTAAACTACCGAGTTGATGTCGTAGTCCAGGCCCAAGCGCTTGGCGGTGAGGTAGCTGTTCAGGACGTTGCCGCGCACCACGCGACGGCTGGCGAGCTTCTTCATCAGCGACTCCTTGGCCAGGGCAAAGGCGGCTTCGCTCTGGGGAATTGTGCCCACGATGTTGTTGAACTCGCGCACGCAGTCCATCATCTTGTCGTTCTGGGTGATGATGTAGGTCATGGCATACTCGGGATGGGGCAGCTCGCTGGGCTGGCGGTAGTAGGCGGCAGCCGAGTAGGCGAGACCGCGGGCCTCGCGCAGCTCCTGGAAGACGATGCCGTTCATACCGCCGCCGAAGTACTCGTTGAACAGGTTGATCGTTGCGGCATGCTCGGGAGCCCACTGGGTGCCCTCGTTGTGGTACTGCACCATGTAGATGTTCTTGGCGTCATAGGGGGCCATCAGGATCTCGGTCCTCGGCGTGGTCTGCTCCATGTAGGGGGTGCCTACGGGCACTGCGGCCAGTTTCTTGCTGGTCTTGTGGACCTTCTTGAGGCACTTGTCGAGTTCCTTCTGAGTCATGGGGCCGTAGTAGAGCACGGTGTGCTGCATGTCGCGCAGGCCCTTCACGAGGCTGAGCAACTCGGCGGGCTTGGTGTCGCGCAGCTGCTGAGCACTCATGATGTTGGTGTACTCGTTGCGGGGACCGTACATGCCGTACTCGTTCAGGCGGTTGAAGCACTCCTGCTGGTTGGTCTTGGCATCGTTGCGGGCCTTGATGATGAGGTCCACCATGCTGCGATAGGCCTCCTCGTCAACCTGGGCGTTCTGCATCAGGTCCTCGGCGAGCTTCAGTGCCTCGGGCATGTTCTCGCTCAGGCCGGACAGCGTCAGGTAGGTCTCGTTGTCGGTCACGTACATCGAGATGTTGCAGGCCAGCTTGTACAGGCGCTGCTTGAACTCGGTGGCGCTCATCTTGTTGGTGCCCAGGTAGTCCATATAGCTCAGGGCGACGTCATAGCGGTTGTCGGCCGTGTTGCCGAAGTCATACTTGTAGGTCAGCGTGAACAGGTCATCCAGGTCATTGTGCTTGTAGAGCAGCGGCAGCTTCTTGCTGGTCTGGCCGACGGTCATCTCCTTGCTGTAGTCCACAAACTGCGGCTGGATGGGCTCGACGATTTCGCTCAGGATGTTCTTCACGAAGTTGCTCTGCATGTCGCGGTTGGTGGGAATCGGGGTGATGGCGGGCTTGTCAATCTTCTTGGCGGTGGTGTCCTCGCCCATGCGCTTATAGACGCAAACAAAGTTGTTGTCGTTCAAGTGACGCTTGGCAAAGGCCACGATCTGCTCCTTGGTCATGCCGGCCATACGGTCCAGCTTGCCGACCTCCTGTGCCCAGTCCACGTGGTTAATGAAGGCGTTCACCAACTGGCGCGTGCGGGCTCCGTTGTTGTCAAGGGCGCGCAGGTACTGCAGCTTGTTGTTGTTGACCACGCTCACCAGCAGGTCATCGTCAAAGTCGCCGGCACGCAGCTTGGCCAGCTCGCCGAGCAGCAGCTCACGCACCTCCTCCAGGGTCTGGCCCTCGTTGGGGTAACCCAGCAGCATGAGCATCGAGTAGTCGGTCATCTCGTCGCTGTAGGCACCTGCTCCCATCAGCTTCATGGGCTGGTTCAGGTTCAGGTCGATAAGACCGGCAGTGCCGTTGGAGAGCATCTCGGCAACGACGTCCATGGTGTCGCACTGCAGCGAATTGCCGGCACCGAAGCGCCATCCCAGTGCCACAAACTCGGCCTCCTGGCCCAGCACGGTGGTGTCAACCGATGCGGTGATGGGGGCGAGCGGGGCAAACTCGGGACGAGTCAGGTTGTAGTTGGGCTTCCAGCTGCCGAAGTGGCGCTCCAGGATGGCGATGACCTCATCGGGGTCAAAGTCACCTGCCATACAGATGGCCACGTTGTTCGGGCAGTAGTAGTTGTGGAAGTAGTTCTTGATGTTGGTGATCGACGGGTTCTTCAGGTGCTCCTGGGTGCCGATGGTCGTCTGGGTGCCATAGGGGTGGGTGGGGAACATCTTGGCGTTCATGGCCTCGAACAGCTTCCACTGGTCCTTGGCGATGCCGATGTTGTACTCCTCATACACGGCCTCGAGCTCGGTGTGGAAACCGCGGATGACCATGTTCTGGAAGCGGTCGGCCTGGATGCGGGCCCAGCGGTCTACCTCGTTGGCAGGGATGTCCTCGGTATAGCAGGTCACGTCGGTGCTGGTATAGGCGTTGGTGCCCTGGCCACCGATGCCGGCCATCAGTTTGTCATACTCGTTGGGGATGTTGTACTGGGCGGCCAGCTGCGAGATGCTGTCGATCTCGTGGTACAGTACGCGGCGACGCTCGGGATCCTTGACGAGACGGTACTGCTCGTAGCGGGCCTCGATGGTGTCGAGCAGGGCGCGCTCGGCGGCATAGTTGCTTGTGCCATACTGCTGGGTGCCCTTGAACATCAGGTGCTCCAGGTAGTGGGCCAAGCCGGTCGTCTCGGCAGGATCGTTACGCGAGCCGGTGCGCACGGCGATGTGGGCCGAGATGCGCGGACTCTGATGATTGACGCTCAAGAATACCTTGAGGCCATTGCTCAACGTGTAGCATTGTGTGGCCATGGGGTCACCGGGGACCGTCTGTGCCACAGGCTTTTGTGCGGCCATGCCCAAGCAGGTGAGCGCAGCCAGCATCATCATGAGAAATTTCTTCATTTACGGTTTCTTTTTAATGTAATTAATGGTTTATTGTTGGTTTTCAGGTTGCAAAGATACTAATCTTTTGGATAATAGAGCACAGATAGAATGAATAGTTGCCAGTAGGGCCTCGCCTTGGCGTGGCCATCATATAAAAACATGAATGCCCACGAATAACCATTAAATTATTATTCATGACCATTCATGGCCATTCGTGCCTACTAATCCAACAGCCTCGCCTCATCGTGGCCATCATATAAAAACACGAATGTCCACGAATGACCATTAATATATTATTCATGACCATTCATGGCTATTCGTGTTAATAAAATCCTGTGAATGACCAATTTATGAATATTTCTCTTCTCGGTTTCTTATTATTAATGTGTGAATTGTGGTTAATTCTATGGTTTTATGGCGGTTATGTGGAATTTTTTTTGTACCTTTGCGCGATTTTTTACATCTATTATAGTAATTTTTTATGACACCTACTACAAAAACCATCGTACTGAGTGACGGACGTGAGATCACTCTGCAGACTGGAAAGCTTGCTGAGCAAGCCGATGGAGCTGTTGAATTGAGGTTCAACAACACGATGTTGTTGGCCACCGTATGTTCGGCCAAGGAGGCCGACGAGGGCGTGGACTTCATGCCCCTTACTGTTGAATACAAGGAGAAGTTCTCCGCTTATGGACGTTTCCCCGGCGGTTTCACCCGTCGTGAGGGCCGCGCCAGCGACTATGAGATCTTGACGGCCCGCCTCGTGGACCGCGTGCTCAGGCCGCTGTTCCCCTCTAATTATCACGCCAACACCATCGTTCACATCTTGATGTTCTCGAGCGACGGCGTTGACGCCCCCGATGCCCTGGCTGGTCTTGCCGCATCGGCAGCCATCGCAGTGAGCGATGTGCCCTTTGAAGAGCCCATTGCCGAGGTGCGCGTTGCACGCATCGACGGTGAATTCGTTATCGACCCGACGTTTGAGCAGATTGAGAAAGCTGACATGGAATTGATGGTAGGTGCGACTTACGATAATATTATGATGGTCGAGGGCGAAATGGACGAAGTGAGCGAGGATGACCTGATTGCCGCCTTGAAGGCTGCACACGAGGCCATCAAGCCCATGTGCCTGATCCAGAAGGAGTGGGCCAAGGAGCTGGGCGTTGCCAAGCGCGAATACTGCCACGAGACCGACGACGAGGAACTCCACGAGCGCGTGCGCAAGGAGATTTATCCCAAGTGCTACGCTGTAGCCCAGGCCGGTAAGGCTGACAAGCAGTGGCGCAACGAGACCTTCCAGAAGGCCTACGACGACTTCATGGAGACCATCCCCGAGGAGGAGCGTGAGGAGAAGGAACCGATGATCAAGCGCTACTACGAGGAAGTGCAGCGCGACGCCGTTCGCCGTTGCATCCTCGACGAGCACATCCGCCTGGATGGCCGCAAGACCAACGAGATCCGTCCCATCCTCTGTGAGCCCGACTACCTGCCTTATCCCCACGGATCGGCCCTGTTCAAGCGTGGCGAGACCCAGGCTCTGGCAACCGTGACCCTGGGTACCAAGGACGACGAGAAGCTCATCGACGACGTGCTGCGTCACGAGAACGAGCGCTTCCTGCTGCACTACAACTTCCCCGCCTTCTCGACTGGTGAGGCCCGCGCACCCCGTGGCGTGAGCCGCCGCGAGATCGGTCATGGCAACCTGGCTCATCGCGCCCTCAAGCGCATGATCCCCGAGGATAACCCCTATTGCATCCGCATCGTCAGCGACATCCTGAGCAGCAACGGCTCGTCATCGATGGCTACCGTCTGCGCCGGCTGCATGGCACTGCTCGACGCCGGTATCAAGCTGAAGAAGCCCGTTGCCGGTATCGCTATGGGTCTGATCACCGACGAGGGTAACGTGAAGCACGCCGTGCTGAGCGACATCCTGGGCGATGAGGACCACCTGGGTGACATGGACTTCAAGGTGACGGGTACCGTCGACGGTATCACCGCCACTCAGATGGATATCAAGTGCGACGGTCTGCCCTACGAGATTCTCGAGCAGGCATTGCATCAGGCTAAGGAAGGCCGCCTCCACATCCTGAACCTCATCAATGAGGCTATTCCCCAGGCTCGTGAGGACTACAAGCCCCACGTGCCCCGCATCGTTACCATGGTCATCGACAAGGAATTCATCGGTGCCGTTATCGGCAAGGGTGGCGAGGTTATCCAGGGCCTCCAGGAGGAGACTGGTACTACCATCAGCATCGAGGAGGTTGACGGCAAGGGAATCGTCGAGATCGCTGCTGCCAACAAGGAGAGCATCGAGGCTGCTGTGGCTCGCATCAAGGCCATCACCGCAGTTCCCGAGGAAGGTCAGATCTACACCGGTAAGGTGGTCAGCATCCTCGAGTTCGGTGCCTTCGTTGAGTTCATGGCTGGCCGTGACGGTCTGCTGCACATCAGCGAGATCAGCTGGGATCGTCTCGAGAGCATGGAGGCCAGCGGCCTGCACGAGGGTGACGAGGTCACCGTCAAGCTCATCGAGATTGACAAGAAGACCGGCAAGTTCCGCCTGTCGATGCGTGCCCTGCAGGATAAGCCCGAGGGTTATGACGAGCGTCGCCAGGGTGGTGGCAACCGTGGCCCGCGTCCCGGTGGCAATGGCAACGGTGGTAACCGTGGTCCGCGTCCCAACGGTCCGCGTCCTGGTGGCAACGGTGGTAACCGCGGTCCCCGTCCCAACGGCCCGCGCCGTCCCCGCCGTGACGACCGTCGCGACGACGATTAATCCCCGTGATAATATATCCCTAATGATACTGAGTGTCGAGGCCACAACAGGTCCCGACACTCTTTTTATGTAATATCCGCGTTACTCCCGCTGGCTAATATGGCTGCACAGCAGTCAGGAGGCGCTATGTTGTCCGGTCGAGGAAAAACTAATATTTTTAGTTTTATTAACTAAAATAATTTGTCTTATAACTAAAACATTTAGTTAATTTGCATCGTGAAACTTAAAAAAGGCTTGAATTATGAAACAGTTAACCCAAAAAGAAGAGGAAATCATGGAGCGGATGTGGGACCACGGTCCCATGCTGGTGCGTGAGCTGCAGGCCTACTATGACGAGCCCCGCCCCCATGTGAATACCCTGGCTACATTGATGAAGATATTGGAGGAGAAGGGGTTCCTGGGCCACAAGGCCATCACGGCGCGCTGCTTCCAGTATTTTGCCCGCATCAGCCGCGAGGAGTATCGCGGCGGCTCGTTGACCAACGTGGTCGACAAGTTCTTCGGCAAGTCCTACCTGAGTGCTGTCTCGGCTCTGGTCAAGAGCGAGAAAATCAGCGTCGAGGACCTGAAGGAACTCATCCGTGAAGTGGAAGAGAACAACCAATAGTAAACATCCTCTACCGCCATGTTACTCATCTATCAAATCAAAGTGGGCCTCTGCCTCATCGCCTTCTACCTGCTGTGGAAGCTGCTGCTTAGCCGCGAGACCTTCCACCGGTTCAACCGGGTGGCATTGCTCGTGGTCATGGCGCTCGCGCTGGTGCTGCCGTGGATCAGATTGTCGTTGTACAGCCCAGCACCGGTGACCCAGGGTATGGTGATGCTTGAGGAACTGATCATCACCCCATCAGGTGCTGCCCAACCCCATCAGTCGGCCCAAACGTGGAATGTCATCAACATTGCCATCGTCCTCTATTTTGTCGGGGCTGCCATCGTGCTGCTGTGGCTGTTGCACAGCCAGTGGAGCCTGTATCGCCTGATGAGAAAGGGCCGCACCAAGGCGTTGCCTGGCGGCATCACGCTGCATGTGTTACCTGGCGACCAGGCACCATTCAGCTACTTCAAGCACATCGTGATCAACGAGCGGGATTACCGCGATAACCCGCAGGAGATCCTTACCCACGAGCTGGCACACATCGGCCTGCGGCACTCATGGGATGTGATGTTCACCGAACTGGTCAAGTTGTTCCAGTGGTGGAATCCTGCCGCCTGGCTATTGTGCCGCGAGTTGCGACAAGTGCATGAATACGAGGCCGATATGGCCGTATTGAACCAAGGCGTCGACGTGAAGCAGTACCAATTGCTGCTCATACGAAAGTCCGTCGGGGACCAGCTATTCTCGATGGCAAATAACTTCAATTATCAATCTCTAAAAAAACGAATCCGTATGATGACTACAAACAAAAGCAGCCGATGGAAGACATTGCGTGCGCTGGCTGCGGTGCCCGTGATAGCATTGGCGCTGTTGGCCTTTGCCAACCCCAAGAGTGTAGCAGCAGTAGTGACCAATCAGCCGGCTAAGGTATCTACGGCTCCTGATGCACTGCCTGATCCTGTCCAGGTCGAGGCCGCTTCCCAGCTGGCCGAGGCTGAAGCCGAGGAGCCTGCTGTAGAGGAGAAGATTGCCGAAGAACAGGTACCCAATGAACCTGTCCCTGAGTCCAAGAAGGTCTATGAATCTGTCGAGCAGATGCCCGAGTTCCCTGGTGGCGTAGAGGGACTGATGAGATATCTGCAGCAGAATGTTCAATATCCGCCCACTGCCATACAGAACAATGTTCAGGGCCGCGTCATTGTCCAGTTTATTATTGACGAGACCGGTCAGGTGGGAGATGTCAAAGTAGTCCGCTCGGTGAGTGAGGAAGTTGATGCCGAGGCTGTTCGTGTAATTAAGTCCATGCCCAAGTTTGAACCTGGCCGTCAGGGCGGTGAGCCCGTGTCAGTGTGGTACACCCTGCCCATCGCCTTCAAAATGCAAGGTGATCCTAAGCAGCAAGAGCCACAGCAAGAACAACCGCAGCCGTAAATGCGGCCGCATTCTCAGCATGTATCCTTAGTTATTAAAGTGGCGTGAGTTCGACGATCAGATTTCATCGGACTCACGTTATCTACGATGGGTGCAAATTATTGACAATGAATCAATTATTGTATATGTTATTCTCTAGAAATCATCATCGACTGCTCATTTTCGCCCTTGCTGCCCTTTGGTCATGGGCTGCAGTGGCGTGGGGCAATGACAGCATCCCGTTCCTGTACCGTTCGCATCTCTATGTCACGGCTTGTATTGATAATGAGCATCAGGCCAATGTCATCTTTGATACGGGAGCCGCTAGTATCTTCGGCATCGACAGCGTCTATTTTTCGGCTTCGGGGTGGCATCCGCAGGATATGGGGTGGGGCAGGACAGGTGGCGCTGCAGGCGGAACCCGGGTTCGGGTCATCCTGGATTCCACAGCAGTGAGCATCGGGTCGTTGAATAGCACTTATCAGATTGTGCCCATCTTCAAACTGAGGGATGTGATTGATTGCCATGTCGATGGCATCTGGGGCATCAAGGACATTGAGCAACATCCGTTGGAAATCAACTTTGAGCACAACTTCTTGAAGCATTACACGGATGGAAATCCATCGCTTGAAGGCTATGAGAGATTGCCTATCCGTTACCAGGACCATCGAATCCTGGTTCAGGCCGAGGTCCTCATTAGCGGCAAGAACATACAGGGATGGTTTCTCATGGACACCGGCGCAGGCAGTTCTGTCAGTTTCTCGGCAAAAGCGGCCCAGCAGTTCGGGCTCGAATCGCTGCCAGGCAAGCGATACATCAAGGACATGACCCAGTTTGGCATCGGAGACAAGGCCCAGGAGGAAATCGTCGTCATGCAATCGCAGCGCATCGTCATCGGCACTGACACCACCAGCAACGAGGTCATCTCCTATCTGCCTGAGGGGACAGGCGCCTTCGGCGAGAGAGATTATGTCGGTGTTATCGGCAATGGGTTACTCTCCAAGTTCAACCTGATTATCGACATTGCCCACAATACCCTATACCTCAAGCGTTTCAAGGAAGACCAGCCCTTCAAGCCCAGTTATGACTTCGGTTTCAGAAACCGCACCGACATCGGTAAGGGTTGGATTGTTTCATCGCTCACGCGCGATGGAGACGCAGCCCGTGCAGGCCTGCAATTAAACGACCGCATCGTCGCCATCAACGGCAGGCCCGTGGTGGACTACACCTGGCTGGAAGAATACCGCCTCGATAGGTTGCCCGAAATCACGCTGGACGTCATCGGCACCGACGGCGAGTCCAAACAGATCACGCTATCACCCGCCCTCAGGTGGTAATCACCTGTATTGCCTGATGAGAAAAGTCCGCACCGTGGCATCGCCTGGCAGCATCACCCTGCACCTGCTGCCCGACGACGTGCCCCCGTTCAGCTACTTCAGGTACATCGTCATCAGTGAGCAGGACTACCGCGACAACCCCAACGAGATTCTTGCCCACGAGCAGGCCAGGTTTGATGACTCCGAAGAGTAAAAGACCCGTCGAGACCCGCTTCTAGCATCACGAGCGCCGAGGCCCATACAGGCTCCGGCGCTCGTTTATTCAATGCTTATTATGTCAGACGCTTAGTCGTCCATGCCCATGAAGTGGCCCTGGCGGTCAAAGCTCAGCTCAAGACCGTTGGGGAGTTCGATCTCATAGCCAAAGTGCTCCTTGTGGATCTTGACGATGGACATATTCTGATAATTGCTCTTTACATAGGTGGCGATAGCCTTCGGGATGAAGGCTGAGGGCACGCCTTTTCCTCTCGATTCGATGGTCTCCCACTGGTTGTTGGCATCAAAGTCGAGTTCGGTGCCGTCGTTCAGATAGACGTCATACTCCATGCCGCCATGATCGTGATCGGGCTCAACGCCAGCGATCGTGGCATTGGGGAAATTCTGCTTGATGAAGGTGGTGATGCCTTCGGGCAACGATTGGGCTGCGGCAGCATTGGGCTGGGCTTGGGCCTGAGCCGGGTCTTGCGCCTGGGGCATGGTGGAATCTACAGGAGCGGCTTGTGCCGGTTGCTGCTGGTCGGTAGCCACGGGGACTTGCTGCTGCTGATAAGCGGCATCATTATTATTACCGGTGCAGGCAACAAGCGTGAAGAGGGCAACGCCCAGGGATAATACTTTAATATGCATCTTGTTCATTGGTTTGGGTTTAATAGTAATGTGAATTAGTCGTCAATGTCGATGACTTGGAATGTGGGGCTGTACTCCACTTCGAGGCCATTGTTGAGTTTCACTTCATAGCCGCGACGGTTGCGGTCGAGCTTGAGGATGATGGCACCGGGGAAGGTGGAATTGATGTTCGACTTGATCTCCTCGGGTATCAGTTCCACAGGAACGAGCGAAGCGCGGCAGTCGATCTCTTTCCAGTTGCCCTGCTTGTCAAACTCCACCTTCTCACCGCTCTCGTAGCGGATGGTGTAGTCATCCCAATCAACGGTCACTACGAGGGGCACCTTGCCTGCAAAATACTGCTTGTGGAAAGCCTGGGCTGCCTCGGGCATCTGGTCAAAAGTAATCACTTGGTCATGGTCGGCCTTGGCGCTGAAACTCATCATCAGCATGGCGGCCAACAAAACGATTGCTTTAATGCTTTTCATATAATAAAAGTTTTAGTAGATAGATATGGTTTTGCGCAGCAAAGGTACAACAATTCTTGAAATGGCCTATAAGATATACTCGGTATAATAACCGAAGACGTCCAGTACTTCTATAACGGTGTCAATCATTGAGGGATAGAATACCCAAATCAAGAACATAAAGAAAAAAAGTACACAAGTGGAAACCAAAGTTTGGCGCCATAGGGTTCCCCATATTCCAAAACCGAATAATTGTTTATAAGCGATGAAAAAATAAGCCATAATCAACAAGTCGTAAGCGGCAGTGCTGAAATCGGATTTGATAAAATCAAGCGGTATTGTCAATAATGACAGCACGATGGTGAGCGTCTGGAGGAGCACTTGGATGAAGAATCCCTCAGGAATCGTGTGATGAGGGTTGCGTGGCGAGCGCCTGAAGATGACCCATGTGGGGATGATGGCTAGAACCGACATGACCAGCATGGCCAAACTATAGTGTTGCCTGATCCACAACTTATAACCTATCTCTCCCTGTTCCTCCAACGGCAGATTCAACACTTCGGGGAAAAACCAATAGAAGACATTAGCATAGATGAAAGTGATGATAAACAGCATCTTGACTGGCGGAAAACTCAACTGCCGTTTGCCATTGATATAGTCACTGATGAAATAACCCGGGCGATACAATAGCTGCCAAATAGACAGAGGTATCGATCGTGATCCCAGGCCCCATACGTCCATCAGACCAACGTGAATACTGCGCCAAGTGATGCGCCCAAGACCAGCCTTTTGGGAGCAGCGCGGACAATAGTTCCCGTGATAGTTGTGCCCGCAGCATTGGCAACGATGCTCATCATTGCTTATATGACGGAACTTGGGCGTCTGTCGCACCCAACGCTTAAAGCGCTTAAAATCTCTTTTGAATTGTTGCAGATTCATTCTATGTATGATACTTGAATATTGATCAGCGCAAAATTACTTAAAAACCGCCACCAAACAAATCCCAGCTCCGAAAAACTGACATTTATTCATCAATTATCATAACAAGAGCGCCCTATAACACCTAACGAGCGTTCTTGGAGTCTCAATAATAGGAGTATAACACTATTTTTATGGGATTCTTGCTTTTTATGATAAGAAAAAGGCGTATATTTGCACAATTTAATAATAGACAAGTATGATGAGAAGTATTATCGTATCAAGCATTTTTGCCTTAGTTTTATTGATGACGGGATGTAGCGACAAGCCCGTTTTGCCTACTGAGTTACCTGCGCCCGTGATGTCATTCATCCAGCAGACCTATCCTGGTCAGACCATCACTTTCGCCCAGAAAGACCTTGAGCTGACTGGCTGGAAGTATGAGGTTTTCTTGGCCGATGGCTCTCACGTCGAGTTTGACACCGACGACACGTGGGACAAGGTTGAAAGCCCCATGACGCAGCCTGTTCCCGCACAGTTGATTCCCGCGCCGATCGCTACCCATCTCCAGGCCAATTTCCCCGGAGCCTTCGTTACCAAGATCGACAAGGAGCGTAACGGCTATGAGATTGAACTGGCCACCGGCGTCGAGCTGAAGTACAACAAGCAGGGAGCCCTGATAGAAATGGACGATTGATGCTCGCTATCGCTTGCAGATTAGTGATTAGTGAAGCATCTGCTCTCGCGACAATCATGAACTAGAAACTAGAAACTGACAACTAAAAACTGATTATGAAGAAGATTAAATTTTTACTGTTGATGGCTATGGTCATGACCATGAGCCTGACGATGAGTGCCGATGACGATGATCGCGTGATTACCTACGATCAGCTGCCGCAGGCAGCACAGATCTTCCTCAAGGCGAATTTCGCCACTAAGGTGCCCCTGTTGGTGACTGCCGACTGGGACGACTTCACCATCCGCTACGAGAGCGGTGAGAAGATTGAGTTTGACAAGAATGGTAACTGGAAGGACATCGAGTGCTATAGCGGCAAGGTGCCCAACGATGCAGTTCCTGCTCAGATCAGCAGCTACATCAGCCAGCACTATCCCGGCAAGTCCGTCATCAAGATTGAGCGTCACCGCAGCGTCTTTGAGGTGAAGCTCAACAACGGCATGGAGATTGAGTTCAACCGCAACTACCAGGTCATCGACGTGGACTACGACGATTGATCTTAGGCTCTAGGTATTAGAATATAGGCGTTAGGTATTAGGTGTTAGGCGGCGGATGCCCGCAAAGCCTAACACCTAAAGCCTAAATATCGTGAACTCGATGAAAATTTGTTTTGATACTCAATGCGTCAGCAACTCCCCCTCTAAGATTAGAGGGGGCGGGGGGCGTTGATGCTACCGATTAAGGTTATTTGTCGCTGTAGCACGAACGCCCCCGACCTAACGGGCACCTCCTCTTAACCAAGAGGGGGAACTGGCTATCATTACTTTATTTTCCTCGAACTCACGTTAAATAAAACCGATGGATTTCAAGGCAGCATATCGGCGATTCAGGACGTGGCAGCGGGACCCGTTTGATAACGAGTTCGACAGCCAGGACACCCAGCATTGCAACAACTGCGGGCATGACTTCGTGGGCAACTATTGCCCCTATTGCTCCCAGAAGTCGGGACTGGGCTCCATCACGTGGCGCAGCGTGTGGCGCAGCGTCGCCGAGGTGTGGGGCATGCACTCGCGGTCGTTGCCCTACACGCTGCTGCAGCTGTTTCTGCGTCCGGGCTATATGATCAGCGATTACATCAGCGGCAAGCGCCAGGTGAGTTTCCCGCCCGTCAAGATGCTGGTAATTGTCGGCGTGATGGGTGTGATTGTCGATTTCCTCACGGGTGCCATCAATGGTATGGTCAAGACGATGTCCGGAGAAAAGATGTCCTATGTCACTGATGTCTTCTCGTGGCTCAATGTCCACCTCAATGGTGTTTTCCCTCCTCCCAGCGATTATCTGAACAAAGTGTTCATGTGGCTCAACACCCACCCCGATGTGTTCTCCCTGATACTGCTGTCGTTCCTGATTATCCCTATCTATTACATCTTCCGCTTTGCCCCGCGCAATCCGCACCACACGCTCCCGCAGGGCTTCTTCGTCCAGGTCTTCAGCACCGCGATGCTCCTGATCCTGAACATGCTGTATGATATCACGGCACAGGGGTTGCTCGTGGCGCTCCTGGGCGCGGTCATGATTTATGTCACTTACAGGCAACTGTTCGGCTACGGCGTGTGGGGCACCCTGTGGCGTGTGATTCTGGCATTCGTTTGCGGCTTCACCTTGTTGTCTATCCTGTTGAACACCAACTACGGCTTCCATCTCCTGCGCGAGCAGCGAGTGGATGTGGCCAGGGGATTTTTCCTCAACGTCCCCATCGCCTTGGCTTTCCTGCTCATCATCCTTGCCTTCTCCTACTACATCAGCAAGCCCCGCCCCAAAGGAAAACAATAAATACAAGGCCATCAGCGCTCCTTTGCCTCACGCTAAGACGCTAAGACGCGAAGATGATTAAGTTCGCTCGCATGTGCTCGCAATAATTAGGTATCCGCGTTTCTTTGCTGTCGGCGGATTTTACGGATTAAACAGATTAAGCATCCGCGTTTGACTGGAGTGCGGATGCCTAATTAGTGAAATTTGAAATAATAAGAACGCGGATGCTAAATTAGTATAATTAGCGTAATTCGTAGTTTTTAAGAGGAATGCGGATGCCTCACTAATCTCTAATCACTAATCAGCGAGCACAGCGAGCATCTCTAACCTGCGAGCGCAGCGAGCGATACAAGGTGATGCCCAACAGCGGCACTGCGGTGCCGACGATGGTATAGAGCACCCAGAAGAGGTCGGTCGTGCTGTGCTCATGGATGACCATGTGGCAACCTATCTGCCCCCAGTCGAGGCCGTAGTACCAGATCTTGAGCGCCGACACGAGTTTGAAGGAGATGATGTGGAAGACGTAGATATAGAGCGTGTTGTTGCCGCAATAGACCAGGAAGCGCTTCACTACGCCCTCGTGGCGGTCGAGCCACGAGGCGACGGAATGGACCATCAGGAAGCCGATGGCGCCGGTGACTGGCAGGGTGGCCACCGTCCTCAGGTTTACCTTGAGCGCCATGCCCTGGAAACCCAATGCCGCCCCGCCCACGAGCAGCGCGGCATAGAGCAGCGTCAATGCCCAGTGTTCGGGGATGCGGCTCTCGTGGCGCCGATAGAGTACGCCCACGGCAAAGAACAGCACGCCCCAACACTCGCGGATGCCGCCCTGCACGATGGTGGCAATCTTCAGCCCGTTGGCGACCTTGAACCATGCGAACCCGACGGCGAGTACGGCAATCACGATGGGCACCGTGCTGTGGGTGAGCCACTTTTGGCGGCCGTAGAGCAGCAGGTAGAGGATGAGGAACACGATGCTCGACACCAGCAGCGCCCTGAAGAACCAGAAGGCGCCCGCCAGGAACTCGTCATAGCCGCCCATCGAGAAGATGATGTGTACCAGCCGCTGCCAGAACTGGAACCAGTCGTAGGGGTGGGTGACGCCGTTCGCCCAGTTGCCGTACTGCTCATTCATCAGCCCGATCTTGAAAAACAGGTTGTGGAAGACCAGGAAGAAGACGCTCCACTTGACAAAGGGCACATACAACCCCTTGACCCGCTTCACGCAGAAGGTCCACGGGTCGCTCAGGTATTTCTTGTCAAAGAAGTAGCCTGCCGCGATGAAGAACAGCGGCATGTGAAACAGGTAGATAAAGTCCATGAGCAGTTTGGGTCCCTCGGTGTGGCCCGCACACATCAGGATGATGGCTATCGCTTTGCAGATCGACAGGTTGGTATTGTTGCGTTTCATTACAAGTTCGTTGGCATAATTATAATGCGAATATCGTAATCTTATTTATTGTCACTCAATGTATTATCAACTCCCCCTCTAAGATTAGAGGGGGTTAGGGGGGGCGTTGATTCCACCAGAGTAAGTGCCTTGACGGTAAATCATACTCCTCCGGCGCTCCGCGCCACCTCCCCTATCTTAGGGGAGGAGTTGTTTGCCCTCTAGTAGGGTGGGGAGGGAGACGAAGGTGTAGCCTTTCCGTTTCAACTCCTTGATGAGGGCGGGCAGGCAGTCGTAGAACTTCTCCACGCGGCGCTCGTCGGTCCCGAAGTGTATCATCAGCAGGTGGCCGTTGAGGGTCTTCTCCCGCTCACAGCGCATGATGCGGTCCCACAGCCAGCGGTTGTCGCGGTAGGGGTTGCCGCCCGTGATGCCTGGATAGGTGTAGTCCATGCAGCTCAGGGTGCCGGGCGAGAAATTGATGAGCTGCAGCCCCATCTCGCGGGCCCACGCGGCAATGGTGGCGTTGTGCCACTCGTAGGGCGGGATGAACCACGGTGCCTGCTGCGGCGTGATGCCGTATTCGGCCAGCTTGCCGTAACTCTTGATGATGTCGTCGCGGAACTGCTCCCTGCTGACCAGCAGCGAGTCGCGATTCTCCCACGAGCAATAGACCAGGTGGCCGTAGCTGTGGCTGCCGACGTAGTGCCCGCCGTCCACGAGCCGCCGCACCACGTCGGGGTAGAGGTCAAAGAAGCGTCCCGTGAAGAAGAAGGCTCCCTTGATGCCATTCTTCTTGAGTGTCGAGATGATGCGGTCGGCACCGTCGGCACGGTCATCGGCGGTGAACACGAGGCAGATCTGCTTCCTGGTCGTGTCGCCACGCACGATGGCACCCTCGTCCCACAGGAAATGGCCGCTCGCGCCCTTGCCCTCCATCTCATAGAACGAGAAGGGGAACGTTAGCGACGCCGTGCCGTCCATCGTGGGCTCGTTGGTGCTGTA
This sequence comes from uncultured Bacteroidales bacterium, assembly GCA_902760865.1. GTDB lineage: Bacteria > Bacteroidota > Bacteroidia > Bacteroidales > Muribaculaceae > Sodaliphilus. The sequence continues at coordinate 131,091 of CACWID010000002.1, read as the reverse complement.
GTCGTGGGTGTTGTCGTGATAGACCACGTCGCCGGGCTGGAACAGGTCGTAGGTGTTGCCCTCGATGTTGAGCATATCGTCGGCGAGGTTCACGCCCTTGAGGCTGTTGAAGATGGTGGCATAGACCGGGCCGTCCACCAGGCCGCCCGTTGGCATACCCACCTGCTCCATGACATAGTTGCTGTGCGGGGCATGCGGGTAGGTGCCGCCATGGGGCAGCTCCACAATCATGCTCGCGCCCCACGGGTTGCAGCCCAGCAGCCAGTCGCGCAGGGCGGCCTCCATCTCGATGAATTGGCGGTCGCCGGTCAGCTGGCGGTACAGGATGCACTGGGTGAGCATCGCCGTGGTCAGGTTGTTGCTGCACCAGATGCCCGGCACGCCCCACAGGAAGGGGTTGCCCGTCTGCTCGGCGCACTGCTTCACGCGCTCGATGCCAGCCTTGATGTTGCGGATGAACTCGGCCTGCAGCCGCTTGTTGCCGCCGGCCTCCTGTGCCACGCGCACATGGCCCATGTTCATGAAGGGGTACCACTGGTAATGGCGCGCGCTGTCGGCGCCCATCCACGGCGTGACGGGCTCACGGCGGCCGTATTCCACCGCTTGGGTCAGGTATCGCTCGTCGCCCGTCATACGGTAAAGCTCCACGGCGCCCAGCTCCATGTCGTCCACCCAGTTGTCCTCCTCGTAGATGTAGGGCGAGACCACGCTCACCGTCTGGGCGTTGCCCGGCTTGTCGATGCCCACTTGGTAGGCATCGGCGGCCTTGGAGCGGATTTTGGCGGCAAACTCGGGGTAGTAGGGTGCCAGCACCTCGGCACCGAGAGCGAAGTCGCTGGCGAATTTGCCCGCCGTGCTGGCAGCGCCCATCGTGGCGTTCATGAACTTGCCGCGCTGCTGCGGCTTGCCGTCGATGTAATAGACGGGCCTGCCGTTGTTCGGGCCCCAGCCGTAGTCGGCAGGGTCGTCCTTGGGCAGTTTCATGCCGATGTGGTCACGGTCGTCGGCAATCTGGTTGTAGAGTTCGCCCTTGTTGGGGTTCATCTTGTCGAGCCACATCAAGCCCCAGTAGATTTCGTCGATGAGGTCGGGAATGCCGTTCTTGCCCTTCAGGCCGTTGGCCTGGTAGTGGTCGCCGAAGGCTTGTGGGCATTGCTGCCAGGCGAGCATCATCTGGTAGATGGCATTGGCGCTCGTCGTGGTGTACTGCAGCAGGTCGGCGGCGTCATGCCAGCCGCCGCGCACGTCGATGTGCTGGCCCTCCTTCTCGGGATGGTAGCGCACATAGGCATCCTTGACATGGCAGCTGTCCTGCTGGAACGGGTTGAAGCCGCACCGCTGCTGGCGCATGTAGTTGAGCACAAAGTCGGCCGTGCCGTCCCACACGCGGTTGTTAATTGGGAACACGGGCGACTCGATGCCCGCTGCCACGATGCGGAAGGCCCCCTCGCCACTGAAGTCGCTGAAGTCGAGCCTGACCGTCGTCCGCATCTGTCCCCACGGCCCCATGGCGCGTGTGGACGTCGAGCGAAAGGCCGTCTGCCCCGTGTAGGCATCCACCAGCTCAAATGCGGTGATATCGATGTATTCCTGGCTCATGAGCACGGCCACCTTGGTCGCCTGGGGCAGATAGCCCAGTTGGTTGATGCGCACCCAGCCCTCGGCGTGCAGGCCGATGGCGCCTGCCAGCAGCATCGCGATGGCTATTGTGATAAATCGGCTGTTCATTGGGTGAAAAATGATGAGTTGTCCTGTCGTTATTGATGTGGGAGGGCGGTGCCGCCCAACCCATGTGCAAAGATACGTCAAAAACCCCACAACCGCAACACCCGCTTGCCACGAGCCCGCTATAATGCACAGGCCCGTGGATTGCTTCGGTCCTTGCCGCTATGGCGTAATCCCCCCTTAAAAGGGTAATTATTGGAATGATTTTCTTAAAAAGTTGCACATTATTTTAATTGTATCTATCTTTGCGCCAATGTTGAAGTGAAGGATACGAAAAGTGAGTCGGCTGGGGAGCCGCTTTCTTTTCACGACCGCTTTCCTGGTCGGTTGTTGTACGTGAAGTGTAGCATCTGATCGGATGATAAGCCTTGAACATCAATAGATTAAAAATCATGTTATAACCTAAAATAATATTGCTTCGATGATGAAACGTTACATTATTGCAATTCTTGGACTCGTGGTAGCCGTTATCGCCAATGCGCAATTCACAGAGCCCGGTTTTTATCGTGTCCACAATGTCGGATCCGACAGGTACATCTGCATCAAGGGCACAAAGTACAATAAAACGACTAGGCCTGACGCCTTCTGGCCCTGCATCAAGATGCTGAACGACTCGGCACAGATTTCTGACCCCGGGTCCATCGTCTATATTCCCGAGATGGGAGAGACCAGCCTGTGCGCCCAGGGTGTGAGCACTTACTCGCTCACTGGCCTGTGGCTCAAGGTCGATACCGCTACCGTCTGGGAAGGCGGCAAGCCTACTTATGTGGCCAGGACGCAGTACAACAACTTCCCCTGCATCTTCAGGGACTATGGCAACGGCCTGACTGCCGGTTCCAAGGAGGCCCCCGAGAGCCGCTGGTGGATCGAGCCCGTCAACGTTGGCTCGATGGACACCTCCTACCTGGGTCTGGTGCCCGTGAACGCTGCTGTGGCCGACCAGGGTACCTACTGGGCAACGCTGTGCGTCGACTTCGCAGTCCTGCTGCCTCTCGATGGCGACGTTGAGGGTGCCTATACCGTCAATGAGGTAACCCTGGGCGAGGACGGCATGTACTACGCCGAGCCTGTCAAGGTCTATGGCCAGGGCGAAATTGTGCCTGCCAGCACCCCCGTGCTGATCAAGTGCAAGGCTTCCTATGCCAGCGGCAACAAGATCGTTCCCGTGGCTCCCATCGCCAACAATACGGTCATGCCCATTACCAACGATCTGCTCATGGGTAACTACTTCAGCAACTTCATCAACCATGCCGACCTCAACAACTATGAGGTTACTGCCGAGTATATTCCCGAACAGGCCACTGAGGCTACTGCCGAGCACCTGGCACTGGGCGTGAATGCCGAGGGCAAGCTGGGCTTCTTCCCGCAAGCCGAAGGCACCTATATGGCCGCCAACACCGCTTGGTTGTCCACCACGCTGATGGAGAAGGAGTTTGATGGCGTAACTGCCGTTTATCTCGTCGAGCCGGTAGAGCCCGAGCCCCAGGAGCCCGAGGTCTACATCGGTGACGTGAATGGCGACGGCGAACTGAACATCAAGGACGTGACGATGCTCATCAATTACCTGCTCGTTCAGCCGAACAACGATGAAACCCCGAGGAATGAACCTGCTGAAACCGAGGACGATGAGGTCGTGTTGACCGTCAACGTAGCCAATTCAGACGTCAATGGCGACGGCCAGCTGACGATCAAGGATGTGACGATGCTCCTCAACATGCTGCTCTCCAGGTAAAAACCATACCGGAATAAAATACTTAGCGCCCTCGCGTCATGACGTGAGGGCGCTATTTGTTTGGTGCTACGGGCCTTGAGAATCAGAAGACTAGCAGGCCTGTGATGCCAGCAAGGATGATGACCAGGATGGGGTGGACGCGCGTGAAATAGACGATGCAGAACGAGGCGGCGCAGATGGTGATGGTTATCATGCGTTCGCTCATCTCGTAGCCGAAGTTCTCGCTGTTCATCAGCAGCAGGGCGGCCGACGCAATCAGCCCCACGACCACGGGACGCAGCCCCATGAAGGCGCCCTTGATGAAGGGGCTCTGGCGGTGCCGCTCGATGTAGTGGGCGGCGATGAGCGTGAGGATGAACGGCGGCAGTACCACCGTGAGCGTTGTCACCAGCGACCCCAGCACGCTGCCTGACACGACATAACCGATGTAGGTCGCGCTGTTGATGCCGATGGGGCCGGGCGTCATCTGCGAGATGGCGACGATGTCGGTGAACATCTGGCTAGAAATCCACCCCGAGTCCACGACCTCGCGCTGGATGAGCGACAGCATCGCATATCCGCCGCCGAAGCCGAACAGCCCGATTTTCAGGTATGCCCAGATGAGTTTCAGGTAGGTCTCAAGCATCGGTGTCCACCTCCTTTCTCTCTTCTCCGTTACTGCCGTGATACCCGTGCCATACCAGATAGATATACCCGCCGATGGCTCCCAGCACGATGTAGATGATGGGATTGGAGATGTAGGGTATCTTGCTGTAGATGAGCAGCGCCACGGCAACGGGGATGATGACCGTCTTCCAGTTGATACCGGCGGCGCGGGCGGTGGTAAGCACCGGGGCGATGATCAGGGCCACCACGGCGGGACGGATGCCCTTGAAGATGCGGCTCACCACGGCATTGTTCTTGATGGTCTCGGGCGTGAGGAAGATGGCGATGGCCAGTATCATCAGGAAGGACGGCAGAATGGTGCCGATAGCGGCACAGATGCTGCCCTTGACACCCCTCAGGCGGTCACCGACGACAACGCTGATGTTCACGGCAAGAATGCCCGGCATGGACTGTGCCACGGCGAGCAGGTCGAGGAAGTCTTCGAGCGGAATCCACTTGTGCCTCTCGACGATTTCGCGCTGGATGATGCTGATCATCGCCCAGCCGCCGCCGAAGGTGAAGGCCCCGATCTTGCAGAATGTCAAGAACAATTGCAGGTATAAGTTCATTTCTTTTTTCTTTCTAGCTGTTAGCTGTTAGCCTTTAGCCGTTAGCCATTAGCTGTTAGACTTTAGCCTTTAGCCTTTAGCCGTTAGCCATTAGCCATTAGCCATTAGCCATTAGATTTTAGGCACTCCTAACTCCTAACTTCTAACTCCTAACTCCTAACTCCTAACTTCAAACTCCTACTTCCTCCTTTCCAGCTTGCGCTGTGCGTTGAAGAAGCCGTAGTTGCTCTGGCTCAAGTGGGTGCGCATCAGCGTCAGGCTGTCCACGTATGCTGTGTGGCCGCGTTTGATGTCATAGCTCACGTAGCCATAGATGCGGCGCACATTGCGGGTGCTGTCGCTCTGCACATCGATGACTACCCAGCCGTCGCTGTTGGTGCTGCGGGAAATCTGGGATGTGCCGCCATTGGTATAGTCCACGTTGAGGCTCACCTTGAAATGGTTGCCGCCGCGTAGCAGTTTGTAGGCCAGCTGGTAGCGGTCTCCTGGCTGCTTGTTGACGTCGGGGGGCATGTCAAAGGTGATGAACCCGTGGCGCATGCCCTGTGCAAGCGTGTAGTTGCGTTGGCCTTGCCACAGGTCCACGCTGTCGGCATCGCTGTCGGCTCCGGGCAGTCGCGAATAGTTGCGGAGGGCGCCGCCGCGGGGCTTGACATCGTGTGTGGGTCGGTCGGCAAAGACCTCCTCGGTCTCCCCAGCGGTTGACTTGCCCAGCTTGTCGTAGCGTTCCTTGAGCTTGAGCGCAGCCTTGTCAAAGGCCTTGTTGTAGTCCTCCATGTTGTGGGCATACCACACCAGTGACGAGTCATAGTCCTGCTGTGTGATGCCGTGCTTCTTGAATATCGACTGCTTGATGACCAGCTTGCTCGAGTCGTCCTCAAAGTCGGCGGTGTGACTTTCGATATAGGCCTCGGCGAGCTGCAGGTCCACAATTAGGTCGGCCATCTTGTTGACGCCGATCACGCCTCCCGGCGTCCTGTCGCAGGACACCATTGCCAGGCCGATGGCCAGCAATAACGAGCCGATGGCCAGCAATAACGATATGTGCAGCAGGAGGCCTCGCATGTGTTACTCTGTTTCCTCGGTATTCCCGTTCTCCGGGTTTACCGTGTTCTCGGTCGTTTCCTCTTTCTCTTCATCCGTCGCCTCGGTCTGCTCGGCATCATGGCTGCCGACGGCCAGATAACGGGCATAGAACAGGATGAGCACGATGACACTCACGCTCAGCGATGCGTCGGCGATGTTGAAGATGGGCTGGAAGAAGACGAAGTGGTTCCCGCCGATCCAGGGCAGCCAGTCGGGCCAATTCCACTCGCACAGCGGGAAATAGAGCATATCCACGACGCGGCCGTTGAACAATGTCGAGTAGCCGCCGTCGGGCGGGAACAACTGAGCCACCTGGGGCGGCATGGGGTTGTTGAATATCAGGCCGTAGGCGATGCAGTCGATGACGTTGCCCAGCGCACCGGCCGTGATCAGGGCGATGCAGGCGACGTACCCCTTGGGGATGTCGGTGCGGTTGCGCAACCGCCACAGGTAGTAGATAAACGCACCCGAGGCGATGATGCGGAACACCGTGAGCAGCAGTTTGCTGCCCAGCTCCATGCCGAAGGCCATGCCGTTATTCTCGATGAACAACAGCTTGAACCATGAGGTAATCTGCACTTCCTCACCATAGTAGAAGTGCGTCTTGACCCAAATCTTGACGGCTTGGTCGATGACAATAACCAGCGCAATAATGAGCGCTGCCAGTTTGCCGCGTGACAGTTTCATGCAGGTTGAGATGTAATCAACGGGCCTTCTTGTTCTGGGCCTCGATTTCTTTGCCCTCGAGCGACAGCGTCGTGTGGGGCACGGCCAGCAAGCGCTCGCGCGGAATCAGCTTGCCAGTGATGCGGCACACGCCATAGGTCTTGTTCTCGATGCGCACGAGCGCAGCCTGGAGTTTGCGGATGAAGTCCAGCTGGCGCTCTGCGTTCTGGCTGGAGATTTCCTTCTGCATCGTGGATGCGCCTTCCTCCATCATCTTGAATGTGGGGTTGGACTCGTCCACCATGATGCTGTCCTTCAGGCGCTCGTAGTTCTTCTGAGCCACCTCAATCTTCGCCAGGATGAGTTCCTTGAACTCCTGAAGCTCCTCATCGCTGTATCTGGCTTTTTCTTGCTTGTTGTCCATAAGAATTATCTAGTTCGTTTAATATTCAGTTGGCAGTTCTCTAGATTTTCTAGACTTTCTAGATTGTCTAGATCTTCTAGTTTGATTCTTAACACCTAGGATCACACCTTCTCGACCATGACGGGCAGCATCCAGCCGTCCATGTCAAGCTCGACGGCGCTGGCGGAATCCACAGGAGCTATCGTGATGCTGTCGGCCAGCACCTGATGGGCGATGTAGTCGCCATAGGCCTTAACGGCCTCGTCGGTACGCTCGTCGGGAGCGATGGTGACGGTGATGCGGTCGGTGATGTCAAAGTCTTTGTTCTTGCGCACGTTCTGGATGCGGTTCACCAGTTCGCGGGCGATGCCCTCGAGGCGCAGCTCGTCGGTCACGGTGATGTCCAGAGCCACGGTCAAGTTGCCCTCGTTGGCCACGAGCCAGCCGGGGATGTCCTCGCTGATGATTTCAACGTCGGCGAGCTCGACCTCGGCCTGCTGGCCGTCCAGGTCAACAACAAACTTGCCGTCTTTCTCGAACTGGGCGATTTCGGGTTGTGACATGCCAGTGATGCGTGCGGCCAGGGCCTTCATTACCTTGCCATACTTCGGGCCCAGCTTCTTGAAGTCGGGCTTCACGCGCTTGACGAGGATGCCGGCATCGTTGCCCACGAGCTTGATTTCCTTGACGTTGACCTCGTTGCGGATGAGGTCGGCAACGGCCTCGACATCGGCGCGCTGGCGCTCATCGAGCACGGGCACCATGATGGCCTGCAGCGGCTGGCGCACCTTGAGGTTCTGCTTGCGGCGCAGCGACAGTACCATCGAGGTAACGTCCTGGGCTGCCTGCATGCGCTGCTCGAGCTGCTTGTCGATCACGCTCGTGTCGCTCTTGGGGAAGGAAGCCAGGTGAACCGAGTTCTCGCTATGGGTCAGGTCGCGGTACAGGCGGTCGCTGTAGAAGGGGGCCACGGGAGCCATGAGCAGGGCCACGGTGGTGAGGCACTGGTGCAGCGTCTGGTAGGCTGCCAGCTTGTCCTGGCTCATTTCACCGCCCCAGAAGCGCTTGCGGTTCAGGCGCACATACCAGTTGCTCAGGTGGTCGCCGACAAAGGTGCTGATGGCACGGGCGGCCTTGGTGGGCTCGTAGTCCTCCAGGTCGGCCTGTACCTCGGCAATGAGGGAGTTGAGCAACGAGATGATCCAGCGGTCGATCTCGGGACGCTCGTTCAGGGGCACCTGCTGAGCCTCGGGGTCGAAGCCGTCCACGTTGGCATACAGGGCGAAGAACGAGTAGGTGTTATACAGCGTGCCGAAGAACTTGCGGGCTACCTCGATGACGCCCTCGGTGTCAAACTTCAGGTTGTCCCAGGGCGACGAGTTGCTGATCATGTACCAGCGCAGCGGGTCGCTACCGTAGGTCTCGATGGCACCGAACGGGTCAACGGCGTTGCCCAGGCGCTTGCTCATCTTGGCTCCTACCTTGTCGAGCACCAGACCGTTGGAGATGACGTTCTTGTAGGCCACGCTGTCAAACACCATCGTGGCGATGGCATGCAGCGTGAAAAACCAACCGCGTGTCTGGTCAACGCCCTCGGCGATGAAGTCGGCGGGGAAGAAGCCATTCTTGTCCACGGCATCCTTGTTCTCGAACGGGTAGTGCAGCTGGGCATAAGGCATCGCACCGCTGTCGAACCACACGTCGATGAGGTCGAGCTCACGCTTCATGGGCTTGCCCGTGTCGCTCACCAGGATGATGTCGTCGACGTAGGGGCGGTGGATGTCGATCTTATTGTAGTTCTCCTCGCTGTAGTCGCCGGGAACGAAGCCCTTGTCCTTATAGGGGTTGCTCGTCATCACGCCAGCGGCCACGGCCTTCTCGATCTCGTTGTAGAGTTCCTCGATGCTGCCGATGCACTTCTCCTCGCCGTCATCGTTGCGCCAGATGGGCAGCGGGGTGCCCCAGTAGCGGCTGCGGCTCAGGTTCCAGTCGTTGAGGTTCTCGAGCCACTTGCCGAAGCGGCCGCTGCCGGTGTGCTCGGGCTTCCAGTTGATGGTGTGGTTGAGCTCAATCATGCGGTCGCGGCAGGCAGTGTCGCGGATGAACCAGCTGTCCAGCGGGTAGTAGAGCACAGGCTTGTCGGTGCGCCAGCAGTGGGGATAGTTGTGGGTGTGCTTCTCCATCTTGAAGGCGGTGCCTTCCTGCTTCATGCGGATGCAGATGTAGATGTTCAGGTCCTCGTCCTTGTTGGCTTCGGCCTCGTAGAACTTGCCGCCCACGGTGTATTTCGGGTCATAGGCATTCTTGACCCAGCGGCCGGCATACTCCTGATAGAGCTCCACGTTGACGAAGTTCTTGACGAACTCCTCGTCGAGGTCCTCAATAAGGTAGTACTTACCAGTGAGGTCCACCATGGGACGGGTCTCCATCTTCTTGTTGATCATGTACAGAGCGGGGATGCCGGCGGCCTTGGCCACGCGGGCATCGTCGGCACCGAAGGTCGGCGCGATGTGCACGATACCGGTACCGTCCTCGGTGGTCACATAATCACCGGGGATGACGCGGAAGCCGTTGTCGTTGCCTACGACCTTGCCGTCGATCTTGTCCACGGGCTTCACCCAGGGGAACAGCTGGGCGTAGCGCATCTCCAGCAGGTCCTGGCCCTTGAATGTGGCGATGACCTTCCAGGGCACCACCTTAGCGCCGGCGGTGAACTCCAGCGGCTGGTCCTTGCCGTCGGCCTTGAAGTAAGCCTCGACGCGGGCCTCGGCCAGCAGGTAGATGGCGGACTTGCCGGTGTAGGGGTTGAAACTCTCTACAGCGACATAGTCGATCTTGTTGCCCACACACAGTGCGGTGTTGCTAGGCAGGGTCCACGGTGTGGTCGTCCATGCCAGCACGTATGCATCGTTGAAGCCCTCGTCGGCCGCCTCGTGGATCTTCTTGATCACGGGGTGCTCGTCGCCGCTCAGCACGGTGAACTGGGCAGTTACCGTCTGGTCCTTGACGTCACGGTAGCAGCCCGGCAGGTTCAGCTCGTGGCTGCTCAGGCCGGTACCGGCAGCGGGGGAGTAGGGCTGGATGGTGTAGCCCTTGTAGAGCAGGCCCTTGTTGTAGAGCTGCTTCAGCAGCCACCACAGGCTCTCGATGTAGCTGTTCTTGTAGGTGATATACGGATTCTTCATATCCACCCAGTAGCCCATGCGGTGCGTCAGGTCTTCCCACTCGCGGGTGTATTTCATCACCTCCTTGCGGCAGGTGGCATTGTAATCGTCAACCGAAATCTTCTTGCCGATATCCTCCTTGGTGATGCCCAGAGCCTTCTCGACGCCCAGCTCCACGGGCAGGCCGTGGGTGTCCCAACCGGCCTTGCGCGGTACCTGGTAGCCCTGCATCGTCTTGTAGCGGCAGAAGATGTCCTTGATGGTCCTGGCCATCACGTGATGGATGCCCGGCATGCCGTTGGCACTGGGAGGACCCTCATAGAATACGTAAGTCGGAGCGCCATCGCGCTCGCTGATGCTGCGACCGAACACATCTTCCTTGTCCCACTGCTGCAGGACTTCCTTGTTGATATCTGACAGGTTAAAACCGTTGTACTCGTTAAATTTTTTCATTTTTAATAATGTACATTACAAATTTGGCTGCAAAGGTACGTAAATTAATTTGTAACAAGAAACATTGTTAATAAATTGGTGGCTGGAATAGGCGTTTTCAGTCAAAAAAGCCTGCTCCAGCCACCAATTGTTGGCGTAAGTGCTATCAAGATGCTAGTTTCTGAGCACCTTTTTGCCGTCCTGGATGATGATACCGCGGGTGTCCTCGGTGGCCATCACGCCGTCCAGACGATAGGACTGGCTGCTGGCGGGGGCGGCAGGAGCGACCACATCGTCGATGTTGGACTGGTGTCCTGTCATCTCAAGATACTCGGCCTGGGCCCTGGCCATCTGCTCGCGGAATTCGGGACTGCCGTGCAGGGCGCAAACAGCGATGCTGGCGGCAACACGGCTGGCGTCAACGTCGCTCTGCCAGTGGGCTCCCACAATCACGCGGCTCTCGCCGTACATCCAGCCGCGGGCAAAGATCGTGTCGGCAGCGGCGGGATTGATTTCGGCCAGCAGCAGGGCTGCGGTCCAGCCGCGCATGGTGTGGCCTGAGGGGTAGGAACCCTCGCCGGTCAGCTCAGCCTCCTCGTCGGTGAGCATCTTGTCCTGGAAGCGCTCGAAGGGGCGCTGGCGGTGGTAGTAGGCCTTGGGGGCAACGCGCATGGCGTCGGTGGTGGTCATGCTGGTCACCATCAGTTTCCAGATTTCGGGCGTATCCTCGGGGCTCATGTGCAGGCCGAAGGGCACGTCAAACTCGGCCAGCAGGGCCTCGTAGGACCACACGGCGTCACGCTTGGCAATCTCGGCACGCTCCGGGTCAAGGCGTTGCTGTTTGCCCCAGGCAAAACGCATCATGTCATTGGCAAACTCAGGACTGTCAAATGCGGGAGGAGCCGGCAGGCACTTGATCAGGTCGGGAAGCTCATCTACCGTGAAATAGGGTTGCACTTCATTCTGTGCATTCAGCGTCATAGCGGCAAAGATAGCGGCCAGAGCAATCATGAAATTCTTCTTCATAATGATAAAATGATGGTTTGCAATAATAAATTTTGCCGCAAAGGTACATCAAAAGCCAGTATCACGAAAAATTATAGTAAAGAAAATGCTCTGTCCCGCGACCGCTCTGTCCCGTGTGCGGTGGCTTTGCCGCCGTCGGCTGGATTTCGCGTCGTTCACGTTATTTAGCGGGAAATTAATCTTTTTTTAGACGGTAAGGTATTACCTTTGTAGTTTCAAATCGTGGAATGACTATGTTAGGCAAGATATTCATGCAGATTCCCGTGGCGGCACCCGACACGACCGCTGCCAACAAAATCAAGGAGGCGACCAGCGCTGTCACTGCGCATGTGGACTCGCTGGCTACCCAGTTGCACCCCGACTCGATCGCGGCGCTGACGCCCGATAAAATCGTGGACAAGTTCAAGTACCTGGACATCGGCAGTCTCGTTACCTCGCTGTCGAGCCAGATTATTTCGCTTGGCTTGCGCATCGTGGCCGCCATCCTGATTTTCTACCTTGGCAAGTTCATCATCAACAAGATCTACAGCGTGGTGCGCGCCATCATGATCCGTAAGGACTTTGACCGCTCGCTCATCTCGTTCCTGCTGAGTTTCATCCGCATCACGTTGCTCTTCCTGCTCATCATCACCGTCATCGGCGTGTTGGGCATCGAGACGAGCTCGTTCATCGCCATCTTTGCCAGTGCCGGTGTGGCCATCGGTATGGCCCTGAGCGGCACGTTGCAGAACTTTGCCGGCGGCGTCCTCATTCTGCTGCTGAAGCCCTACAAGGTGGGCGACTACATCGAGTTCGGCGAGTTGAAGGGTACGGTGAAGGAAATCCAGATCTTCAACACCGTCATCAACACCTATAACAACGACCGCATCGTCATCCCCAACGGAGGTCTTGCCACCAGTTCGCTGAAGAACTTCAGTGCCGAGTCCTACCACCGCGTGGAGTGGCGCGTGGGCATCAGCTACGGTGACGACGTGGACCAGGCCCGCAAGGTCGCCCTCGACATCCTCGCCGCCGATAGCCGCATCGTCCACACCGACGCCGACGTCAAGGAGGAGGAAAAGCCCGAAGATACCCATGAGGAAGTCGCTGAGAAGCCGATGCCCTGGTGGAAACGTCTGTTCCACTGGCAGCGTCGCCGGGCCGAGGAACTGCGCGAGGAACACGAGGCCAAACTCGCTGCCCTGATTCCCAAACCGAACTACAACCCGAGCGTGAACGTTGAGAGCTTGGACGAGAGCCAGGTGACGCTCGTCGTGCGCGCCTGGACCGAAATCGCCAACTACTGGGGAGTGCTCTATGACGTGAACGAGCAGATCTACAAGCAGTTCCCGAAGCACGGTATCCACTTCCCGTTCCCGCAGGTTGACGTTCATGTCAATAATTCGTAGTTTTTTAAGAAGGCGGATGCTATTCGTGTGAATTAGAAATAATGAGAATGCGGATGCTAATTAGTTAAATTTGTGTAATTCGTAGTTAAATGAAGATATCAAGGTTATTGCTCGCTGTGCTCGTGATGTCGCTGGCATGGCAGCAGGGTGGGGCACAGGTCATCAACTCCATCGGGGAAGAGAATATGAAGGTGCCCAAGGGCCTGAAACCGCAGGAGAAGAAGGCCGAGAGCCCCTACCTGGCCGACATAGACACTGAGTCGCCCTATTTCCAGTACATCGACTCGGCCCAGACCTATATCTATAGCCACGACTGGCCCAAGGCCGAGCAATGGCTGACGAAGGCCTTCTTGATCGACCCCGACAATCCCGGCAACTCGATGGTGCTGAGCAACATCGCCACCCTGCAGCGCTATCAGGGCCGCCTGGCCGAAGCCGTGAAGAACTATTCGCTGGCCCTCGACATGACGCCCCATGCCGTGACCCTGTTGCTGAACCGCGCCGCCCTCTATGTCGAGATGGACAGCGTGCAGCGCGCCATCGACGACTTTGAACGGGTCTGCGAACTTGACATGTATGACACCGAGGCACGTTACTCGCTGGGCGTGCTCGCCATGGAACGCGGCGACAACAAGCGGGCCGAAGACCTGTTCAACGAAATCAAGCGCATCAACCCCAACTCGGGCCTCTACCACGAGGGCATGGGCCTGCTGCACAAACGCAACGGCAACTTCAGCCGCGCCGCCGAGCTGTTCACCCAGGTCATCAAAGTCCAGCCCAGCGCCCAACTGCTCGGCAACCGCGCCGACTGCTACCTGGCCATGAAACGCCTCAACGACGCCGAGGACGACATCCGCACAGCCCTCGAGATGACCCCCGACGACCCCTACCTATACGTCCTCCGCGCCAAACTCAACAAACTCCGCTTCCAGCGCGAAGACATGGCCCGAGACATCGACACCGCCGTCTCCCTAGGCCTAAGCCGCGACTACATCAACCAAGCCCTCAATTGATGCGAGACGGGCTCGCTGATTAGAGATTAATGATTAGAGATTAGTGATTAGTGAGGCTTCTGCACATTGGGCCCCACGCTAAGACGCCAGGGCGCTAAGCAAGGTCCGCCTCCGTTGCGGCTTAGCGTGAGTTTTTTCAGGCGCAGGTGGCGGCTACGCCAAGGCGAGGCCCTACGGTAAGGACCCTGAAGGAAATTCAGGCTGTATGGTTGTTTTAGTTGACGTGATTGTTGTGGCGTTACTCGGCTTTTTGTACCTTTGCACCCACGATGAGAAAGAAGAAAGATATTCCGGTAATTGAGAATTTTGAGATAACGGGCGTGGCGGCCGAGGGTAAGAGCCTGGGGCGCTGGAACGACCTGGTGGTGTTTGTGCCGTTTGGGGCGCCTGGTGATGTAATCGACCTGAAGATCGACCGCAAGAAGCACAGCTATGCCGAGGGACATATCGAGCGGCTGGTGAAGCCCAGTGAGCTGCGCGTGGAGCCGATGTGTGAGCACTTCGGGCTGTGCGGCGGCTGCAAGTGGCAGCACCTGCCCTATGAGTACCAGCTGCAGTGCAAACAGCAGCAGGTTGTGGATGCGATGGAGCGTATCGCCAAGGTCCCCATCCCTGCCATCAACCCCATCCTGGGTTCGGCAACGACGACCCATTACCGCAACAAGTTGGAATTCACCTTCTCGAACAAGTGCTGGCTTACGCGTGAGCAGCTCGACAGCGGCGTCGAGTTCCCCGACCGCAATGCCGCCGGCTTCCACATTCCTGGGGCCTTCGACAAGGTGCTCGACATCAAGCGCTGCTGGCTGCAGGATGACATCAGCAACGAGATGCGCCTGTTCATCCGCAACCTCTGCGTGGAGAAAGGTTACTCTTTCTATGACATACGAGGGCAGCAGGGCTTCATCCGCATGACCATGACACGCACCGCCTCGACTGGCGAGATCATGGAGGTCATCGTGTTCGGTCAGGACGACCAGGCAGCCATCGAGGACGTGATGAGCGCCGTGCGCGACCGTTTCCCGCAGATCACCTCATTGCTCTATGTCGTCAACCTCAAGGTCAATGACTCGCTGGCCGACCAGGAGTTTATCACTTACAGCGGCCGCGACTATATCGAGGAGGAGATGGAGGGCTTGAAGTTCCGCGTCGGTCCCAAGTCCTTCTACCAGACCAACTCACGCCAGGCTTACGAACTCTACAAGGTCGCCCGTCGCATGGCAGCCCTCACGGGCGATGAACTGGTCTATGACCTCTACACCGGCACGGGCACTATTGCCAACTTCGTCGCCCGTCAGGCGCGGCAGGTCATCGGCATCGAGTATGTGCCCGAGGCCATCGAGGACGCCAAGCTCAATTCCCGCGTCAACGGCATCGAGAACACCCTGTTCTATGCCGGCGACATGAAGGATGTACTCACCGACGGCTTCATCGCCGAGCACGGTCGCCCCGAGGTGATGATCATCGACCCGCCCCGCGCAGGTATGCACGAGGACGTCGTCAACGTCATCCTCAACGCCGAGCCGCAGCGGCTGGTCTATGTGAGCTGCAACCCCGCCACCCAGGCACGCGACATCGCCATGCTCGACGCCAAATACCGTGTCGTGGAAATCCAGCCCGTGGACATGTTCCCACACACCCACCACGTCGAGAATGTCACCCTGCTCATCAAGAAATGATGCCACAGATTTGTTAATTTTTGGAATTTAGTATTATATTTGCAGCGGTAATTCACTGTATTAAATTTTTGATTTAGGAAAATGAAAAAGTATCTATTGTATCTCATTCTTGCCTGCACAGGGGCATTAACCCTTGCTGCCGGCGTTGTCAACACCCCAGATCAGCAGGGTGTGCCATCCTTGACGGGAACAAGGTCTCAGACGGGTAATAAAATAGCTGTGGCCGATGCCTATGGTGTGCAATGCAGCGATTCCCCGTTGCGTGCCTATGATTATAGTTATACTATTGATAATGAATGTTATAACGTCGGGTGGTCGTCGTACCTGCGTTATATTAACGGTGGGTATCAGATGAAACTATATGGCGAGTTTCTTGTTCCAGTCAACATCAGTGTTATAGATAACGATGGGTTGTTATCTATTGAAACAGTGCGGTTCCGTGCCGGTGAACGGTTGGCTGTGGTCGAGAAAACAGTGACAGTAGGCTTCAACCGTTGTAGAGAAATCAGGAGCCTGTATGCCATTCCCGAACAGTGGCTTCGCAATCTGAATGACACTACCACCTGTGTCATCGAGGGTCACTTTGACAGTGACGAAACGTTGTCGTTTGAGGGCTGCAGTTTTGCCTTCTTTATCTCCGACGAAATCTATGTGATTTCAACAGGCGAACTCTTGACAGATAAATCGTACTATACCCTCTCTCCGCTGTTCACCAACATGAGGTTTTTAAATCCTAATGGCACCCATGCCTTCAAGCGAATTAACGGGCACTGTCCAACGATAGATGTGGCTAGAGAGAGCTCGATGAGGCACTATGTCATCAACAAGGAGACACCTCCCTCAGGAAGCGGTAGTGGAGGCCGTGTTTCTCGCCCCATTGACCCAAGGCCCATCAAGAACAGGCTGGATGCCATAGAAGCATCTCACCCCCTTTTAGCGGACTTCGGCAGCGGCACTGATGAAGAAGGTGAAAGATATGACCCCAATACTACTACCGTAGAAGAACCCGTGTATATCGTTCAAGATAATGATACGGTCTATGTCTATAATCTCTACGGCACGATTTCAGAGGTCAATGTGTTCTACCTCCGCCGCAACGGCCAGATGGTTTTCCCCGCCCAGCCCGTTGACCAGGCGACAGAGAATTCGGTTTACCAGTTCCCGGATAGTAGCTCCCCCATGCTCGAGAATCCGGGATACGTATCACCCGACAGTCTCACGTGGGGCGTGACCGTTCCCGTGAACATTAGTGGCATGATGGGTTATTACTATGATAGTAACAGCCTTTTCTTCACTGACGGCAGTGAGTTCTACATCTCTGGCATCGCCGTTACTGGCGATGTGAACCGCGATGGACTTATCAGCGTCAGCGATGTGACGGCGTTGATTGCCGCACTGCTGAGAGGTCAGCAGGCCAACACGAACACCTTCAGTAGCGAAGCCGCCGACTGCAACCACGACAATCAGATCGGCATCAATGATGTAACCGCCCTGATCAACTATCTGCTTTCGCATAGCTGGTAGGCTTTAGCTGTTAGGCTTTAGCTGTTAGCCTTTAGCCTTTAGCTGGCATCCGCGTTCTCTTCGCTTCACGCTAAGTCGCTAAGACGCTAAGAATTATTGATTAAGCTGGCATCCGCATTCCTGTCAAACGGAGCGAGGATGTCTTGTGTTTTTTTACGTGAATTATCGCGAATTATCATTAATTCATGAATGATTCACGGTAATTATATGTAAGAAAAGCGAGTGCGTCAGTACATTAAATATCCTTAGCGTCTTCGCGCCTTAGCGTGAGGTCAGGAATGCGGATGTCTTGTGTTTTTTTACGTGAATTATCGCGAATTGTCATTAATTAATTCATGAATAATTAACGGTAATTATATGTAAGAAAACCGAGTGCGTCAACCTTCAGAAAGTTCAGACTATTCAGTTGTTTGAATCTTAGCGCGGGGCACAGCGAAGGCTGTTGACTAGAGGTCGGTTTTCTCGACGAGGAAACCGTCGAGCATGTTGACGATGCGGTGGGCGTAGGAAGCGTCACGCTGGCTGTGCGTGACCATGACGACGGTTGTGCCGTCATCGTTGAGTTGTGCCAGCAGGTCCATCACCTCCTTACCGTTCTTGCTGTCGAGGTTACCGGTCGGCTCATCGGCAAGAATCAGTTCCGGGTCACACACCACGGCGCGGGCGATGGCTGCGCGCTGCTGCTGGCCTCCCGAGAGCTGGCTCGGGAAGTGCTTGGCCCGGTGGGAAATGCCCAGGCGGCGCAGCACGTCGGTCACGCGCTTGCGGCGCTCGTCGGGGGCGATGCCCATATACTTGAGCGGCAGCTCCACGTTCTGCTCCACGTTGAACTCGTCGATGAGGTTGAAGCTCTGGAAGATGAAACCGATTTTCCCCTTGCGCAACGTCGTGCGCCGGCTCTCCTTCATGTCGGCCACCTCCACGCCGTTGAGCTCATAGCTGCCCTCGGTGGGGTTGTCGAGCAAGCCCATGATGTTGAGCAGCGTCGTCTTGCCGCAGCCCGACGGGCCCATGATGGCGACAAACTCTCCCTTGTTCACAGCCAGGTTGATGCCGCCCAGGGCGACCGTATAGACGTCGCCATAGTTAAAGACTTTCTTGAGGTTGGTAATCTGTATCATCTTTGTCGGTAGTTTTAGGTCGTTATTCGGTCTTGATGCTGTTCACGGGGTTCTCGTGGGCCGTGCGCCAGCTCATCAGCACCACCGTGCCCAGGGTGATGGCGCCCACCAGCAGCAGGCTGGCGGGGAGAATCCACCACCAGGAGATGGCGGTGTGCTCGGTGAAGTATTGCAGTGTCTTGTGGCCAAAGTAGAGGGCCAGGGGCGCGGCGATGGCAAAGCTGACAAGCAGCAGCCAGCCGTAGCGCAGGCAGAACATGCCCACTATCTCGCCCGAAGTGGCTCCGGCTACCTTGCGGATGCCTATCTCCTTGCGCCGGTACTCGGTCTCGAACAGGGTGATGCAGAACACTCCCAGCAGGGTGATGATGAGGCAGATGATGGCAAGGATGACCATCTGGTTCACATAGCGGAACTCCTTGCGGTAAGTGTCACGGAGCTGATCGTTGAAGTAGGTCGCCGGCGTGAACAGGATGCCGTATCTCTTCATCAGCACATCGTTGACCTGCTGCTTGACCTGCTCCTGGTCGGCATCGGCGGCTACCCGCACGGTGAGCGCCGACAGATAGGGGTTGCCTTCCTTGCAGACGATAAGGAAGGGCTTGTCCTTGTTGATGCGTGTGGTGCCGAAGCGTATGTTGTCACACACACCGATAACCACGGCGCTGTCAGGCTCCTCCTCGTAGGGGCTCGTGGAAATCGTCGAGCCGAAGGTCAGCCACGGCCACTCCTGTCTCGTGGCCTGGTTGATGATGATGGCTGCCGTGTCGCCGGGCTCGAAGCCGCGTCCCTCCACAATGGGGATGTCCATAGCCCGCAGGTAGTCCTGGCTCACATGCAGCACGGTATACTTGAACACCGTGTCGCTGTGAGAGGTCCAGACGCTGGAGTGGCCATCGGTCTGTCCTATCATTTCCTCAGAGAAAGCCACCGTCTTGACGCCGGGTATCGCAGACAGTACCTGGTTCAGGGTGTCGTTTTCGGGCGTATAATCGGTCATGTTCTTCGGCAGGTTGGCAACAAGCAGCCCTTCCTTGTTATAGCCATAGGGCGAGTTGAAGATGTAGTTGGACTGGCTGAACAGGATGCCGATGTAGATGACCATCAACATGGAGATGCCCAGCTGCAGGCCCACCAGCGCCAAGCGCAGGCGGGAACCGCGAGGCGTGAGGCCCAGGTTGCCCTTCAGCGTCGTGGACAGCGGGAAGGAGGTCGAGAAGGCGCTGGGGTAGTAGCTGGCCACGACGCCCACGATGGCGGCAATGGCCAGGGTGAACAGCACCAGCCACGGGTGGGCGGTCAGCGCGATATGCCCCTCGGTCAGGTAGACGATGAACGATGACAGTTGCAGCAGGCTGCACATCAGCAGTGCCAGCACACAGGCGATGAACGAGATGACTACGCCCTCGCCGATGAGGCCCAGACGGATGGAGCGCCGACGTGCTCCCAGCACGCGGCGGGTGTTCAGGCCGCGAATGCGCATCGGGCTCTCGGCCAGTGTGAAGTTCAGGAAGTTGATGGCTGCCAGAATGATGGCCAGTACACAGGCAAACTCCAGCAGATGGGCCATCGTGCGGTAACCGCTGTCGCCCGAGGTGAACGACTTGTGCTCGAAGTAGCTGTTTTCAAGCGGCGTGAACCTGAATTCCGTGAGTCTGATTTCTGCCAGATCGGTGGCTATTAGCTCCTCATTGCCGCTTTTCCTCAGGCCCTCGTCCATGTAGTTGATGATGGCTTGTTTCAAGCGGTCGGCATAGGCTTCCATGTCCTTGGGGACCTCCTTGAACTTGACATTGCACTTGAGGTAGGCATCGAGCAGGAGCGTGTCGGTGTCCACCAGATTGGAGTAGATGATGCTTTCAATCTCGGAATTGGTCGGGAAATCCTCATACACGCCGCGCACCACATGCTCATAGTCCTCGTCGCCATAGATGCCCGTCATCACCGAGTCATGGACATTGACGGTGCCGAAGTAGTCCATGGCGATGCTCCGCGGGATGATGAGGCCCTCGTGGCTGCTGTCGTTCCACTCGATGCTGCCGTCCAGGACCTGTCCCCCGAACGAGCTGACGATGGTGTTGTTGCCCAGCGTGAGGGTGTAGGCCACCTCGCTGCCGTCGTCACGGCGGAAACGCTGCTCATAGGTGCTGTTGGCACTGGTGATGGACATGCTCTCGACCTCAGGCATCTGCCGCAATGCCTCGATAAACGGCAGGCAGACGATATCGCTGCATTCCCACTCGTTATAGACAAAGTTGCTCTCCAGGCGGTACCAGCGCTCGTAGTCCTCGATGCCGCGGTTGTAGGTGACCTGGTAGATGATCTGGGTCATGAACAGGTAGAACGCCGCAAAGGCCACCACAAGGCCCATCATGTTGAGTGCCGTCGCCAGCTTGAAGCGGCGAGCCATGTAGATGATATTCTTGAAGGTCTCACTCATCAGGGCAAGAATAGGTTCACAGTGATTCTTTTTCGGTATGCAAAGATGCGACAAATAGACGGAATGTTCGGTTAAATAATGTTAAAAGTCTTAACCTGTGCAGTGAACTCGCGAATATGTTTGTAAATTTGGGACAAATTTTTTTAGTACTGTCTCGAGGAGTGGATGAACAGATTTTTGGCTTCTCAGAAAGTTTATCGATTTAACCCTCAGGAGAAAGTATCATAACATACTTAATGATTTAGATCTAAACGTTAAAAAAATAACCGGTATGAAACATTTATTTTGTGCTATCATGTGTACTTGTCTGGCACTGTCCGCTATAGCCGGAGTGACCAGGCCTGACGCTGTCCGTGCGCGACAAGCGTTGAACAAGAGTAATCATGCTGCTGTCGTTCCTGCCGCTGCTAAGCCCCAGAAGTCGGCCTCACTGCAGCAGTTCATGCGTGAGCGGCAGCTCACTCCCGGCGACAATCGCCTGACCTCCAGGGCCCCGCGTCGCCTGTCTGTCGAGGACTTCTTGGGAATGAGAGTTACCTCTGTCTCGATGTATGACTTCAACGGCTTTGATGACAACGGCTATCCCGTCTATAACGATTCGGTCTATGGCATGGGTTGGGGAGGAGAGCTGTTCTATGATCAAGACAGCGCCTTATATTGCCTGGATACTTTCTTGGGCGCGTATGTGTTGCCCCTAGTAGTGGACCTTGAGAACAATAAAGCCTGGATTTGGTCATGTTTCTTGTCCGAAGACACCTTAACGGATCAAATAAGTGGCTCTCGCAGGACAGTTACGACTTCTACCAACGTCTTGTACACCGAGGCCGATTTCTTCAGTGATGATAATAGCGACTTCGTGCCCCTTGAGGGCGAGATTTCTCCCGACGGCTCAATCATGTTCGAAGGAGGCTGCTTTGTTTACACCGAGGTGGTTACCAAAAAATATCGACGTTCTTATAGTACTTGGGTACTGTCCAGCACGGATACAGAGGCCTATGTGACTCCATTGATCTCCGGCATCAGCATG
This sequence comes from uncultured Bacteroidales bacterium, assembly GCA_902760865.1. Taxonomy (GTDB): domain Bacteria; phylum Bacteroidota; class Bacteroidia; order Bacteroidales; family Muribaculaceae; genus Sodaliphilus. Next base: position 109,454 of record CACWID010000002.1, on the reverse strand, counting down.
ATGGTTCCTAACGGTATACATGAGTATGTCGTCAATGAGACGCCGTCAGGGCCAACGTTGCCGCATGTAGTCAATACAGTAAATTCAACAGCTATGCTTGTAGGTGATCTGTTGATAGGTGGCTATGACATCAATGGTAACGGCAAGGGCAAGAAACCGATTGACCCCCGCACTCCCAGTAGGTCAGCCGGAATGGACGGATCGGGCATGAAGACAAGCCTTTTGGGTTTAAGCCTTGATTCTTTGTCGCACATCAGTATCGACTCTCTTTTCCACTTCTCTTCGTTCAGTGTCTTCCCCAATGGTGGCGGTAGGGGCTATAAACCCATCGATCCGCGCAATCCGGGACAGGGCAACGGCAGGACGAAATTCTCTAGCCGATTCACCGACGACGGTGACGGCACATGGAGTCCGGTCTATATGTTCCAGCACGATGACTCGACGCTTGTTGTCGTCAATCTGTACAATATGGGAGAAACGATGAACATCATGTACATCAACGAGGACGGCACCGTCAACTTCCCGGGTCAGGAGCTGTTCTATGACGCGCAGCATGAAAATGTCATCTACAACTATACGGAAAGTGGCGACTCGTTGCTGGCGGGCAACACCGGCCAGGTTCTGAACAGTACCACCCTCCAATGGGGCACAACCACACTCTATGGAAAGAAAGGTTATTATCCCAACTACTGTACCGACAACGTGTTGATCTTTGGTGATGGAGGGAAATTCCTGGTGGGCAAGGCCCAGATGCCCGTCATTAATGTCGAGTTGACCGACGATGCGGTGACATTTACGGCTGTCAGCGAGGAGGAAGGCGTTGAGATTCACATGTGGATGAGTGATGGCGTGTATGACATTGACGTTCCCAACCCCTATGTCGTTGCCCGCACTGAGGTAGAACAGCCCCTCACCCTGTTTGCCTATGCCGATGCCTACAATATCGGCAAGAACAATAGCGACGTCTTCCTTGGTGGATATGTCATCCCCATCAGTGTGCTGCGTGGCGATGTCAACAACAACCGCGATGTATCCATCAGCGACGTGACGGCCCTGATCAACCACCTGCTCACCGGGGAACTGACCCCGTGCGTGACCTTCAACGCCGAGGCTGCCGACGTGAACCGCGACGGCCACATCACCATCAACGACGTCACTGCCCTGGTCAATTTCCTGCTCACTAGGTAGATGCGAGCAAAGCTCGCTGATTAGTGATTAGAGAAGCGTCCGCTATGTAGAGACGCAAAATCTTGCGTCTCCGGTGCGGTTGGATTTGAAGACAAGAAAGACAAAAAATTGGCCATCAATAGATTTGTCTTTCTTGTCTTTTTTGTATTCCTGTTTCTAGCGCCTTTTCTTAAATTTATTGCCGATTCGGGGGTGATAATTCAGGAAAATCTGTTATATTTGCGACTTGTTAGGCATTGCCGCGACGGGGATGCCGCATGTTCAGACGACACTTAACCTAAATCACTCAATATGCAGAACTACGGAACAGCATTAGTCATCGATGACAATGAGGCGATACTCACCGCCTTGAAGTATTGCCTCGCAGGCACGTTCGAGAAGGTGATGACCCTCACCTCGCCCGACTCGGTCATCTCGCTGCTCGAGCAGGAACAGATCAACATCATCCTGCTTGACATGAACTTCACCCTTGGCGTCAACAGCGGACAGGACGGCCTCTTCTGGCTGCAGGCCATCCGCAAGCATCACCCCGAGATTCCGGTGGTGCTGATTACCGCCTATGCCGACGTCTCGCTGGCCGTGCGCGGCCTGAAGCGCGGCGCGGCCGACTTTATCACCAAGCCATGGGACAACGAGGAACTGGTGCGCAAACTCAAGGACGTGCTCGACGCTGCCGACGAGGTGGCGACGCTCGATGAGGTCGAGGCCGAGCACATCCGCCGTGCCATCGACCGCTGCCACGGCAACTTGACCCAGGCGTCCGAGATGCTGGGCGTGACGCGCCAGACCCTCTATAACAAAATGAAGAAACTGCAATGACAGGCATCGAGTGGACCGTCATCGGCGTCGCTGTCGCCATCATCCTGCTGTTGGTGGTGTGGTTCGCCATTCACCAGCGCTCGCTGGTGACACGGGCCCACATCATGCAGGAGGCGATACGCAACCATGACCTCACCTTCCAGCTCCCCACCAAGCACATGTTCAGCGGGGAGAAGGCCCTGCAGGAGACGCTCAACCAGCTGGGCGAGCACATCCGCGAGCAGGTCAACCTGGGCGAGGTGGAGTCGTGGGAGAAGCTCACCCGTGTGCTCACCCACGAGATCATGAACGCCACGGCGCCCATCGCCAGCATCTCGCAGTCCATGCTTCATCACCCCGCCATCAAGAACTCTGAGTTGGAAGAGGGCATCAACGCCATCCACAACACGGTGGTGCACCTCAACTCGTTTGTGGACGGTTACCGCAAGTACTCCTCGCTGCAGAAACCGGTGCCCCAGCAGGTGGACCTCACGGCCGTCGTCGGCGAGGTGGAGCAGCTCTTCCAGGACGTGCAGTGGCAGAACACCCTGTCCGGGCAGATCATCATCAAGACGGACCCCAACCTGCTGCGCCAGATCCTCATTAACCTTGTCAAGAACGCCATCGAGGCCGGTGCGCGCACCATGGGCATGGCCAGCGAGCGCGGCCAGGACGGCAGGGTGCTGCTCTACATCAGCAACGACGGCGAGATGATACCGCCCGACGCCCGCTCGTCGATTTTCATCCCCTTCTTCACCACCAAGCGCAAAGGCAACGGCATCGGCCTGTCGCTGAGCCGCCGTCTGCTCACCATCCAGGGCGGCATGATGTCGCTCCTCGACGAGCCCCGCAGCGGCTTCCACACCACCTTCCTCCTCGAGTTCCCCGCCTGACCGTCCCCCCTGCGACAACCTTATGATGAAAACAAGAAATACAAAAAGGACAAACGATAAATCCGACCATCAGGATTGACGGCTTGTGCTCCTTGTACTTTTTATAAAACCTGGTAGACAATGATGAGAACGATCAAGATTTTCCTGGCCTCGTCCGACGAACTGAGGCAAGAGCGCATCGCCTTCGGCAACCTGGTGCGCCAGCTGGACAACATCTACATGAAGCGCGGCATCCACATCCACCTCGATGTGTGGGAGGAGCTGGATGCGGCTTTCCACTTCAGGAAGCGCAAGCAGGACGAGTATGACGAGAAGGTGAGGCAGAGCGACATCTTTGTCGCCATGTTCTATACGCGTGCAGGCCAATATACGCTCGAGGAGCTGGATGTGGCCATCGGCGAGAACAGCCGTCGCGACATGCCCACCATCCTCATCTATTGCCGTGACCTGCAGCCCGGCGACGTAGAGACGGCGGAACTGACCGAGTTCAAGCAGCGCCTGGAGCATGAGCTGGAACACTTCTCTGGCCGCTATGCCACGACCGACAAGATGCACTTGGACTTCGTGATGTGGCTGCAGCGCACCGAGAGCGCCGGTCAAGATGCCCTGAAGGTCGAGAACGACAATGTCACGCTCGATGGCGTCCCCATTGCCCGCATGTCGCAGCTGCCGTTTGCTGCCGACAATGAGGACTACCGCGAGATGAAGGAGCGCATAGCATCCTTGACGAGCGAGGTGGAACAGCTGCAGCAGGCCGTGGAGCAGATGCCGACGATGACCGCCCTGCGCGACATGTTGCAACAGAAACTCAACGAACTGAACGCCCTAAAGGAGAAACTCGAATCCTACCAGTCGTCGCTGCTGGACACCGCTCGCCGCATTGCTGCCATGCTGCTGGAGAAGGTCAGCGGCACCTTGCAGCGCGCCATGGACGCCTTCGAGGCGGGCAACCTGGCCGGGGCCAATGCCCTGCTCGACGAAATCGCCCGCGAGGCCGATGGCCACATGGAGCGCTTGGAGCAAGACCAGGAACTTGTGCATCAGGACATCGATGCCTTCCAGTTGCAGGCCAAGACCGTCCTAGCTGACATCAACACCCCCATCTCTGACCGCATCGCCAGCGTCACCACCATCTACGCCAAGGCCGACGACTGGGCCCGCCGCAGCGCCTACGACAAGGAGAAATACGCCCAACTGCTGTTTGACTATGCCAATTTTCTCAATGATTATGCCCACTACGAAGAAGCCAAGCAAATCTATCTCCGCCTAATCCCCCTTTCCGAGGAAATCTATGGCCCGGAGAGCGAAGATACAGCAGCGGCTTACAACAACATCGGTGGAGTTTACGACAGTCAAGGCGATTACCCCCAGGCGTTGGAATACTATTTCAAGGCGTTGGCTGTCAAGGAGCGTGTGTTAGGAGCAGACCATCCGAGTACCGCAACATCTTACAACAACATCGGCGCAGTTTACGATAATCAAGGCGATTACCCTCAGGCGTTGGACTACTATTTCAAGGCGTTGGCTGTCAAGGAGCGTGTGTTAGGAACAGATCATCCGAGTACCGCAACATCTTACAACAACATCGGCGCAGTTTACGATAATCAAGGCGATTACCCTCAGGCGTTGGATTACTATTTCAAGGCGTTGGCTATAGATGAGCGTGTATTGGGTACTGATCATCCAGATACTGCAATAGATTACAACAACATCGGCGGTGTTTACGATAGTCAAGGCGATTACCCTCAAGCGTTGGAATACTATTCCAAGGCGTTGGCTGTCAAGGAGCGTGTGTTAGGAACAGATCATCCGAGTACCGCAACATCTTACAACAACATCGGCTTAGTTTACTCCAGTCAAGGCGATTACCCCCAGGCGTTTGAATACTATCAGAAAGCATTAGACATCCGTGAGCGCGTCTTGGGCCCCGACCACCCGAAAACCCTGATAGTAAAGGAGAATATTGAAGCCGTTGAGGCTAAGATGGGTTGAGGATTGGCGTGAGTTCGATGGGCCTTTGCTCGGAGAAGTTAGCGTAAAGCGCTGATTGCCAAATTTTCCGATTTGTAGAGACACAAAATTTTGCGTCTCCTGCCGTCAGCGTTGCCAAAAGGCCGATTCGGGAGACGCAAGATTTTGCGTCTCTACATGGATTATCGGGCTTCCGTCGGTAGCATCAACGCCCACCGGCCCCCTCTTAGATAAGAGGGGGAGTTGATAATGTGGTGATTGACAGGGGGTAATCCGTGTGGGTTGAGATAAATGTCCTTTGCGCCTTAGCGTCTTAGCGTGGGGCGGTTTTTTTTGTCCCGGTTGTCGTTCATGTTGTGCATGTTGTTATGAAAAATGCTTTGCGCCTTTGCGTCTTGGCGTGGGGCTTTTCGGGCGCGGGGTGTTGATAACTATTTGGGGCGGTTGTGTGGCCAATTCAAATAATTGGTGTAAATTTGCTCGTTAAAACATTCATATAGGTCTGATGAAAAGTAGGAAACATTTATTGGCACTGGTTGTCAGTGCATTAGCACTGGCTGGAATGGCTGCCACGACCGACTGGCAGCCCCAGGTGGACCAACTGATTGCCCAGGGTGAGTTTGCCCGGGCCGAGAAGGTGATGAAGTCACTTCCCCAGCAGGTGCGCAAGGCCGACGCCGTGCGCATCGACTCGCTGATGACCATCATGCAGCGCATCCGCACCGACTTCCGCATCACCCCCGAGGAGGGCGTGAAACTCATCCGCGCCAAGATGCCCGAGGCCACCGATGCCCAGATCCAGCACTGGAAGGACACGCGCGCCCTGGAGGTAATGACCATCGACGGCAAGGAGATGTGGTTCCGCAAGAGCGTGGGCAACCTGTGGCTGCTGGGCAAGGAGTTCGCCGCCCAGAATGCCGCCGACAACCACGAGACGTTCGTCACGCGCCGCAAGTATTACCTCGAGGCCATGCACACGCCCGCCGACAAGAATAACGTGCGTGACTGGCGCCGCATGAATATCACCTTCACGCTCGACGTCGATGCCGATGCCGTGCCTGCCGGCGAGACCTTGCGCGTGTGGATGCCGTTCCCCTACGAGAACCTGCGTCAGCGCAAGATTATCCTCGAGAGCAGCAACCGCCCTGTGACCTTCAGCGAGGGCAGCAAACATCATACCGTCTATATGGAGGCCGTGGCTGAGAAGGGCAAGCCGACGCACTTTGAATACACCTTCTCCTATGACGTGGGCGAGCGCCACTACAGCCAGCAGGACCTCATCGCCATGCTCGAGCCCTATGACACCAGCAGCGAGGAGTACCGCCGCTACACCGGTGACGAGCCGCGCCATGTCATCATCACCGACCAGATGCGCGCTCTGGCACGCAAGATCGTGGGCGACGAGACCAACCCCGTGCTTCAGGCCGCCAAGGTGTATGAGTGGATCGGCTACAACCTGCCCTGGGCCGGAGCCCGCGAGTACAGCACGCTGACCAACATCCCCGAGTATGTCCTCGAGAACGGACACGGCGACTGCGGCCAGGTGGCCCTGCTCTACATCACGCTGGTGCGCTCGCTGGGCATTCCCGCCCGCTGGGAGAGCGGCTGGATGCTCCACCCGGACGAAATCAACTGGCACGACTGGGCCGAGACCTACTTCGAGGGCATCGGCTGGGTTCCCACCGACCCCTCATTCGGCCGCAGCGCGGTGGGCACTGCGCTCAACGACTATTATGCCACGGGCATCGACGTGTACCGCATGGCCAGCAACGAGGGCGTGGGCGACGTGCTCAGCCCGCCCAAGACCTACATCCGCAGCGAGACCGTCGATTTCCAGCCCGGCGAGGTCGAGTGGCGCGGCGGCAACCTGTTCTACGACAAGTGGGACAGCCACCTGACCGTGAACTCGGTAACGCAGAAGCCAACTAATATGAGAAAAATGGAAATTATCAATAGCAAAAAGAAATGAATATCAAATCTTTTATCATCGCCCTTGCCCTGGCGATGACGACCCTTGTCGCTGCGGCCATCACCCCCGTCGAGGTCCTCAACGACCTGAAGCAGCGCATCGCTCCCGACAAGCGCACAGCAGTGTGGGACGTCAATGCCACCCAGCAGGGCAGCAAGTGGGTACTGACAGGTACTGTGGGCACACAGGCCCAGAAGAAGGCCATCCAGGCTACCATGATCAAGAACGGCTACAGCGGTTACACCGACAAGATTACCGTGCTCGAGGACGGCATCCCCGCCGCCCGCAAGTGGGCCCTGGTGAAGCTGAGCATCGCCACGCTGCGAACCGAGCCTAAACACAGCGCCGAGATGGCCACACAGGGCATCATGGGTGCTCCGGTCAAGGTGCTGGAGAAGTGCGACGAATGGTACCGTGTGCAGATGGCCGACGACTACATCGCCTATGTCCCCGAGAGTTCGCTGGCGTTCAAGACCGAGGCTCAGATGAAGGCATGGCGCGGCGCCAAGCGATATATAGTCACCGCCTATGACTCGCGCCTGGTGACCGAGGCCCACGGTGACATGACCGTGAGTGACCTGGTGATGGGCAACATCCTGGAGCTCAAGGCTCAGGCTGGCGGCTGGCTCAAGCTGGCCACTCCCGACGGCCGCACCGGATGGGTGGACGGAGCCGACGTCGCCGAGCTGTCGCAGTGGAGCCAGCAGGGCTTCAGCGCCGCACAGATCGAGAAGACCGCGCGCCGCATGATGGGCTCGGGCTACCTGTGGGGCGGCACCACGACCAAGGTGACCGACTGCTCCGGCCTGACCAAGGTGAGCTACCTGAGCAACGGCATCATCCTGCAGCGCGACGCCTCGCAGCAGGCCTTGACCGGAAAGATCTTCAAGAAGGGCACCGACTGGCACCAGTATGAGACGGGCGACCTGCTGTTCTTCGGCAACGAGAAGACGGGCCGCGTGACCCACGTGGGCCTCTACCTGCGTGACGGCAAGTACATCCACTGCTCCGGCCAGGTCAAGATCAACAGCCTGGACCCCACCGCCAGTGACTACCCCTACCTCTATTCGCCCCTGAGCGCTAGCCGCATCCGGGGCATGGTGGGCACCAATGGCATCACCGCCCTCAAGGACCACCCCTGGTATTTCTAACCTGATAATTGTCCAAAATAATAGAGTAAAAAACTTAAAACTCAAGAATATATGGATCGCAGAAAATTTATCGCAGGTATGGGTCTGACGGCCATCGCCGCTGCCTCGCCCGTGTCGATCGACGCCGTGGAGCGCGTCACCAAGAAGGGTCCCCGCCGCAAGGCGGTGCCCCGTGTCAACCAAGTGCCCAAGACGGGAAAACTGAAACTCTCGTTCTTCCCCTACGAGTTGAAGCTGCGCCACGCCTTCAATCTGGCGCGCTACAGCCGCACCACCACGCCCGACGTGCAGGTGATCCTCGAGTATGAGGGCATCAAGGGCTATGGCGAGGCCTCGATGCCGCCCTACCTGGGCGAGAGCGTCGAGAGCGTGACCGCCTTCCTCAACAAGCTCGACCTGGAACAATTCAACGACCCGTTCCGCATGGAGGACATCCTCGACTATGTGGACCATGTGGACGAGAACAACCGCGCCGCCAAGGCCAGTATCGACATCGCCCTGCACGACCTGCTCGGCAAGATCATGGGCCAGCCCTGGTACAAGATCTGGGGCTATAATCCCGACAAGACGCCCGTGACCAGCTTCACCATCGGCATCGACACCCCCGAGGTGGTGCGCCAGAAGGTAGAAGAGGCCCGTCCCTACAAACTCATCAAGGCAAAGATGGGTCTGGATCAGGACCAGGCGACAATCAACATCATCAACGAGATGATGCCCGACGTGCCCATCTGCGTCGATTGCAACCAGGGCTGGAACGATAAGGAGTATGCCCTTGAGATGTGCCATTGGCTCAAGGACCACAACTGTATCTTCGTCGAGCAGCCGTTCGACAAGACGTGGATCGACGAGACAGCGTGGCTGCGTGAGCGCTCGCCGCTGCCCATCATCGCCGACGAGGCTTTCCAGCGCCTGCCGGACATCGTCAGGTTCAAGGGTGTGTATGACGGCATCAACATCAAGCTGATGAAGAGCACCGGCCTGTATGAGGCCCACAAGATGGTGACCCTGGCCCGCGCCCTGGACATGAAGGTGATGATCGGCTGCATGACCGAGACCTCGTGCGCCGTGACGGCCGCCGCCAACCTGTCGCCCGTTGTGGACTACGCCGACCTGGACGGTAACCTGCTCATCGCCAACGACCGCTTCACGGGCATGACCGTCGAGAACGGCAAGATTACCCTCCATGACCGTCCCGGCCTGGGTATCGAGCTGCTGTAGTAATTACAATGAGTTCGATGAAGCTGTCTGCTGTCTCTCAACGGGACAGTGGTCATGCAAAGTCTAGCGCCTCTGTAAAAGAGGGTAGGGCAATTCATCGAACTCACGTTAATTACACTACTGTCCAATAAAACTATAAACTGAAAACTGACAACTGAAAACTGACAACTGATTGTAACTGATGAACAAACCTTATTGGGGACTCTGGTCGCTGCTGCTGGCCGCACTCGTTTTCTTTGTGGTCCTGTCTTTCTGGCAGGACGGCATTCGTGTGGGCGGCCTGGACATCAAGACGGCAACCTTTGCCCGTGACCTGGGTGCCCGCATGACGACACACAAGCAGACCGCCGACACGGCCGATGCCGAAGGGCTGCTCCCCAACGGACACCACGTCAAGGGGTGGCGAGCCCCCATGGACACTACGGCCAAGAGTATCCTCTTCATCGGTGACTCGATGCTTGAGGGTCTGGCTCCACGCTTGGCCAAGTACTGCGACAAGAACGGCCACTCGCTGGTCGAGGTCATCTGGTACAGCAGCTCCACCAAGGTGTGGGGCGAGTCGGGACGACTGGCTGAACTTATCGCCAAGTACAAGCCCAACTACATCTTCATCTGCTTGGGTGCCAATGAGTTGTATGTTCCTGACATCAAGCGTGCGCGTCGGCCTCACGTGAAGAAAATACTCGCCGAGATTGGCGACATCCCCTACGTCTGGATCGGCCCGCCCAACTGGGACGAAGATACCGGTATCAACGACCTGATCGAGCAGGAGGTGGACGAGGGCTGCTTCTACCTGAGCGCCAACGACTCCTTCGAGCGCAGCCGTGACGGCGCCCATCCCACTCGCCCGTCGGCCCACCTGTGGATGGACCGCGTGGTGAACTGGCTTAATACCACCGGCGCCCATCCCATCCGCCTCGAGAAACCCGAGTCCGGCATCAGCCGCGCTTCACACATCGTTATCTATCAACCACCAGTATAATGCCATGATATTGAACGAAATCGATATGACCCAGCTGCTGTCGCTGTTGACCTTCAACCGCGACGAGCCCATGCTGTTTACCAGCGGGCTCTTCTGGGTGCTGTTCCTGCTGTTCCTGCCGGTGTATGCGATGCTCAAGTCGCGCCGCAAGAAGATGATGATCTTTGTCATTGCCTTCAGCCTCTACTTCTTCTACAAGTCGAGCGGCGTCTTCTTCCTGCTGCTGGTGGCGACATCCATCTTTGACTGGTGGGTGGCGCAGTTCATCGAGTCGAGCAAGAACCGCACCGAGCGGCGCATTGCCCTTACGGTGTCGCTGGTGTTCTCGCTGGGCATCCTGCTGTACTTCAAGTATTGCAACTTCTTCATGTCTAACTTCGAGGCCGTCATCGGCGGCAACTTCCAGCCCATGGACCTGATTATGCCCGTGGGTATCTCGTTCTACACTTTCCGCACCATCAGTTATGTCGTTGACGTCTATCGGGGCAAGATTCAGCCGGTGGATGACTATCTGGACCACCTCTTCTTCCTGTCCTATTTCCCGTGTCTGGTAGCGGGTCCCATTGTCCGCTCGTGTGACTTCATCCCGCAGTTGCAGCAGAACAAGCCCGCGACGCGCGAGATGATCTATGGCGGCCTGTGGCTCGTCATGCTCGGCATCCTGAAGAAGGCCGTCTTTGCCGACTATATCGCGCAGTACAACAACATCGCCTTCGGCAACCCCACGGGCTACACGGGCTTTGAGTTGCTTATGGCCGTGCTCGGCTTTGCGATGCAGATCTATTGCGACTTCTCGGGCTACAGCGACATGGCCATCGGTCTGGGCAGCATCATGGGCTTCGACCTGGGCATCAACTTCAACTACCCTTACCGGTCGCTCAACGTCACCGAATTCTGGCACCGCTGGCACATCACGCTCTCGACCTGGCTGCGCGACTACGTCTATATCCCCCTGGGCGGCAACCGTCACGGCAAGGTGCGTCAGCACTTCAACCTGATGGTGACCATGCTGCTGGGTGGCCTATGGCACGGTGCGGCCTGGACCTTTGTTGTCTGGGGTGCTGGCCACGGCGTCGCCTTGTGTGTCCACAAGCTGTGCAAACCCTGGCTTGACACCATCCCCAGCACACGCATTTCCCGCTTTTTCTCGTGGCTGCTGACCTTCAGCTTCGTCGCCTTCCTGTGGATTTTCTTCCGCGCTAACACCTTCGAGGCAGCCGGACAGGTCATCACTGGCATCTTTACCGACTTCGAGTGGGCCTACTTGCCCGTCTTCCTGAAGCGTCGCTTCGTCTGGTGCCTGATGCTGGCCATCATCTACGGCCTGCACTTTGTGCCCCGCCGCACGTGGGACTACCTGCGTGTCCGCTTCATCGATGCCCCCTGGTGGCTCAAGCTCGTCATCTTCATCGCCCTCATCCAGCTTGTCCTCCAGTTCGCCAGCGCCACCGTCCAGCCCTTCCTCTACTCCCAGTTCTAAACGGGCTCCACAAGTTTGAAGACAAGAAAGACACATTGGTTATCAACAAAAAACCAATGTGTCTTTTCATTTCTTTCTTGTCTTCCAAAAAGCTTTGCGCCTGATCGTGAATCCTGTAGCGCGGATGCCTTCAGAAAATTCAGACTAATCAGTTGTTTTATAAAACTTAGCGTCTTAGCGTGATGAGGTGCGTGATAGCGGAGTCGGGGAGAGGGACTCAGAGTTTGCGGAGGATCCAGGGCAGCGGCTCGAGGACCTTGATGCACATTTTCTTGTCCAGGTCATGCAGCATCGCTGCCGCTTCGACGTTGGTGTCAAAACCCTCAGCGACGACATAGTACTGTTTATCCGGGCCACCCTGCAGGACGTAACTTCCCTTGAGGCCGCACTCCTCGCGCAGGCGATCGCGGTAGCTCTTGGCGTTGATGCGCTGCGAGAATGTGGCGACCACGACGTTGTATTGCTTGGCGACATCTGTCGTATCGATGGCGACATTGGCGTTGACATACAGGAGCCTGACGCTGTCGCCGTTGATGATGGTGGTGTACTTCTGCCTCTCGGCCTCGATCTTGGCATAGGTCTCGGCGCCGATGCCCGTCTTGCGGCGTTCGGCAGCCTTCTCATAGGCCTCGCGGTAGTTCTTCTCACTGCTGTGACATGACGTCATCATCACAGATGCCAGCACGATAACTACGATAGTATAGAATGTCTTCTTCATGTTACTTCTTTAATCTCTAATCACTAATCTCTAATCCAGCGATGCACTCTGAAGCGCATCGCTCACTTCGCCAATTCGATGACCTGGGCGTGGGTGATATTGCCTTGGTCTAGGGTTAGCGTCACCAGGGTGCGCACCACCTGCCATCCCTGCACGCCGGCTGCGCCAGGATTGACGACGAGGCATCCCAGGTTGCGGTCGGGCATGACCTTGAGGATGTGGCTGTGGCCGCACACGAACAGCTTGGGCCGTGACAGCTCCAGGCGCTGACGGATGCCGGGAGCATACTTGCCCGGGTAGCCGCCGATGTGGGTCATCACCACCTTGACGCCCTCGACCTCAAAGATTTCCATCTCCTTGTAGCGACGACGCAGGCTGGCGCCGTCCACGTTGCCGCACACGGCACGGAACACGGGCGCGATGGCCTCGAGTTTGTCGGCCAGTTCGTCACTGCCGATGTCGCCGGCATGCCACACCTCGTCGCAGTCGGCGAAGTGCTGCGCATAGCGGTCGTCCCACCACGCGTGGGTGTCACTGATGATGCCTATCTTCTTCATGTGCTTGTTCAAAAAAATGGGACAAAAGAACCGTCCCCGTGTCCCACTTTACAGGGCGAATTCCATCAGGCGGGCGAGGTACTTGCCGATGATGTCAAACTCCAGGTTGACGACGGTGCCCACCTCGATGCAGTGGAAGTTGGTGATCTCGCGGGTGTAGGGGATGATGGCGACCTCAAAGCTGTCGCGCTGACTGTTGCACACCGTGAGCGACACGCCGTTGACGGTGACGCTGCCCTTCTCGACGGTGACATATCCCTTGCGGGCCATCTCGGGCGCTACCTCATACTTGAAGGTGAAGTAGTGGCTGCCGTCCACCTCGTGCACGGCGGTGCACACGGCTGTCTGGTCCACGTGGCCCTGCACGATGTGTCCGTCCAGACGACCCTCGATGAGCATCGAGCGCTCCACGTTCACCTCGTCGCCCACCTTGAGCAGGCCTAGGTTGCTGCGGTCCAGCGTCTCCTGGATTGCGGTGACGGTGTAGGTGTCGTCGCCCGGCAGGTCCACCACGGTGAGACACACGCCGTTGTGCGACACGCTCTGGTCAATCTTCAACTCACTGGTAAAGCTGCACTTGAGGGTGATGTGCAGGTTACCGCCATCCTTGCGCAATGCGACGACGCGCGCCGCTTCTTCAACTATTCCTGAAAACATATTTGTAAGTTTTGTTATTCTTGTTTTATCTGTTTATGATACTAACGTCGCGCCACCCCGCTTTATTGCCTCTTTCTGTCGATAGGACGTCAGCCGGGAGGGTTTCCCGCTCCCGATTAAGGGGAAAAAAGCATCATTTTTGGTAAATATACTAGCGTTGTGCTAATTTTTCTCAAAGATGATACGTCGCTCTCCTAATTATTCGTTAATTTTGCGCCCTAAACCTATTAACATAGACTTAACGTAACATTGATGGGAAAAACATGCGTGCACATCGGATCTGAAATCCATGATGAACTGATCAGGCAGGGGCAGTCAGTATTGTGGCTGTCTCAGCAATTGGGATGCAATAGAACCAATATCTACAATATCTTTGTCCGCGACAGCATCGGCACCGACCTGCTGATGAAGATCAGCATCGCCTTGAACAGGGACTTCTTCTCGCTTTATTCCCAAGCCCTAAAAGAAATCCCCGCCTCCTGAACACCAGGGACGGGGAGCAAGCTGTTTAGAAGTTAAACTATATACTTACAGTCTAGCGGGTACGCCCTATAGACGATAAGCCAATGTAGTAGTAGGGTCAGGCGAGACGATTACTTGCCGAACTGCTCAAAGAACAGCGTGTAGGTCGTCTTGTCCACCAACTCCTCGGGACCGAAGAACTGGATGGGACCCGGATAGATGTAGCAGGTCTCAAGAGCCCACTTCTCGCGGTTCTCGACAAAGTGCTTGAAGGGAGCACCCTCGAGGTCAACCAGCGCCTTGCGGATCACGGGCTTGTCCTTGCCTGAACGACGCTCCATGTTCATCATCATCGTGATGGGTACACCACAGGCTACCCAATCCTGAGCCTTGCGTCCCAGGTGGGTGATGGCCGACATATAGCCGGTTGCGCCCACAAAGATGAGGTGGGAAGCGTTGTAACCCAACGAGTAGCAGTAGTCGGCATCAAAGTTCGAGGGGAACGATGCGCGTCCCTCATAGCCGAAGAAGTGATGCTGTGTCTTGAACTTGATGGGCTCGATTTCGCCAGCTTCGGCACGCTTTTTAAGCACAGTAGCCACCATGCGGCTGAGCAAGCGTTCGCTTTCGATCTGGGATACCATCACGTTGCCGTGTTCGTCGCGGTCCAGCGACAGTTGGCGGGCCACGTCGTCGGGTAGCGAGTCATAGACTTCGCGATTCTCCTCGCTCAGGTGCTCACGGACGAAGTCGTTCTGCTCCATGTCATGCAGGCTAGGAATTTCGGGATGTTTAGAAATGAGTTCAGTGAGTTCGGCAATGAGTTTCTTCATCGTGGGAACGAACTCGACGATACCCTCGGGAACCAGTACGGTACCATAATCCATGCCCATATCGTGGCGCTTGGCAACGATGGTGGCGATTTCCTCGGCAATATCATGCAATGTTAAGTTGCGGGCCTCGACCTCCTCACTGATGATGCAGTAGTTGGGACGGGTCTGCAGGGCGCACTCCAGAGCGATGTGCGACGCCGAGCGTCCCATCAGCTTCATGAAGTGCCAATATTTCTTGGCTGAGTTGCAGTCGCGGGCCACATTACCGATGAGCTCACTGTAAACCTTGGTGGCGGTGTCAAAACCGAACGAGATTTCGATGTGCTGGTTCTTGAGGTCGCCGTCGATGGTCTTGGGAACACCGATAACCTGTACACCGGAGTCATGAGCCTTGTAGTACTCGGCGAGAACAGCGGCGTTGGTATTACTGTCGTCACCACCGATGATAACCACAGCAGTAATCTTGAGCTCACGCAGGATGTCCAATCCGGCCTCGAACTGCTCAGGGGTCTCAAGCTTGGTACGACCAGAGCCGATCATGTCAAAACCACCAGTATTGCGGTATTGCTCGATGATGTCTTCGGTCAGCTCGATGTAGCGATGCTTTACCAGACCGTTGGGACCACCCAGGAAGCCGTACAGGCGGCAATACTTGTTCAGCGCCTTGATACCGTCATAGAGGCCACAGATCACGTTGTGACCACCGGGGGCTTGACCACCACTGAGGATGACACCCACGTTGAAAGGCTTTTCGGGGGGCATGGCCGAATCATCGCGTTCAAAGGTCAATTGAGGCATGCCATAGGTGCAGGGGAACAAATTCTTGATGGCCTCTTGATCGGCCACCGACTCGGTGGGTTCTCCCTCGACCGCGCGGACGGGGCACCTTAACGTAACTGGAAGCTTGGGCCTATAGGTAAGCCTCATCTGCTCCATTAAACTCTTATTGTCAGTCATTGTATTTGTGTATTGGTTTGTATAAACGATTAAACAATCTCATTTTACCGCCACAAAAGTACTGCAATTTTATCATGCCAACATTATGAATACCTAACAATTTTTTGATTTTCTGAGCCCGATTTAGATTTTTTGACACTTTTAGGCCCCAAAATGACGATTTTTCGCCCGTCTAGGCTGTTTTGTGATAATCTGCAACCGCCCTTTGTGGCTGTCTGGCGGTATTTTTCTTAAGATTTGTTGCGGGTCTTTCCCTTGCGGGTGCAAAAAAATAACTACCTTTGCATGATTAAATTGGGAATAATGTATAAAAGGGAATGCTGGAGGCAGGTTTATACTTGATACCCAGTCAGATGAGCGACGTGACGCTGGACAGGGTGCTGCCCGCACACAATCTGGAGGTTGTGCGCGGCATCCGCTACTTTGTCGTCGAGAGTCTGCGATCCGCCAGGCGGTTCATCAAGAAGTGTGACCGCGACATCGACATCGATGCGCTCACGCTCAACGAGCTCAACGAGCATACCGACCTCAGCGACACGGCCGCCCTCGAGGCGTTGCTCGAGCCGATCAGTCGCGGTGAGGCCGTTGGCGTCATCAGCGACGCGGGATGCCCTGCTGTGGCCGACCCCGGTGCCGACCTGGTCGCCATCGCCCAGCGCCGTGGCTATAAGGTCTTCCCGCTTGTGGGACCGTCGAGCATCCTGTTAAGCCTGATGGCTTCGGGCTTCAATGGGCAGCGATTCGCCTTCGAGGGCTATCTGCCTGTCGATGCGCGTGCCCGCCAGGCGCGTCTCAAGGAGATGGTCCACCGCATCGAGCGTGAACACCAGACGCAGATCTTCATTGAGGCTCCCTACCGCAACAACCAGCTCATCGCCGACTTGGCTACCCACCTGCCGCCGTCCATGCGCTTGTGCGTGGCGAGCGACATCACCGGCGAGCGGCAGAGCATCATCACCCGCACGATAGGGCAGTGGCGGCAGGCCTCCTACGACTACCACAAGGTTCCCACCATTTTTCTCTTGTATCAATAGATCACTACACACACGACAATATGGCTGGACACAAATATAAAGGATATACCAACGACGGAAAACCGCTCAAGATCGCGTTCGACGTGGATGGGGACGACACGCCCCATGTCCTGGAGCCGCAGACGCTGCCATTCGAGCCCCCGCAATACAGCGGGGTGGGCAAGGGGCTGTGCTTCATGAGCTTCGGCAGCGGCAGCAGCGGCAACTGTGCCTACCTGGGGACGCCGCGTGGCGGAATCCTCATCGATGCGGGCATCAAGCCGCCGCCCAAGACCAAACGCAAGCGCAAGAAGAGCGACGATGACGTCCTCAACCTGGACGAGGCCTTTGCCGAGCTGGAGCGCAACGGCGTGCCGCGCGAGATGGTCAAGGGCGTGCTTCTGACCCATGCCCACCAGGACCACATGCGCTGCCTCTATCCGGCCGTGAGCCGTTGCCGTTGCAGCGTCTATTGCACGATGGGCGTGATGAGCCAGCTGTTGCAGCGGTGCCGCATCCCCAGCCGCATCCAGGACCACCATGTGCCTATCTTCAAGGAAATCCCCTTCCGCGTGCTGGACATGGAGATCACCGCCTTTGAGACAAGCCACGATGTCAAGAGTGTGGGCTTCAGCATCGAGTATGAGGGGGAACGCTTTGTCGTTGCCACCGACATGGGCATCATCAGCGAGCGCGCGGCCTATTACATGAGCCGTGCCAACTACCTGATGATCGAGTGTAATTATGATGAGGAAATGCTCAAGCGGGGCAAGTATCCCGCCTATCTGAAGGACAGGGTCCTCGGGGACAAGGGACACCTAGACAACACCGTGGCGGCGCGCTTCGTTGCCGAGCACTACCACGAGGGACTGCGCTATGCCTTCCTGTGCCACCTGAGCAAGGACAACAATACCGAGGAGATAGCCCTCTCAACGATGAGGAGCGCCCTGGAGGCGCGAGGACTTAGCGTCGGCGACGGCTCCAATTCCGCTTCCCAGAATAGCCGTGATATCCAGATCTGCGCTTTGCCCCGTTATAATGCCTCTTCCTGGTATGTCTTGGCTTAGATTTGTAGTAATTTTTTTTGCTCTGATAATATTTTGAGGCCGCCGGCTTCTCCTTCTTGACGGCGGGAGCCACTGCTGGTTTGGCCGCAGCTTGGCGCACCGGGTTGATGGGCTCGGGCTTAATGTTGTCGTCATAGACCTTGAAGTCATCGTTGTTCTTGAGCAGCTGCTTGAAGTCCTCGGTGAAGAAGGGCTCCATCTTGTCATAGTCAATCAGTATCGAGACAGAGCCGACGCTGATGCTGCCGGCCTTGTAGTGGAACAGCACGCCCTTGTTGCCGCAGCAGATCTCGGCAGGAACGTTCAGGGCGTGTTGCAGGGTGCTATTGTCGCCGCGGCCCTTGTTCAGGTCGTCGATCTTCTTGTTGATGACCTTGAGCAGCTTGGTTTCCTTGTCAACGTCGGCGGTGAGCATGTCGATGCGGGAAAGGACGCGCTGGCGCTGACGGTCATAGTGCACAAAGTACTCATCCTCGATATTGGAGCTGCCGTTATATTCCACCTTGTCGATCTCCATGACGAGCAGGCGCGACGATGTCATGTAGGGGTACACGAGCACCTGGCTCACGTTGCCATACACGGGGACGATGGTCGGTGCGCTGGAAAGCTTGCGGTAGTCACCCTCGCCGATGGGCTTGTTGAACGAAGGCTTGTTCAGATAGACGAAACGCGCATCCTGCATCCTGGACTGGTTGTTGCCGAAGGCCTTGTTGATCAGCTCCTTGTTCAGCTGCTCGAGCTCGCCGTCACCGTTCACCTTGCGGGGCCAGCGCACCTTGACGTGCTTGATGCTGGTGTAGCGCGAACTGTTGTCGCCGCTGATGCTGGGCGTGTTGGCGATGAAGTAGTAGGTATTATGCTGCATCTCGTCAAACAGGTCGGCCTGCGACGCCGTGGTCACGGTGTCGGCCTCGACAACGATGTCGGTCGAGTCGCGCTGGTCAAAAAAAGTCTGGCTGGTGCCGCTGGCCTCGATGCGCCGTGACACATACCAGGCCGCTGCCAGGGCATCGATGATGGCCAGCAGGATGATGGTGATGATGAGGTTTCTTTTGGTCATATAATTATTTAGCTGTTAGCGGATTGGTCATTGATGATAGCTTGGACGGTGTCGCTCACGCGCTGCATGAGCCATCGCGGCGTGCTCGTGGCACCGCAGATGCCGATCCGTTCCTTGCCCTTGAGCCACGAGGGGTCGATATCGGCCTCGCTGCTGATCAGGTGGGAGTCGGGGTTGGCCTGCTGGCACTCGGCGAACAGGATGCGCCCGTTGCTGCTCTTGGCGCCGCTGACGAACAGGATCAGCTCATGACGCGCGGCAAACTGGCGGATCTGCGGGATGCGGTTAGCGACCGATCGGCAGATGGTGTCGAAGCTGCGGAAGGTCACTCCCGGCTCGACACGGCGCTTAATCTCCTCCACGATGCGCTGGAACTCCTGCACGCTCTTGGTCGTCTGGGAGTAGAGGTAGATGTCGCGGGTGTAGTCGATCTTGTCAATCTCGTCGATGTTCTCGATGACGGTGGCGTGTCCCTGGGTCTGGCCCACGAGGCCCAGCACCTCGGCATGGCCCCGCTTGCCGTAGATGACAATCTGGGGCGCGGGCTGGCCGGCCTGGGAGTCGCTGTGGTAGGTGGCGTGGATGCGCTGTTGCAACTTGAGCACCACGGGGCAGGTGGCATCGATGATGTCGATGCGGTTGCGGCGCGCAGTCTCGTAGGTCTCCGGCGGCTCGCCGTGGGCACGCAGCAGCACCTTCACATCGTGCAGCTGCTCGAGTTGGTCGTGGGTGATGGTCTCCAGGCCGATGTTGGCCAGGCGGTCCACCTCGGCGGTGTTGTGCACGATGTCGCCCAGGCAGTACAGGTGCCCACTCTCGTTGAGCACCTCCTCGGCCTTGCGGATCGCTGTCGTCACTCCGAAGCAGAATCCCGAACCCTCGTCAATCTCGATAATCGCCATTTTTTGTCTTTATCAGTCAGCTGTTAGGATGCGGATGCCACTCCTAACTCCTAACTCCTAACTCCTAACTTCTAACTCTAGAAAGGTAGAGCTGGTAGAGCCATTCGTTCTGCTCGTCAAGCGTCATGTGGGAGTTGTCCAGGACGATGGCGTCGTCGGCCTGGCGCAGGGGGCTCTCCTTGCGGGTGCTGTCGATGCGGTCACGCTCGGTGACGTTCTCGAGCACTTCTTCCAGCGTCGTCGTGGTGTCGCCCTTGGCCCGCAGCTCGTCGTAGCGGCGCTTGGCCCGCACCTCGGCACTCGCCGTGGCAAAGACCTTCATCTCGGCGTCGGGGAACACCACCGTGCCGATGTCGCGGCCGTCCATCACTACGCCCTTGTCCTTGCCCATGGCCTGCTGCTGCTTGACCATTGCCTTGCGCACGAAGCCGATGGCGGCGATGATGCTCACCACGTTGCTCACGCGCATCGAGCGGATGTAGCGCTCCACGTTCCTGCCGTTGAGCACCGTCACGCTCTTGCCCTCCTTGGTGGGGCGGAAGGTGATGGCGATGTCACCGCGCTTCAAGTGCTCGCGCAGCGCCTTCTCGTCCACCTGCTCGCCCTTGATGAGCTTGTTGCGCAGGGCGAACAGCGTCACCGCGCGGTACATTGCGCCCGTGTCCACATAGGCATAGCCGATGCGCCGTGCCAGCGCCTTGGCCATAGTGCTCTTGCCCGTCGATGAATGTCCATCGATGGCGATCGTAATCCTCTTCTGTGCCATTGTTTCCAATTAATGTTGATTATTTGGGGACAAAGATACTCATTATCGCACTCATTGACTGCATTATTCCAATAAAAAATGCACTCATCGAGTGCATTTTTTATTGGAATCCTCTACCTGCAGCGCGGGGTGACTCCCTTTGATAAAAAAGGAGAGTTGCTGGCGCTAGTCGGCGAGAACACAGGCCTCTGTAGTGTGGAAAATCTGATAAACCTTTTGTTCGGCCTTATGCTGGATGTCTGGTGTGATGTAGGCGCGAGCCGTCTCTACGGCGAAAGCAATGGCAGCAAGGTCATCGGTGAATCCAGCAACAGGAATCCAGTCAGGAATCAGGTCCAGAGGGGCAATGACATAGCCCAGCGCGCCAATAATCTCAAGTTTTACCTTGATGGGCACGTGAGAGTCCATCAGCACATAGTACAGCACATACACATTGAACAAGAGTTTGCCTCCCATTTTCTTGCCGAAACGGGCAATCTTGTCCATCAAAGACTCTTCTGAGTAATTGCCTGCGAAGGCAAAAAGATCTGTTTTTTTCATAATTCTAGTTTGATTATTAAATTTATAAATGAGTTGTTTTTTTCAGTTGAAAAGAGGTGGCCGGCATAACATCGTTCAAGGCCATGCCGGCCTTCCTTCAAGCTAGTTGGGCTAGAGAGTGAGCATTTTCTTGCCGATTTATTTCAGTGCATTGTTGCAAAGTTCATACCCGGCAGAAAGCAACACTACGCCCACAAAAAGTTTTACAAGGGTGTTCATTACTCGTTGTTTTTATTGTTTAAGTGATTAGTATTGTTTTCATTGTTGCCTTCGGGAGGGAAGACAACGTCGATGGCCTCACTGATTTTCTCGCCGAGGAATTGGCCAATCTTCTCGGCTACGGGGTATAAAGCCCCCAGAATTTCTTTAATTGCGTTCATAATTGGTTGTTATTGAAAGAATTAATAATATTAGTCTTGCCATGATAGTCGATTACAGCAAGAATCATCAAGTCTTGACTGTTGTCGACGCGCATTATGAGCCTGTAGGGGTGCTTGATAGTCGAGGCAAACACGCCCTTGGCCTGGTGCCGTAGCTCATGAAAATCGGGGAGCCTGTAAAGCTCGTGCCTTTTCATCTCCTTAATCTGGTTGATCAAGCGACTGATAGGTTTGGCCAGGCGACCGTACTCTTTCTTTAGCCGATCATTGTTCATGAGCTGCTCCTGCAATTTTTTTGTTTTGAATGATATGTTCATTCAGGTTTCTGATTCAGGGTTTACGGACTGCAACGTGCAGGCTCGTTTCTGAAATCGCTGCAAAATTACAGTACGTTTTCGAAGTGACCAAACAAATATACTCTAATACAATATATTTAACATTCCTTTACCAAAGAATAGCGAAAATCAGTTAAGAAATATAGATTAATTGGTGATATTATAGAATAGCGTTATTTTGTTTATTTAACATGGGAAATGGAGCTTAATTCAATATGTGGTATTATCTTTGCAGAAAAATATGAGACATTTAATAATATTTACGACGATATGAACATTTCTGAAGTAATCAGTGACCGCATCAAGGCCTTGGGCAAATCTCAGGCCGAGGTCGCCAGGCATATAGAAACTAGCCCCAGCCAGTTAGGACTTTTCCTAAAGGGAGAGGCATCCTTGTCAACTAAGTCGTTGAACGAGTTGTTTGATATACTGAAGATAGATTTGATGGTGTATAAGCGGCGCAATGACTTGGCAAAAAGCATAGCAAGGGCTCTCAAGGCCAAGGGAGTAAATAAGGCCATGAATTTGACCCGAGAAGATATTATCGCCTTGACCGGTGAGACCCAATTGCGTTTTTTCCAAGAACTGGATAATAGTCAATTAGAAGAGGTGTTTGATTCTGGCCTTGTTGACCCGGAATCGACCTATAACTACATGAAAGACTTGATTGAGTATTATCTGACGACGCGCTCAATCGACAAGATTACGGATAGGGAGGCAGAGACAACCATCAGTAAGATGACTACTGCAAGAACCTCGGGAATAATTGAAAAAGCAGCTATGATAGCTGCTGGGGGTGGGGCTATATTATCTTTTTCTCCAGCTGCCTTAGCTGCTGGGGCCGTGGCGCCCGCTTTGTGGCCCGTTGCCGGGATATTGGCGGCGAGGGCGTTATGGAATCGCGGCAAGGGCAAATCTTCTGAGGATAGAGGCAAGCAAAATACGGAAGGTTCCTGATAACAATTAGGACATTGTGGGCTGAAGCTGTGGAGTGGGAGCGGTGCATCATTGGAACAGTACCAGTTGAAGGCATCGCTTCGCTTTATCTGCTCAAAAAGAACCATCTCGACTGATAGCTCCCGTGGAATGAAAAAGACAGTCTTAGCTGATATGAATCAAGACGTCGGATTTGCCGATGCCAACATCATCTCTTAGCGGCTTAGCGCCTTAGCGTGAGGGGGATTACTCCTTGAGCCATTCGTCGCGGGTGTACTGGGTGCGGCGCCAGTTGACGTGCTTGGCGTCCTTGATGCCGCAGTGGGCGCAGAAGGGCTTGGTCCTCAGCAGCCACAGGCGCAGGTCGGTGGCGGTGGTGTCCTCGGTCAGCGGCAGGCGGTCGGCCGGAGAGGCCTTGAAGTTGGTGCCGAACTTATTGTTCAGGTTGAAGGAATAGGCCACGTAGGCGCAGGGCCACATCGTCGCGTCGCGCACCTGGGTACAATGCAGCTGGCAGCGCAGGTAGTTGCCGATGGCGTCATACTCGGCCTTCTCGCTCAGCAGCTGGTGGCGGAAGCCGAAACGCCAGCCCGTGGACTCCATGCTGACGCGGTTCTTCTTGAGGAGCCAGATGTACTTGAAGTAGTTCCAGGTGCCCTTCTCGGCGCGGGGGTAGGGGGTGATGCGGATCACGACCTTGCACTCGCGGCATGCCTGCCAGAACTCGCGAGACATGCGGGGCAACAGCAGGCCGTTGGTAGAGATGATGAGCTTGATATTGGGCAAGATGCTGCGCGTGAGCCTGATGGCCTCGATGACCTGGGGGTGCAGCAGGGGCTCACCGCCCATGAGGTTCACCTCGTCCATGCCGATGCGTGCCAGGCGGCGGCACTCGGCTTCCAAGGTCTCGAGCGAAATGGTCACTGGCTTGGAGACGGGTGACAGGTGGGAACAGTAAGCGCAGTCGAGGTTGCAGCGGTCACACAGCTGTATCTCGCAGTAGAGTGTGGTCATGCGGTAGAGCAGTTCGCGGTGGGCAGGGGTGACCTGTTGTTTCATCTTGGTCAGGTCGATCTTGGCCATGAGGTTCTCACCGATGCCGGCAACCTTGCCCGCCTTCATCATCACGTGCTGCAGGGTGATGTAGCCGTCGCTACAGATGTCATCCTCGCTGACCTTGACACTATGTAAAGCGCTGGTGGCGAACAGCTTGCCCTGTAGGGTGAAGATGCCCTCGTCGGGTTTGTCCAGGCCCGAGACGACCACGCCTGCCTGCTGCTCGTCTGCCTTGCCGACCAGGCACTCGATGGCGCCTGCCTGAAGGCGTGACGTGCTGTCGCTGAACATCATCCAGCGCGTCGGGCATTGTCCGATGGCCTGGCTGATGTCATCGGCGCGCTTGACGTCACCGAGTTCTCCGCGCAGCTTTTCCATATCGCTGTCGGATGTCTGGCCGATGATGACGAAGGCGACTTTGCCGTCGCGCGGCATGCTGCCGGCCAGGTCGATGATGTCCTTGACGTGAATGCGGCCTCCCGTGGCGAGGATGGCGATTGTTACTGTATTGTCGGTTGTGGTCGTTGGCGCCATGGGCACCGTGGTGTTTGCTTGCTGTTCCATGTCTATTTCACTTCGGGGGCTTGTTGCCCAAATCATCTGCAAATATATAACATTATTTTGAACCGCTCGCCATGCTCGGTTGCTGAAAAGCCACCAGCCGTGCGTTTTTCGCCCCTCAAATCGCCCGATCTGCCTAAATTTCCGTTTTTCTGATTTCAGATTCCTAATTCCTTTGTACCTTTGCACCCATAATCAATAATACATTAATATAAACTCAATTACAGACGATGAAAAAGATGCTTCATTACATGTTGCTGGCACTGTTCACCCTGGGCACGTGTCTCACAGCAACTGCGGCGGCTCCGTCCACTTACTACAACAATGCCAAGAACAAGAGCGACCAGGCGCTCATGACGGCCCTGCACAATATCATCAAGGGGCACACCAAGCGGTCCTATGACCAGTTGAAGACCGACTTCAAGACCACCGACTGCAACGGCAGTATCATTATCGACCGCTACTCAGACTCACAGTTCACCTATGGCACGGACTTCTGTGGCACATACAATAGCGTGGGCGACTGCTACAACCGTGAGCATTCTATCCCCAACAGCTGGTGGGGCGGCTTGGAGAGTGACACTGCCTATACCGACCTGCACCACCTGTTCCCTGTCGACGGCTGGGTGAACGCTGAACGTGGCAACCACCCCTTCGGCAACTGCAGCAACGGTTCGCCCCGTGGCACGGGCAAGTTGGGAACGTGCACCTTCACGGGCTACAACGGCACCGTCTTTGAGGTCGCCGACGAGTACAAGGGCGACTTTGCACGCGTCTATTTCTACTTTGCCACGCGCTACATGACCCGCATCAGCAGCTATACCAGCGGTACGGGCAGCGTCGTGTTCACCAGCAGTTCCTATCTGTGCTTGACCAACTGGGCCATCAACCAGCTGCTGGAGTGGCACCGCAATGACCCCGTGAGCACGCTCGAGACCACCCGCAACGATAAGGTCTATGGCATCCAGCGTAACCGCAACCCCTTTGTCGATTATCCCGAGCTTGTCGAGTACATCTGGGGTAACAAGAAGGGCCAGACTTGGCCTTCGGGCGGATCCTCGACAACCCCGACGCTGACGTCTCCCGCCAATGGTTCGACGGTCAACGTGGGCACCAACACCGGCAACGGCGTGAGCAAGACGATTTCCGTCAAGGGCAGCAACCTGACTCAGACGCTGACCATCAGCGTGAGCGGTACGGGCTTCACTGTCTCGCCATCGAGTCTCACGGCATCCGCAGCCAACAACGGCACCAACGTGACGGTGACCTATAACGGCACTGCCAGCAGCGCAACCGGCACCCTGACCATCAGCAGCAGTGAGGTGAGCGCGACAGTCAACCTGACGGCTAGTTACAATAGCGGTGTTGGCCCTACTCCCGGTGATGAGGTCGTTGAGACTTGGGAAGGATGCAGCTCGGGTGGCTATTGGACTCAGGAAGTACAAGGTGCCGCATTCAAGTGGTACTTCAGCAATGCCGGACTCTATGCACGTGAGAATGACCACTGGAACGGCTCACTTGGCTGCTGCTTTGGCAAGAATGCTGATTCCTATATCCAGATGTCTCAGGATGTTACTGACGGAGCCAGCAAGCTTACGTTCTATGCAGCAAAATATGGCAGTGATGCTAATCCCACCATCAAAATCCAATATAGTACCAATGGTGGCAGCACATGGACTGATATTGCCACTTGCACACTCAGTGGGACCTGGAAACAGTATAGTTATGACCTGAATGTGACTGGCAACGTACGCTTCAAGTTCCAGCAGACCGCAGGGTCTCGTTTAAACATCGATGATATCGCCATCACTGGCAACAGCACTCCTGTCACCAATCCCCAAATTACGGCTCCTGTCAATGGCTTGACCGTCAACGTGGGCAACATTGCCGCCGACGGCAATCAGGTGAGCAAGACCATCACCGTCAAGGGCAGCGACCTGACCAAGGCACTGAACGTCAGCGTGACGGGTACCGGCTTCAGCGTGTCGCCTTCGACCATCAGCGCAGCCAGTGCCAATGCGGGCACCAGCGTGACCGTGACCTATAGCTCGACAACTGCCGGCAATGCCACCGGCACGTTGACCATCGGCAGCACCGAGGCCAGCGTAACCGTCAACCTGACGGCTTCCAAGACCCCGATGCCCGTCCTTTCCATCACGGCTGTTGCGGCGCTGGAGGCAGAACAGGACGGTGAATCCTCCGTTGTGAGCGCCACTGTCAGCGCTGATGACAACAGCGAGGACATCACCCTCTCGGTCACCGGCAATTTTGAAATCAGCCTGAACCGCACCACTTGGGCACAGACATTGACCTTGGATCCCACTGGCGAGACATTCTACATCCGTCTGGCCGATACCGGCACCGTTGGCGACTTCGATGGCATGCTCACGGCATCCACGTCACTGGTCAATGCCTATGCCGAAGTGCAGGGCTCTGTCAATCCCCGCCCGTCGCAGCGCGGTGACGTGAACATGGACGGTAAGATCAACATCTCGGACGTGACCGTGCTGGTCAACTTCCTCTTGTCTGGATCGGCCAACCCCTTCGACAGCGCCGCTGCTGATGTCAACGAGGACACGCACATCACTATTGGCGACGTGACCTCGCTCATCAACATGCTGCTCACGTCGTCCAACCACTTGGCCGCACCCAGTTGGGACGCCTATCCCGCCACGGACGGCATCTGCTGCGACAACGCGACAGGCGAGATGCTCGAGGTCTATGACATGGACGGCAACTGCTGTGCGATGATCACCTCACGCGGCACCACCATTATTCCGCTGCCCGCCGGCATATATGTCGTTGCCGATGGCAAAACTTCCCGCAAGGTTGTCGTGAAGTAACGTCGAGACTGCAATAAGAAAATGGCCACACGGTTGACTCAACCGTGTGGCCATTTTTATCGTTTATAAAGTGTGGCGCGTTGCGTTGTCAGCTTCACTTGCCAATGCAGTGGTACTCAAATCCAGCCGCCTTGAGTTCCTCGGCGTCGAGGATGTTGCGACCGTCCAGGATGAGCCTGCCGCGCATCTTGTTCAGGAGGGTGTCGGTGTTGGGAATGCGGAACTCCTTCCACTCGGTGACGAGCATCAGGGCGTCAGCGCCGTCGGCCGCGTCATACATGTCATGGCTGTAGGTTACCGCAATGCCGATGCGACGCTTGCACTCATCCATGGCTACTGGGTCATAGACCTTGACCGTGGCTCCGGCACGCAGCAGCAGGTCGATGAGCACTAGCGACGGCGCCTCGCGCATGTCGTCGGTCTCGGGCTTGAAGGCCAGTCCCCACATGGCAATGGTCTTGCCGCGCAGCTGGCTCTCATCGCCGCCATAGTATTTGACGATCTTGTGATAGAGGACGAGTTTCTGGTCGTTGTTGACCTCCTCGACTGCCTGTAGCACCCTGAGGTTGTAGCCGTTGTCCGAGGCCGTCTTGATGAGGGCCTTGACGTCCTTGGGAAAGCAGGACCCGCCATAACCGCAACCAGCATAGAGGAATTTCTTGCCGATGCGTGTGTCGCTGCCGATGCCCTTGCGCACCATGTTGACATCAGCCCCGACGAGCTCGCACAGGTTGGCGATGTCGTTCATGAAGCTGATGCGTGTGGCAAGCATCGAGTTGGCGGCATACTTGATCATCTCGGCCGACGGGATGTCGGTAAAGATGAGCCTGTCGCTCACGATCATGAAGGGCTTGTAGAGGCGTGCCATCAGTTTGCGGGCACGCTCGCTCTCCACGCCGACGACCACGCGGTCAGGGCTCATGAAGTCCTTGACGGCGTTGCCTTCCTTGAGAAATTCGGGATTGCTGGCGACATCAAAGTCCACGTGCACGCCGCGTTTGTCGAGCTCCTCGCTGATGGCCTGCTTGACCTTCATGGCGGTGCCGACGGGCACGGTGCTCTTGGTGACCACCACGATGTACTTGTTCAGGTGCCGGCCGATGGTGCGTGCCACCTCGAGCACATACTTGAGGTCGGCGCTGCCGTCTTCATCGGGTGGGGTGCCCACGGCGCTGAAGACGATGTCCATGTCGTTGATGACGTCCTCGAGCCGCGTGGTGAAGTGCAGCCGGCCCGACTTGGTG
The DNA here is from genome assembly GCA_902760865.1 of uncultured Bacteroidales bacterium. Classification (GTDB taxonomy): domain Bacteria; phylum Bacteroidota; class Bacteroidia; order Bacteroidales; family Muribaculaceae; genus Sodaliphilus. The sequence continues at coordinate 80,917 of CACWID010000002.1, read as the reverse complement.
TTCTTGTGGACGAGGGTCTCGAGGCCCGGCTCATAGATGGGAATGATGCCGTGCTTCAGGTTGTCAATCTTCTGTTCATCCACGTCAATACATGTCACATGGACACCCATTTCACTGAAACAGGTGCCCGTGACTAGTCCGACGTATCCGGTTCCTACGACCGCGATTCTCATTTATCAGGTGTTGTTATCCGTTGATGGGTTTCTCGCGGTCCTTGGGAGTATCATCCACATAGTAACCACCACTGTCACCACCGTAGCCGTAGCCATAGCCGTAGCCGTAACCATAGCCGTAACCCTTACCATAGCCGTAGGCGTAGGAGTAGTTGTAGCGGGTCTTGCTCACCTTGATGTCGTTGATGAGGATGGTGAGGTTCTTGATCTTGTTCTCCTCGGCCAGGCGCTCGAGCTCGTACATGTACTGCTGCTCTACCTTACCGTCACGGATGACGTAGATGGTGAGGTCGGCATACTTGTTCACGACGGCGGCGTCGGCAATCAGGTTGTAGGGCACGGTATCAAGGATGATGTAGTCGTATTCCTTCTTGAGCGCCTCGATCATCTTGGACATGTTGTCGCTGAGAAGCAGGGCGGTCGGGTTGGGCGGGATGGCACCAACGCTGATGATGTCGAAGCCCTCATGCAGCGGTCCACGGTGAATAATCTTGTTCAGGTCGGTCTCCTTGCCGGAGAGGTAGGCCGAAGCACCCTTACCGTCCTGTACGCCCACGTACTCTGAGAACTTACCTTTACGCAAGTCAAGGTCGACTACGATCACCTTCTTGTTGATGTAGGTGTAGGAGAGTGCAAGGTTGACGGCCACGAAACTCTTACCTTCACCAGACATGGTTGAGGTGAACTGGATGACGGTGGCGTCGTTGTCGGTATTGTTCTGGGAGGTGACGAAGTCCAGGTTGTTACGCACGATTCGGAATGCCTCGTTCATGCGGTCGTTGGACGTTTCGTTCACCACAATCTCTCCTGTGACGTTCGACTTCTTGGCAGGCAACTCGCCCAGGATGGGGATGTCGCACACTTCCTCGACTTCCCTTCGTGTATGGATGGCCTTGTCGAGCGAGAAGTACCAGAATACGCCGTAGAGGATGATGGCGGGAATCAGCAGTCCGATGACCATACCCGTCAGGACGATACGAGCCAGAGGTGCTGACACGGGCACGCCGTTGGGGATGGCGGGCTCCATGACTTTGGCGTTAGGCTCGGTGATAGCCATCTGCAGCGCGTTTTCCTCACGCTTGTTGAGCAGGTAGAGGTAGAGTTCCTCCTTGATCTTCTGCTGGCGGGTTACCTGGGTAATGGCCTTCTCGTGCGAGGGGTTGGCGAGCATGTTGGACTGAGCCTGGCCCTGCAGTCTCACTGCCTGACTCTGCCTGGTGCGCAGCGTGCTGATGTAGTTGTCAAGGCTGGCGAGGATGTTCTTCTTCTGGGCGGAGAGCGCTGCCGAGAGTTCCTTCATCACGGGGTTCTCGTCGCTCGACGATGCGGCAATCTTCTGATAATCCTGGATGGCTGTGTTGTATTGCTGAATTTGGCTGGCAATACCAGAGTTGTTCATGCCCGTGTTGACGGGGATGAGCTCGCCTGGGGCCATGTTGGAAATGAAGTTGCGAATCTGGGATGCCAGGTTGATCTCGAGGTTGGTGTTCTCGGCCTCGTCAAGCTGCTTCATGGCGTTGGACGAGTTACCGATCATGAGCGAGTTGGCCGAGTTGGCCGTCAGGATAGCTACCTCGTTATCGACGTCGCCCAGGTCTTTGGACAGCTCGTTGACGCGCTCGATGATAAACGCCTCGGTGCTTCGTGCCACCTGGTTCATGTCATTGATGCCCTCCTGGTTATAGGCTACAACGAGGGCGTTGAGGATGTCGGCACACATCTGCGGATTCTGTCCGCGGATGGCGAGGTTGAGCACATCGCTGTGAGTATCAGCTAAGTCCACAATCAGCGAGGAGGCGAGCGACCTAGCCAGCGAATTGGGATTGCTGATGTTGATGATGATGTTTTTGTCGAGATAGTAATCCGAGAATTTGTCCGTCTTGGTAACTGCAACAGGGCCGAACTTGGTGTTGACTTTGCTGCCGAAGTGGGCCTTCTGCCACTGTCCGCCGTTGACCTGGAACTCGTATTCGTCTTCGCTCTTGATGAGCATGTTGATCGAGAAGCCGGTGGTCACCTCCTTGAGGGGAGTGACGGTAACGGGCGTGTTCTTGTAGATGTTCTCGTCCCTGAGGAACATGTGCATGTAGTATTGCACGTTGAGGCCCAGAGAGTTGACAACAACTTCCATGACACGTGACGATTTGAGCTTGTGGGGCTCATTGGGGATATAGTTCACGGTGCTGAGGCCCAGGTCACTGAAGGTCATTGACGGGGTGCCTTGGGCACTGTCCTTGGACCTGATCAGGATGGACGACTTGGCAACATAAAACTGGGGCTGTGTCTTTCCGTAGAGATAGGCGATACTGCCGCAGATGATGACGGACAGTACGAACCAGTACCAGTTGTAGGCGCAGGCGAGGAACAGTCGGTCCCACTTGACGCCAGTGCGTGCACGTTTTTTCTTCTTTTCTAGAGCCGCCGCTTTAGCGACCAAATCTTCTTGAACTATCTGTTGCATAATCAGCTAATTATCTTCTTTTATTTAGATAAAAAACAATCACTGGCTCGCTGTTGAGGAGCCAATTGTGCATAAAACGCTGCAAATTTACTGCAATTCGCTTTAAATGGCAAAAGATACATTAATAAAAAATATTAATATTTTTTTAACAGGCAGGGCCGGTGAAGACTGCCATCCGTCGGGCTTCTCGCTGGGGTGGGGTAAAAAACAAGGGCGACTGCCTCTGGTGGCGGTCGCCCTTGTGGTTAGTCAAGTGGGATGGTTAGTCGATTTCCTCGTCGGCCTCATAACCGCCCATCTCGCGGATGGCGTTCTTCAGCATTACATACTGCTGGAACAGGTGGTTAACGGGAACCTCGTCCTTGGTGTAGTCGTGCATCGGGCTCTTGAGGAAGAAGCTCAGGAAGCGCTGAGTGCCGTAGCGGCCAGCACGGCGTGCCAGGTCGATGAGCAGACACAGGTCAAGGCACAAGGGTGCAGCGAGGATAGAGTCGCGGCACAGGAAGTTGATCTTGATCTGCATGGGATAACCCATCCAACCGAAGATGTCGATGTTGTCCCAGCCCTCCTTGTTGTCGTTGCGGGGCGGGTAGTAGTTGATGCGTACCTTGTGGAAGTACTCGCTGTACAGGTCGGGCTGATCGTCAGCAACGAGGATGGACTCGAGGGTCGACAGCTTGCTGACCTCCTTGGTGCGGAAGTTGGCGGGCTCATCGAGAACGAGACCGTCACGGTTACCCAGGATGTTGGTCGAGAACCAGCCGCTAAGGCCGAGCATGCGGGTGCCGATGATGGGAGCGAAACCGCTCTTCACCAGGGTCTGGCCGGTCTTGAAGTCCTTGCCGGCGATAGGCATCTGGGTCTTCTCTGCCATTTCCCACATGGCGGGAATGTCAACGGTGGTGTTGGGGGCGCCCATGACGAAGGGGCAACCCTCAGCCAGTGCTGCATAAGCGTAGCACATCGAGGGGGCAACCTTGTCAACCACGTTGTCCTTCATAGCCTGCTCCAGAGCAGCCATGGTGCCATGATACTTCATGTCGGGCTCAACGTAAATCTCGGTCGAGGCGGCCCACAGAACAACGACGCGGTCAACGCCGGTCTCCTTCTTGAAGTTGCGGATGTCCTCGCGGATTTGCTCGGTCATGTCCCAACGGTCCTTGCACTGCTTCACGTTGTCACCGTCCAGACGCTTTGCATAGTTCTTGTCAAAAGCGGCCTTCAGGGGCTTGATCTTCAGCAGTTCGTCCTTAACGGGCTCAATGTCCTTCTCTTTCAGTACCTCAGCGTTGATGGCGCTCTCATAGGCGTTAGCGGGGAATACATCCCATGCTGCAAACACGAGGTCATCAAGGGTGGGCATCGATACGATATCTTTATAGTGCAGATACTTCTTGTTTTCGCCTTTGCCAATGCGAATCTTGTCGTACTGTGTCATGCTGCCGACGGGCTTTGCAAGACCCTTGCGAGCCATCATAACGCCGGTCATGAACGTGGTGCTCACGGCACCCAATCCTACTACCATAATTCCTAACTTGCCGGTAGCGGGCTTAGCGATTTCTCCCATAATGTTATTAGTTTAATGTAATAATGTTGATATTTCTCTAATTATTTTGTCCTCAACACGAGGGCACAGCGTTCTCGTTTGATTCACTCTCGCGAAAAAACGGCGCTAAATTACAGCCTTTTTTTGAATTGAGGTCTAAAAGAATATGAAAAATGGATTTAATTTTGTTAAATTTTGGCCGTAAGTCATCAAAAACACACAAAAAATCTAAAATTTAGGCTTTTAATGTTAAGGATGATTAATGATGCCTAGGGGCATTTTGGACGAAAAAGTGCCCTTATCGGGGGGCTTTGGTCTCGACGTTCGTTCTGAATCGGGTGACATGTTGCTGCCTCCTGCCTGAACTGAAAAGTGCCGGATGGAATCCGGGCGATGAAATTGCGGGACGGCCCTGAATGGGTCGGACGTCCCGCAATTCTTATTTCTGGCTCATGTGGCAAGGCTCGGCGGCATCAGGAGGCGAGAAAGGCCTCGGCGGTGGCGATGTCGTCGGCATGGTCCACATCAACGATTTTGTCGATGCTGTAAGCCTGCAGGCGGTGTCCCGCATCGACGAGCGCCCGCTGGAAGTTGCGCATGCGGCTGATTCCCTGCTCGATGCACTGGTCCAGTACGCTGAACGCCTTGTCGGTCATGGCATAGACGCCACCCGAGACGTACTGGGCGCCCTCCCAGCTCTGATCCCTGAAGGCCGTGATGTTCATCTGCTCGTCCACATCGACCCACAAGGGCTTCTCGTCGTCGACAAAGGGGGTCACGGCCCACATGCCATCGTGTTCTGTGTCGTGCTCAAAGGCTTCGATGTAGCCCTTGAAGTCGGGCTCCTTGAAGATGGTGTCCACCGTGGTGAGGCAGAATTTCCCGCGGGGAATTACGCGGCTCAGGTGCCACAGGCTGTGCATCGAACTGGGCGTGGTCTTGACCACGAGATTGAGCGGCACGGGCAATTCCAGGTTCTCGAGATACTGGCGCACCTCGGTCATGTGTTCGTTGACGATAATGCTGATGCTCTGGGCATTGCAGCGCAGCATGATATTAATGAGGCGGCCGATCATGGGCTCGCCTTGCAGTTCAACGAGGGGTTTGGGCTTGGCGACACCTTCTTGTGCGAGGCGTGAGCCCTCGCCGGCAGCGATGATAGCGTAATTCATATTAATTTCTCTTATATTATAATGTATAGTGCAAACTTGATGCCAACGGCCGAAGGGGCGGGGCCTCAGTTGATGTAGTCGAGCACCTGCTGGATGGCTGTGATGGTGCGGGGGTGAGTCTGCTGGTCTTCCTCCTCGGTCCATCCTTTGCCCTTGAGCCACAGGACCTGGCAACCGAGTTTCTCGGCCGGCTCGATGTCCTTGCGCAGGCTGTCGCCCACGACCAGTACGTCTGATGGCGACAGTTCCAGGGCGTCAACGCCCAGGCGGAACAGCGTGGGGTTGGGCTTGCGTACACCCACGACGGCGCTCTCGATGATACCCTTGAAGAGGTCGCGGATGCCGTAGGCGCGCAGCACCTCGTCAATGTTGCCGTAGAAGTTGCTGACCAGCATCATCGGGAAGCGTCTGTACAGCTTTTCCAGGACGGGACGTGCCTCGGCGATACAGCTGCGGGCAGCGTTGTCGCAGTATTCGGCTATCTGGTCGGTCCACAGGTCGCACGTCGCTTGGTCGGGCTTGTCGGCGAGAAAACCGATTTCGAGCGCCACCTTCTTGCGGAGCAGGTCGTGGAAGTTGTCCTGCGGCAGGATGATGCGTTCACGCGCTAACGCTCGCTCGGCCTCGACATAGGCGGTCCTGAAGGTCGTTTTGTCGATGGGCACGCGGGCCTTGAGGTAACCTTGCCAGAGCACTTCGCTCCAGTGCACGCCGCGGCTGTCGAGGGTTCCGCCGTAGTCAAAGATGATGCCTTTAATCATATCTTTTTATTTGCTTACAGTGTCTTGTCGGTGGGGTTACTGCTGCTCCCCCTTGGTGAGGTCGAGTTTCACGTTATCGCGCCCGCGGTCCTGGAAGAGCTTGGGCAGCGGGTTCTGGCGTGCCTCGTCATAGCGGATGCGGTTGCGGTACACGTCGATGGCGGTGTAGATGGCATGGCGCATCGATGTCTCGTTGGCGATGCCTTGTCCGGCGATGTCATAGCCGGTACCGTGGTCCGGGCTGGTGCGCACATAGGGCAGGCCGGCGGTGAAGTTCACGCCCTCGTCCATGGCGATGGTTTTGAACGGTGCCAGGCCCTGGTCGTGGTACATGGCCAGCACGCCGTCGAAGCGGCGGTACTGGCGTGCGCCGAAGAAGCCGTCGGCGGCGAAGGGACCGAAGCAGAGGATGCCGTCCTCGTCCTGGGCCTGTTGCATTGCCGGGATGATGATGTCCTTCTCCTCGGTGCCGAGGATGCCGTTTTCTCCGCCGTGGGGATTGAGCGAGAGGACGGCGATGCGCGGTCCGTCGATGTTGAAGTCGCGCTTGAGCGAGTCGTTCAGCAACTGCAGTTTATTGCGGATTCCGTCAGCGTTGAGGGCGGTGGGAACCTTGGACAGCGGCAGGTGGATTGTTGCCAGGGCGATGCGCAGGTTGGCATTGCACAGGATCATCAGGGCTTTGTTGCCGTCGCCGATGGCGCTCTCGAGATACTCGGTGTGTCCGGGGAACTGGAACTGCTCGCTCTGGATGTTGTCCTTGCTGATGGGAGCGGTGACGAGCACGTCGATTAGGCCGGCCTTGAGGTCGCGAACGGCTGCCTCGAGGGCGATGAATGCCGCTTGCCCGGCCTGCTTGGTGGGATGGCCCAGCTCAATCTTGATGTCCTGATCAATGCACTCGACAAGATTGGGCATATTGTCCTTGATCTTGTCGGCGCTCTTGGTATGGTTGATTTGGAAGCCCGGCAGGTTGCAGGCGTTGCGGTGATAGCTGATGATTTTACTCGAGCCGTAGATGAGGGGGGTGCACATGTCCATCATCTCGGGAACCGAGACGGCCTTCAGGGCCACTTCGATACCGATGCCGTTAGTGTCGCCGATGGTGATACCCACCCTGAGTCGTTTATTCTCTTCGTTCATTTTGTTTTTCTCTGTTTGATAAATAGCAGATGCAAAATTACAATAAAAAATGATGAAAGCGGCAATAAGCGTAGCAGTTTTTGTCTTTTTGTCGCTGCCGTGAGCCGTTATGCGGGTGTCGGCGCGGCGATGGCGTGCTAGTTTGCCGGTGACCGCATTTTTGTGAAGTTTTTTTTGCTATGTTGGAATTTGTGACTACTTTTGTCCAAAATCAGATGTTGAATATCCTGGGTAACTATTATCTGGGGATAAGAATCTAATAAACAATCAAGGTGATGTTGAGTAAGTTTATCAAAATATTGAAGGTGTTTCAGATGATCGTCCTTATACCGGTTGAATTAATCTGGATTTTGGTATATTTTTCTAGTTCTCAGAAGGATAAGATTGATATGGATCTGAATGCCTATGCCGCCTTTCAGCACCGAGCATCAATGAATCGTTTGTTGCTGTTAATGTTAAATCTCATGTGGAGTTCAGATTTTAGGAAGCTTTTCTTATATAGGATTGGAGATCTTCGTTTGGTTGTTAAGTTCTTGATGGGAAAAGGTGTATCGATGGGATTTGACGTTCCACGTGATAAATTTGGTGGGGGGCTATATATTCAGCATGGTCATGGTACCGTAATTAGTGCCCAGTCGGTGGGTGAAAACTGTATGATTAACCAACTCGTCACAATAGGTTATAGAGGTAAAGGCTGCCCGATTATCGGCAACAACGTCCGCATCGGTTCTGGCGCTATCATCATTGGTGATGTTAAGATTGGCAACAATGTGAACATCGCTGCCGGCGCTATTGTGCTCGAAGACGTTCCCGACAACTGCACCGTGGCGTCGCCCAAGGCAGAGATTGTCAAGCGCAAAGAGGTGAAGAATTAGGAAACCATAAGCCATGAAGGATCAAGAGATTATCAGCCTGTCGGTCATCGTGCCGTGCTACAATGTCGAGCAGTATCTTGACAAGTCTCTCTCGTGTCTCGAGAATCAGTGGGGAGGTAGAACGGACTATGAGATCATCTTCATCAATGATGCCAGCACCGACGGTACAATACAGAAACTCAGCAGATTCAAAGAGCGCTATCCTGACAATGTCGTCATCATTGACAAAAAGCAGAACGAAGGCGTGTCGGCCGGTCGAAACGGGGCCTTGGATATCGCAAGAGGAACCTGGGTTACTTTCTTTGACCCGGATGACGTTTTTGTGAAAGACGGCTATTACCAGTTACTGACCCTGGCCGAAAAAGAGCAGATTGACATCCTGTCTTTCGGAATTGCTATTGTCGAGGGCAATGCCGACATAGAAATGCCTGTCGATTCCGGCAATAACGACATCGTCTGGCGCGGTACCTCTCTGGATTTCATTCAGAAATACCGTTTCGGAATCAGTACCACCTATCTGTACCGTAGAAGCGCTATCGGGGACCATCGCTTCCCTAAAATGAGCATTTGTGAGGATACCGTGTTTAGCGTTTCTATTCTGTTGGGCAATTGGCGGATGGCAAGGACCGACGCCAAGATGTACTATTATTTGTTCCGCCCGACATCCGCCACTAACACAAAGAATTCCGCTCGATTGAGCAGTCAATGTGAAGATATCATCAAGGGAATCAATTTCCTGGAGGAATGCAAAGGCGGCCAGGATGCTGCGATACAGAAACGATTCCTCTTTCAACAACAGATTTTTTCTTCTAACCTGTTGACCAGGTTGATGCTGAGCGATCAGCGCTCCGGCGAAATCAAGCCCAAGATAGCCAGGTTGAGGGAATTGTCGCTGTTCCCGCTGCAAGGCGGCGGCCTGATGTCGCGCCTGCTGAATGCGGCTTTCGGTCACCTGTGGCTCCTGCCCATCGCCCGCCCGCTTTACCGCTTCCATCGCAACCGCAGCTGACCCCATTTGACCTCGAAAAAGCAGAGGATGTGTCATCATTGCGACTCGGTAATATAACCGTGCTATCGCACGGGAATCTTTAGCTCGGCGAAGCCAAATTAAAGCAAATTTTTAAATTAAAATTGATAATATTATCATATTAATAAAAATTTTTAATTAATTTGATTAATTTCCCGCCCACAGGGCGGTTATAGTTTTAGCAGTTGAATTATGACACACCCGTGCCGTTGCTGGCTATGACAAGGTGCGGATTGCCGCTAGACCTTGTGGGCCCAGATGCTGCCCTCGCTCACGCCTTCGGCCAGAGTAACAGAGGCCGTGAAATGGTCGTTAGGAGAATATGCCGAACTGATCGGCCCGAACCTCAGCGCCAGGAAGGTGGCAAGTAAAAACATCTGTACGGTGCTGCTGTAATAAAATAGTAAATGTTTTTTCATAAACTATGAATTTTTAATGATATGGATTTCGGTTGTTGTGCTACCGTTTTCCTTGGCTTATTGAGCGCGTTGGTTATGGCTGGTAACCTAAAAACTGGCCGATATTTTGAGATAAAGCAAACAAAGAAGATAACAAGAACAATTAGGAACCAATACTATCGTTTGTGGTGGCGTCTATAATCTGGATTCTTTCAGCATAGATACAATATTTCTTCAAGTGATTCAGTAGTTTATGTGTGGCCTGAGCAGTGTGGAATTGCAGGTTGTTCACAGTGTGGATGAGGCGTCCTTGGTGGCTTCCTGGCACGAACCTGGACTTCCCGCCTGAGGAAGTACCATGTGGCAACGGTAGGCGCAGACCGTGGTAAAGTGAGTCAAGTGCCGCTGCTCGGGAGTGGTCGTCTCTCTGGTGTTGTCAGAATGCATGTTTATTAGAAACGGCCATTTTGCATTGTCATAAAGCTGCGGAAATAGTGGGATCACATCGGGTAAAAATGGCCATAAATTTGCTCAAGTGGGAGATTATAGTTACTTTTGCAACTTTGAATGTATGCGTCATGCGTGTGTGCGCATGCGCGAGAGAATCCTCATGATTCGCGACATACGACAGGTAACTCGCTGTTAATGACTACTGTGATAGTGTCCCAGCATTACCCGCTCTCCACTGGTGCGCCGGTCCCTCAAGGGCTGGTGACCCCCGTTGTTTGTCTCTGAAGTAAAGTGCCACCACGCCATGCTGCTCGGATTGCTGCTCTTGTTGTTATTGTTGATCCTTTACCAAGTAAAGTTCAATTTTAACGGGTTCAACGGGGACTATCTCTCCAGGGATTGCACTAACTCGATCAAGGGCATCTTCATCCTCCTGATCGTCATTTCCCACTCCCTTCAGTACGTTCGCAAGAGTGGTTATTCTTTTTCTGGAATGGGCGACATGATATTCAACAGTTTCTTTGCGTTTTTAGGGCAATTGGTTGTCATCATGTTTCTTTTCTATTCTGGCTATGGCGTTGGTGAGTCCTATAAAAGAAAAAAGCAAGATTATATCAGTCAATTCCCCAAACATCGCATATTAGCCACTTTGTTGAACTATGATGTGGCTGTTGCTGTTTACATCATTTTTTGTATCCTACTTGGAGTTGCCATCACGTTTAAGCAGAGTTTGATTGCTTTCACTGCATGGCTGCCAATTGGCTATGATGGATGGCACATCATGCTTATGGATAATTGGTACATCTTTGTGATAATCCTTTGCTATTTAGTCAACTACATCATGCTGTCAATAGGATTGTCAAATCGCATCTGCCAAGTCGTTTTGCTATTTGTGATGAGCGTGGCATGCGTTATAGCACTTTCTTTCTTGAAGAGCGGGGAGTTCTGGTATAATACCATATTGTGCTATCCTTTGGGATTTCTCTATTCATCATACAAGGAAAAGATAGAACCTTTCCTCAAGCGATACTATTGGGGTGCATTGTTGGCGCTGATGATCCTGCTTGTGGGTGCGTTCTCGCTGTTCTTGTCTTGTCAGGTAGCGAATCCTTTCCAATTGCTGTATAATGCTTTTTGCATGCTGTTTGTGATGGCTGTGGTAATGGTGACAATGAAGGTTGGAATCGGCAATGCGCCACTCCGTTGGGCTGGCTCCCATCTATTCCCGATTTTTATCTACATGCGCCTGCCCATGCTTGTCATGGAGCAAAAGACTCCTGCCTTGGTAGGCACTTATCCTGCCGTGTTCATCCTCATCGCTCTGGCTGTCACCCTACTCATCGCACGTTGTTACAAATACGTTGAGATCAAGCTGTAGCAGTAAGACGTATAGTCCTATCGATAACAAAGAGACGAAAGGTATGTTACTTGCCTTGTTATTAGTTGTTTTCGCTTTGTGCCTTTACGGGATTCGTTTGAATCTGAAGGGCATTAACGGGGACTATCTCTCCAGGGATTGCACTAATTCGATCAAGGGCATCTTCATCCTCCTGATCGTCATTTCCCATGCGCAGCAGTACATCCGGCCCGGCGGTTATGCCTATGACAGGGCAGGGGACTCGTTGTTCTTGTTCTGCTACTACCTGCTGAACCAGTTGGTGGTCGTGATGTTCCTGTTCTATTCGGGCTATGGTGTGGGAGAAGCGTTTAAGCATAAGGGCTCTAGCTACGTACAGGCGATACCGAGGCATCGCATCTTGGGCACACTGGTCAACTTTGATATCGCAGTGCTCGTCTATATCGCGTTAAGCCTCTTGCTGGGATTGCCTATCACATTTAAGCAGAGCCTGTTGTCGTTTACAGGATGGGAAGGCGTCGGGAACAGCAATTGGTATATATTCGTCATCCTCTTGTGCTATTTGGTGACGTACATCGTGTTGCGGTTGCCCATCACAAAACGCTCACTGCGTTGCGCCCTGATGTTTGCTCTGTGTGCGGTTTGCCTGTTCGTCTTGTCTTTCTACAAGAAGGATTGCTGGTTCAACACCATCTTGTGTTACCCGCTGGGCTTCCTCTATTCGGCCTATAAGGACAGCATCGAGGCTCATGTGAAGCGCTCATACTGGATATATGCTGCAGCCTTGTTAGCCGTCTTTGTGCCGGTTTATGTCCTGTTACACAATTGCGAGGCCGACCGGTTCCAGCTGGGTTATAACCTGGTGAGCATGTTGTTTGCTCTTGTGCTGGTGATGCTCACCATGAAGGTCCGCATCAACAATAAGCCCTTGCGTTGGGCTGGAGCACATCTGTTCCCCATCTATATCTACATGCGTGTGCCCATGATTATCATGTGGAACAGAACGCCCGACCTGCTGGTCACCCATTTTGCCCTCTATGTAGTCATCTGCATGATTGTCACTCTGATTATCGCCCATTTCTATAAATATTGGGAAGTCAAATTGTAAAGCGCCTGTGTCATGATTTCGATTATTGTTCCAATCTATAACGTTGAGAAGTATCTGGTGCCTTGTGTCGACAGCATCCTGGACTCAACTTATCGCGACTTTGAGTTGATACTGGTAGATGACGGCTCGACCGACGGTTGCCCGGCGATTTGTGACCAGTATGCCACTAGCAATGAGCGTATTAAGGTTGTGCACAAGGTGAATGGTGGCTTGTCCGATGCGCGCAATGCAGGCATGAAGGTCGCTACAGGCGATTACATCCTCTTTGTCGATGGTGATGACTTGATCCATTGCCAGATGGTCGAGGTCCTCAAGAACGCTATTGACAGCGGTGACTATGATTTCTCGTTAGTCTATGGCGTAAGGGTGGACGAGAGTGCCGTCGGTGACCTGCAGGAGGCAAGGCTGAAACCAAAAGATGTGGATGAAAAAGCGATCGTGCAACTCACTGCGACCACTTTTTTTAACGGGCTGTGCGGACTGAATTATCAGCACGAAGTAGCCTGGAACAAATTGTACAAGAGGTCATTGATTGAGGGCATGGAGTTTGCGCATCTCATCTCGGAGGACACTGAGTGGAATACGCGGGTCTGCCAACGCATGAAGTTGGCCATCGTTGTGCCGGTTGAACTGTACTACTACATTCAGCGTAACGGCTCGATTATGAACAGCGGAATCAACCGCAAGACTGCTGAGAGAATCAGGACGTTCAAGCGCTGTCTCGATGATATCCCCAAAGAGAAACGGGAATTCCGCGACAAAATGCTGAAAATGCTGTATGCCAAGATGGTGCTGATCAGGAGGGCCTGCAAGAATACCGAATACCAGGAGACGGCCGATGCCTTCTGTCGGGAAGTCTATCAAGATACTGTGAAGGAGTTGCTTCACAGCAACAACGGGCTGCTGAGCAAGATGCGTTCAATCGTGGGTTATCATTTTCCTGGCCTCTACTTCCTTATCACCGATGCCCTTGACGCAAAGGCAAGGAAGTCATCCGCGGCGAACTGACCGTAAGGACTTGTTTTTCAGATTAGCTTTCCAGATTTATGATTTCAATCATTGTTCCCGTCTATAAAGTCGAGAAGTATATCGGGCCTTGCGTTGAGAGCATCCTGAATTCTACCTACAAGGACATTGAACTGATCCTTGTTGATGATGGATCTCCCGATGGCTCTGGTGACATTTGCGACCGATTTGCCCAGCAGGACAATCGTGTCAGGGTAATCCATAAGCCGAATAGCGGTGTTTCCAGTGCACGCAATGAGGGCTTGAGGGCGGCACAAGGCGAGTACATCATGTTTGTTGACGGCGACGACAGGGTGCATTGCCATATGATTGAGACCCTTAAAACGGCGATCGACAGCGGGGATTATGATTTCTCGATGGTTTATGCACAGAAAGTCCTTGAAGATAAGCCACTTGAGGCGAAGCAGTACAATCTGGATGAAATAGAGACTTCAGAAATGTCCGCCACTGATTTCTTTAATGGCGTGTGCTCTCTTCAGTTCTATTACCCGGTCATTTGGAACAAGTTGTACAAACGGTCACTGGTAGAGGGCTTGTCGTTCGCAAATATGGTTCAGGCTGAGGACTTGGAATGGAACACCCGCGTCAGTTTGCGTATGCACAAGGCCATCGTCAAGAAGGCCCAGATGTATCTCTATACTGTGCGCAAGGGCTCTGCCATGCATGGCGCGTTGAGCGGCAGAGCGGCAGAAAGAATCCGCACCTACAAGGTCTGCTTGGATGCAATTCCTGAGGACAACCGTGCTTTTCGCAGCAAGATGCTGAAGCTGTTGTATTCGATGATGCTCTTTTTCCGTCGCAAGTTCATGGATTCAGCCAACAAAGGTGAGATTAATGCCGTTTGCAATGAGCTTTATCGTGCGACAATCCGTGAGTTCTGGCATAGCGATAACAGCCGGCTCAGCATTTTGCGCTCTATCATCGGATATCATTGCCCGGGACCCTATAATTTTGTAACAAAGATGCTTGAGAAAACCGCTGGAGCCCTCAAATAATCAATGAGGGTATAACATGCGAGCGGTAACAAATAGAGAAATAGGTTGAGATGAGAATCGGTATTGTGACACAGCCGTTGGAGATGAACTACGGCGGGATCTTGCAGAATTGGGCACTGCAGCAGGCGTTAAGAGGCCTGGGGCATGACCCGATCACGATAGACGCCTTTGAGCGCTATTCGACCCCGCATTATCTGTTCAACTGCATGAGGGCCATCATGAAGAAGCTCCAGGGCAAGCGTGCCAATCTGTCGAAACGATACCATGGCTCGTTGCGTAACGAATTGCTTGGGCAGTTCGTGGAGCAACACATTGCCAAAACGCGTGTCATGTGGGACTACAAGCGCAGTGTCGTTAATCAGTACCGGCTTGATGCGCTGTTGGTGGGCAGTGACCAGGTGTGGCGTGCCCGCTATAACGGTGGGCATCTCGAGGACATGTTCTTGAAGTTTGCCCAGGGTCTGCCGTTGAAGCGCCGTGTGGCCTATGCGGCTTCATTCGGCGTGGATGAGTGGGAATATAGTCCCGAGCAGACCCGAGCTTGTGCCGAGCTGGCCCAGCAGTTGGATGCCGTCTCGGTCCGCGAGCAGAGTGGAGTGGACCTGTGCCGCAATCACTTGGGCGTTGAGGCGTGCTGTGTTCTGGACCCAACTCTCCTGCTAAAAGCCGATGATTACGACGCTCTGATTGGCGATGAGACTGTTGAGCCTGGCAGATACCTTGCTGTCTATTGCCTGGATATCACGCCTGAGAAGAAGGACTTCTTTGAACAGGTGGCCAAGAAAAGGGGCCTTGAAGTGCGTTATTTCTCGGCTGGTTGGTCGGCCGAGGTTACTGTGCAACGTTGGTTGGCTATACTGAGGCATGCTTCAATAGTAGTGACCGATTCGTTTCACGGTACCGTCTTCAGCATTATCTTCGGCAAGGAATTCTACACTGTCGGCAACCGTCACAGGGGAAATACCCGCTTCCTGGGCTTGCTACAGCCGCTAGGTCTTGTCGGACGTTTCATCAATGTTGATTCACTAGAGGAACAAGCTGAATGTGAGATAGATTGGACCGATGTATTTTCACGACTGGATGTGAAACGTCGTGCCAGCCTTGAGTTCCTGTCCCGCAACCTAAATGTATAACATGGAAGCTAGCATGCTGTCCATGCATGTTCCTTATTATTCATTCATGAACCAAGTCTTTATTGTCAGTTGACGAAGGCTGCCGAGCATATAGCAAAAAAATAATTCATGAGACCGTTACACATTATCATGCCGATGGCGGGTGAAGGTTCCCGCTTCGCTAAAGCTGGCTGGACGACTCCCAAGCCACTGATCGAGTTGAGAGGTGTGCCTCTGTTCAGGCGCGCCATCAGCAGTGTCGCTATCGAGGGGGTGGAGATGAAGTACAGCTTTATCGTGCGCCAGGAACATATCGACCGACAGCACATCGACGAGCTGATTAAGGCTGTCGAGCCCGCTGCGCGTGTGTTCTCCGTGCTGCAGACTACACGTGGCGCCGTCGAGACATGCCTAGTGGCCGAGAGTGCCATTGATGACAATGATGCCGTCGTGGTGATGGACTGTGACCTGGAATTCCGCAGCCGTCGCTATAACGAGCTGGTATCTACGGCATTGTCGCTCCCTGCCGATGAAGCTGACGGTGGAGCACTGGTGTCCTTTGAGTCGGACAATCCTCGCTACAGCTATGCCCAGATTGATGAGCAGGGACGTGTAACGCGTACCGCCGAGAAGGAGCCCATCTCGAGTCATGCGCTCTGCGGAGCCTATTTCTTCGGCAGCGGCAAGGACTTTAAGCGCATCGCCCATCAGTTGCTCGAGGACGGCACTCACGGCAAAGCCGAATTCTATGTTTCCCTGCTCTATAACTATCTGCTGGCCGAGGGAAAGACAGTGCGCCTAGCACCCATGGAGGAGTATTACTCCTATGGTACGCCCGAGGAACTGCTGAGGTACAGCCACTGAAACATTTCTATCATGGAAATTAAATTGATTATCACAGACTTTGACGGCACTTTGGTCAATACCTTCCAAGCCAATTACCATGCCTATTGCCAAGCCTTCGGCGAGGTGGGGCTTGCCTTGAGCGAGGAGGACTACCGCAAGTGCTACGGACTGCGTTTTGACGGTTTCATGGACGCGATGGGCATCGATGATGCCACCGTGCGCCAGCGCATCCGCGCCATCAAGGGTGAATGCTATCCAGACTTCTTCGGGCTGCTGCACGTCAATCGCCCCTTGCTGGACATGATCAGGATGTTCCGTCAGGGTGGGGGTATGACGGCTGTGGCTTCGACCGCCAGGGCCAAGAACCTGAACAACGCCCTGACTCACATCGGGGCGACTGATGACTTTGACCTGATTCTCGCCGGTGAGGATGTCAAGCAGGGCAAGCCGTCGCCCGAGATTTATAATACGGTGATGTCTCGTATGGGTGTCACGCCCGGCGAGACCCTCATCTTTGAAGATTCCAACGTGGGCCTGCAGGCTGCCGAGGCTGCCGGCGCACACTACATACGAGTGAGGCTATAGTCTCTGGGTCTCAGGCTTTAACGCCGGGGATTTAGCATTTGGCATTTCTTGCTCTAAAACCCCCTTCAAAAAAACTGTTCTTTATTAACGATTAACTCTTCTAACGCTATGAAACTTGACATTCAGGGCCATTCGGGTTGCGACATCTGCATCGTGACCGAGGACAACGAGTTGCATATCCACAAGAGCACTCACGATGCGGGCTATGTGCCGCGTCTTGTCAACCAGGCCAATAAACAGATAGCTGCTTCCCGCACGGAGTATCAACACATACGGGTTCCCAAGATTTTTGAGGTCGTTCAGTCTCCCACCGATGCGACCATCAAGATGGAGTATATCTACTCCAAGAACTTTGTGGAATATTTTGAGAGTGCCGGCTTCGAACAGATCAAGTATCTGATTGGGGCCATCAAGTACTTTATCGACCTCGAAATCAACGCATCCACAATGCAGACGGTGCCCGCTAACATCTTGACCGACAAGATGGCCGACGTGGCACGTAAGGTGGCAAACAATATCCACCTCAAGGACGATGCCGAGGCCCAGGAACTGGTGCGCCTCTCCAGCGAGGTGATGGATGCCGTGGGCGACATGGAGATGCCCGTCGGAACATGCCACGGCGACCTGACCTTCAGCAATATCCTGTTCAACGGCAACAACTACTACCTGATCGACTTCCTGGACTCGTTCATCGAGTCGCCCCTGCTCGACATCGTCAAGATTAGGCAGGACACGGCCTACATGTGGTCCACGCTGATGTACCACAAGCCGTTTGACAAGGTGCGCCTGAGCATTATCAGCGACAAGATCGACAGCGCCATCGACGAGTATTTCACGGGTAAGTATGAGTGGTATCGCCGCTACTACATGCCGCTGCAGCTGATGAACTTCCTGCGCATCCTCCAGTACGGACACGACGAGAAGGTGATTGCCTACCTCAAGCGCGTGATTTCTGGACAGTTAGCCGTGTTGAACCAATCTAAAAACTGAAAACATCATGATGACATTGATAGTTCCCATTGCGGCCAATAACGCCGAGTATGCCCACAAGATGCCGCAGCCTTTCCGCTGTGATGACGAGGGCACGATGCTGTGTGTGAAGGCCATCACCGGCCTGCCTAAGGATGTGATCAAGGACATCTATTTTGTGATTCTGCGAGAGCATGACGAGCGTTTCATGTTGAGCGAGATGTTCTCGATGCAGTTCCGCAAGCACAACCTGACCAACGCCCATGTCACCGTGCTGGACCAGCCCACCGGCAGCCAAACCGAGACGGTGGCGCGTGCCATCGAACTCAATGGCATCGAGGGTGTAGTGTTCATCAAGGATGCCGACTGCTACTTCAAGACCGACGAGATCCTGCCCCAAAACGGCGTGGCCATCTATCCGCTGGAGAACCTGCCCATCGTCGATCCGCAGCACAAGAGTTATGTCGCTGTCGATGACATGTACTATGTGACCAACATCATCGAGAAGAGGGTAGTGAGCCACTTCTTCAGCGCCGGCGGCTATTGCTTCGAGGATGCACGTGAATTCTGCCGCTACTATGAGCGCCTGAAGGACTACAGCCCCCTCTACCTGTCACACGTCATCTACTTGATGCTACTCGACAAGAAGATATTCCGTCCAATCCAGATCGACGACTATCAGGACTGGACGCTGACCGTATAATCATTGATTATTAATCTCAAGCAAGTCATTGACTTGCTAAACTTAATTATATATGCGAATAGTATTTGTCAACCTGCATGCTAACGAGTTTCTGGTAAAGACACTCAACAAGTTCATCTTCAAGCAGTCGGTTGCTATCAAGCACAAGTATATACTTGATTACCTGCTTTCACGGGACGATGTGGAGGTGTGCTCGTTTATTAATAAGCGGGGCCTGTCGTTGTCCTACTCGACACGCAACCGCTTCCTGCAGTCGTTCCGCTTCCTGGATCATCGCATCACGATGCACAAGAACGGCATCCCCATGAGCAAGATCAAGGTGCTGAAACATGAGGATGAGATCCGTCACGATGACTTGGTGATACTTTACCAGATTTTCGGGCCGCAGTTTGAATTTGATAAGCGACCTGACGCCTTTATCGCTGTCAGTCAGTTGCACTTTGCCTTGAGCGCATCGGCGATGATGGAGAAGGTGGACCCCGACTTGATGTTCAACGAGAGCAACATGCAGCAGCGGTTCGTCGGCTTCAACGAGTATTTCGGCTGGTTCCACAAGCAGTATATGGTCATCCCCTTCGTGTTCGCGCCGCGCTTCAAGGTCATCAAGCCCTTTGCCGAGCGCCAGAACAAGGCTGTGTCGGTCGGAACAGTGACTTACCCGGACTATCTGATCAAGTACTACGGCCACAACTGTCTGCAGCCGGCGCGCAAACAGGTCTATGACAATGCCCGAGAATTGACACCCTGGGTCGATTGCTTCAACAGCGATTATCTCGAGGACGACAAGCTGTCGAAACACTCTGCCAATGACAGCAAGTTGGTGAAGACCTTCAAGCGCCTTCACGATAAGTTCTTTGTCGGCCACCAGAAGAAGTACTACTCCTTTGACATGGTGGAGAAATTCAACGACTACAAGATGTGCATCGTGGGCGAGGAAATCGTCGGCCTGCCCGGTATCGGCTTTGTCGAGGGAATGGCCTGCGGGTGTGCCTATCTGGGGCAGACTGTGGGCTACTACGAGGATTATGGCATGAAGGAGGGCGTCCACTACATCGGCTATGACGGCACGCTCGATGACCTGAAAGCCAAAATTACTTATTATCAGCAGCCTGAGCACCAGCAGGAACTGGAGACCATTGCCAGGACGGGTTGCGAGTTTGTGCGCTCCCACTTCAATGGCCCCGCCGCAGCCGAATCGCTGCTCAACAACCTGCTCGAGGCACAGCGCCGATGGCTTGCCGATCATCCCGCTAAATAACTATCAGATAACGTATCATTAATCGCCAATCAAGTGAGCAAGCCCGTGGCTTGCGAGACACAACTATGGTATCGATACTAGTTCCGGTATATAATTCAGCTCCTTTTTTGAAGCAGTGTGTGGACTCGCTGACAGGTCAGACCTACAGCGACCTGCAGATTGTGCTCATCAATGACGGCTCTACCGATGACTCATTGAGCATCATGCAGGAGTTGGCCCGTGCTGACCGCCGTATTGAGATCTACAGCCAGCCTAACAGCGGTGTTGCTGCAACGCGCAACCGTCTCTTGGACAAGGTGCGCGGCGACTTCGTTCTGTTCGTGGACAGTGACGACTGGATTGAACTTGAAACCATCGAGTCACTGATGCGCGAGCAGCAGAGCCGTGACTATGACCTGGTTGTCTTCCAGTCCGGGGCAGCTCGTCAGCACGATGAGCACTTGAACCAGGACGAGGTCATCAAACGGTTTCTGGAACACCGTTCCTTCCGCGGCTCTCTGTGGAACAAGTTGATAAGGGCTCAACTCCTTGAAGGGCTGAAGATTGACCAAACAGTAAGCTATGGCGAGGATGCGATGATGGTGTGGCAGGTGCTGCAGCGTGTCAGCCAGGTAAGCTTGCTGGGCAAGGCTTTCTATCACTACCGTGAGAACGAGGATAGCCTGTCACGTCAGCACTTCAATGGCAAAAAATTTACTTCTTATACAGCGTGGGACATGATATGTCGTGACGTGGACGAGTCCTGGCCGCAATTCAGCGACATCGCCCATGCACGGTTCGCCTGTGAGATGACCCAGGTGCTGCGTGCCGCCGCTATGAGCGGCTACAAGCGCGACAACTCCGTCAAGCTGTTACAGGAAACGGTCCGTCGTGACGGACCCAAAATCAATAAGACGGGCATTTCGAGCAAGAAGATGAGCCTATATGCCTGGCTCATCTCTCGCCACTACCGCCTGGCCTCACTCATTACTAACCATTAATCTTCAATCTTTAATTACAGATTGACTATCAAGAGATTATGCAACCTATTGAATTTATAGCTCCTTACTACTACAGTACAGTATATTATATCGTGCTTCTAGTTCTGAGTTGGGCGACAACACTCTATTATGTAGGATCTAACGGGCAGAAACTGCTATATAAGCACGAAAGTGATCCTTCTCAGGGTGCAGCCATCTTTTTCACGATATTGTTGATCTTTTTTGTGGGACTTCGACAATATACGCGAGATTTTGGCGATACACAATCTTATGCTAACCGATATCAGGTAATGCGTGAATACATGCCGGTTAGTTACCAGACAGAGTGGCTATGGAGTAATATGCAGACTTTTTTCAGGACTGTCATGGGCATGAATGCTACCGATTTCTTCACGGTTGTGGCATTTGGATTCTTTGGCGGAATGCTCTTTTGCAGTATTAAATGGACCGGCAGGAACCTGTGGCTATCAATTCTTTTCTTCTGCACGACGTTCCAGACCTTCTCATTCGCTGTCAATGGAATCCGCAATGGCTTGGGATGTAGCCTTGTGCTGATAGCCATCAGTCTGATGGAGGACAAGAGCAATAAACCCAAATTGCTATGTATCTTGATATTGATGTTCATGGCATTGGGCATTCACCGATCGACATTGTTGCCGTCGGTTGCTTCGTTGCTGTCATTCTTTTTCTTTAAGGACACAAAGTTTGCATTGCGGTTCTGGCTTGCTTCAATTGCAATCTCACTTGTTGCTGGTAATGCTGTTGAGAACTTTTTTGCCTCACTGGGTTTTGACGACCGCATGGGTGGATATAGTAATGCACAGTTCGATGAAAGTAACGCAGACAGGTTCTCCCATACAGGTTTCCGTTGGGACTTCTTGCTATATAGTACATTCCCGGTAATCATGGTTTGGTATGTGACTCATATACGCAGATTTAATAATCCGACCTTCAATCTGATTGCCAACACCTATTTGTTCTGCAATGCATTCTGGATCATGGTAATCAGGGCCGCTTATTCTAATCGATTTGCCTATCTGTCATGGTTCATCTACCCGATGGTGATTGCCTACCCTCTATTGAGAATGAACATTTGGAAGGATCAGGATCGCCGAACGGCTCTTATCCTTTTCGCTTATAGTGGATTCACGTTCTTTATGTTCTTCGTTTACTACTTCGGTACAACAGGTTTCAAGGGCTTCGACCAGTACTGGTGGAAGTAACCGTGATCCGTTCTTTCATTAATAATGAGGAACTAAAAAGTATGTCTATGAGTGATCTCAAGCAATATGTGCGTTTTGACAAGGACATGACGAATATCGTCAAGGGCTTTGCCATACTTTTCATGTTGAAGTTACATTGCTATAGTGACTACAAGTATGAGGTGCCCTTGGACTTCGACCATGCTTTCATGTTTGCTCACGAGGGGTTCAACATTTGTGTGGGCATGTTTGCCTTCATGATCGGTTACGGGTATGCCTTCGCCAGGACCAAAGATTTGCGTTATGGCTGGCAGCACATCAAGAAACTGATGATTCCTTACTTGGCCATCTTTTTTGTGTTCATGTTGCCGGTATATTACAAGGAGTTTTTCTCTTCGGGATGGCAGATGATGCTCTATACGGTGTTGGGACTTGATGTATCATTTTATTATTACAATTGGTTCATCTATGTGTTCATTTATGCGATGTTGGTGATGCCTTTGTTCTCACGTTTCATCGACAAGAAACCGTTGCGCAACACCATTATTGGTGTGGTCTGTTTCTATTTGATTCAGGTCGCATCCCATTTCTGGGTTTATCCTCACATGAGCAAGGAAATGTTCTATATGGTTTATAATTGCGTTTCCTTGACCCCCTTGATTCTGTTAGGATATCTGTTTGCTCACGAGCGTTATTATGAGCGCATCCGCGTTGACAACCTGTCAAAGCCTTTGGTCCTGGTTGGCTCATTGCTGACTTTGGCCCTTATGATCTTTATCGACAGCAAACTGAGGCTTGGCGGCGGATTCCTTTTCGAATTCTTCTATGCTCCCATTGCCATCGGTGCTATTGCATTATTGTTCAGCAAGTTCAAGTTCCGTTATCTTAGGCCTGTCATGATCAAGGTGGGGTGGGCAAGCATATACATGTGGTTCCTGCAGGCATTGGTTCACACGCCCATCGTGCGAGAGTTCTACCAACCGGTGATTACTATATTCAAGGACATCAACCTTGTGGCAATCTGGACGACGGTAGTCTTGTTCTTTGCCGGCTGGCTGTTGCGCTGCGCCATTGATTATCTCCAGGGCCTAGCTGCCAATAAAAGTAGAGATAATTATTAGTTCAGATAATATTAATCTATAATTAATCAAGAAATGTAATTTTAGACAGACATCAGGAATGAAACGCATAGAATATATTGATGCATTACGTGGTTTTACCATGTTTTTAGTAGTGGTAATGCATGTGGGAAATTCATGCTTCGAACCTCAAGAGGGCTCTTTCCATGGCATTTTGGGTTTGGTAAGGATGCCAATGTTTTTTCTCATTAGTGGTTTTGTGTTTTATAAGGTCTCTGTAATTTGGAATATGACTCAAATTGTCAGTTTTTTCAAAAAGAAAATTCCAGTACAACTCTTGAGCCCATTATTGTTTTATTTGGTCTATTTGCATGTTCATAGAATCGGTTTATATAATGGAATATTTGATGGTCCGAAACATGGTTATTGGTTTACCTTTGTATTATTTGAGTATTATGTTTTTTATACATTTGTATGCTTTTTTATGCGAAATAGATGGAGTGAATTGGTCCTACTTTTAATGGGATCATGTTTCTACCCATTCTCTTGGCCGGCTATTATGGATGCCTTTCCAATACCAAACAATATACTTGAATTCTTTAGCTTCCAACATTGGCATTATTTTATATTTTTTGTATTTGGAACATTAATGCGAAAGTATTTCGACATAGTACAAAAATGGCTTGATAGCAAGTGGTTGTTGCCATTTTGTATTTTGATATTTTTTTTAGAAATACCCTTTGAGAATGTAATCCCCATTAATAGCGCTATTATTGGTTTCCCGATGTCTCTTATAGGGTTAGTTATTTTATTCTCTTTTTTTAGGAATAAACAGGCACTTTTTTCTCATGATACACGATTGGGAGTTTTGTTTCAATATGTAGGACGACGAACTCTTGATGTTTATTTGATTCATTATTTCTTGGTCCCTCTTAGATTAAGGGAGGTTGTTACTGTTTTTCATAATCACTCAATGCCGATTATTGAGTTCATGGTTTCAACGATAATTGCAATTCTTATAATTGCAATGTGCTTATTAATAGGCAATATAATACGTTTAAGCCCTTTTTTAGCTCATTGGATATTTGGAGCTAAGAAGGCATATTAATGAATCAATGTCTTAAATGGATAATCTACGATTAATTTGCCATAATCAAGAGTATCGCTTACTGGTTCGTTATTTAGTATCATAAAAACTATGCTGCTATTATTAGGTGTTGCTGGCGTAGCGATGTCGTTCTGTTATGCTAATAATCTGTGCATATTTTCGTTGCTATCGTTTTTTTACTTGATAATGACTGCGTTTGGGCCGCATCTAGTATATAATGGCAACACGTTTGAGTGGCGTCCTGTCAAGGCTGTGATGATAAAGTTGGGCGAGGTGAGCGTTTACATGTGGTTCTTCCATGCCTTATTTGTCACCAAGGTCGTCAGCTGGTTTTATCAGCCAGCCATAACGATATTCAGCGATGTTAATCTTGTCGTGCTGTGGGCCATTGTGCTCACGTTCTTTGCCTCGTGGCTGATCAAGACCATTGTTGATGGTGTTGTCAACTTGTTGAGCGGCTCGGGCAAGAGGGCATAAGATAAAGACTAATTTATTTAATCTATTGAGATATGATGTCTCGCGAACATTCGGCAATCATCAAGGGGATTGGAATTCTTTTCATGATGATATGTCACCTTGATTTTGTCTCTGGTGGGGAGCATCTGAATAATGCTTTTTTCCATACGTTGACCAATGCGTCACACATGATTAACTACTGCCTGATTATCAGCGGATACGGGCTGTATTTGGTGTATGAAAAAGGCCGTCTCTCGTGGAGCAACTTGTTCAAACGTTCACTGCGTCTGTATATCGCTTTCTGGCTTATTTTGCTGATTTTCCCCGTGCTGTTGGGTTCTATGTTATACCCGGGCCGGTTTTCGTATAGTTGGTATAAACTGATTACTAATTTCTCGGGTGTGCGGTGGGATTACTGCAATTTCACGTGGTTCCTGTTGCCCTATGTGTTGATGGTCTTTAGTTCAAAGGCTGTCTTCAAGATGATAGACAAGGTGGGGAATATCATTTCCTTTTTCATCGGCGCTGCGCTGTATATAGTTTCTACATGGCTGATTAGCAGGTTCTTTATTACTTATTTCCGCGAGCATTACCTGATATATCACATTGTATTGGCGGCACAGACGCTGTTTGGCCTGATCATCGGAGCGATTATGGCCCGTATCGTCTTGAGCGGCAAATCATTGAAGATTCCGTTCTTTGAAGGCCGCAGTTGGCTTGTGCTGCTGATATTCCTTGTGCTGTATGTCCTTCGCGGTCAGATTCATTCGGCGGCTCTTAATCCGTTCTTCGCTATCATCGTGATCTTGGCGGTTGTGAATATTGAGTGGCCACGTCCAGTTGCACGATTCTTCTCCGCATTAGGAAATC
Organism: uncultured Bacteroidales bacterium; assembly: GCA_902760865.1. GTDB lineage: Bacteria > Bacteroidota > Bacteroidia > Bacteroidales > Muribaculaceae > Sodaliphilus. Next base: position 55,257 of record CACWID010000002.1, on the reverse strand, counting down.
AGCTGATGTTGATGTGGCTTGTTCAGGGCTTCGTTGGTGCTTTCATGTTCAAGGAGTACTACCAGCCTTTGCATTGGCCTGCGCTGATTTGGGTCGCATGGGTGACGGTAACCTATTTGACGGCTTGCTTGTTAAAGCCTATAACCAATCGTCTGAATAGCTTGTTAAAGCTGTCTTAAGCGTAACTCGTCGCTGTAATCTAATACCTGAGTGTTGTCGTTTTAATATGAGCAAAAGCAAGGTGCAGAAAGTTCAACCGCCGTTGAGTGATAAGCCGCGCATTGGGTGGGTCGACCTGGCCAAGGGCATCTGTATCACGCTTGTGGTCTTTCATCATGTTGCAAGCGTGATGAAGATTAGCTACCCGCTTGATGTCCAGCTCCGGGCCTTCAGGATGCCTCTATATTTCATCTTGTCTGGATTGTTTTTCAAGCAATATGAGGGCTTTGTCGGCTTCCTGAAGCGTAAAATCAACAAGCTGCTGATACCTTTCCTCTTCTTCTTCGTGACAACAGTCGTCATCCCGTACTGGGTACTGATCGGTAGTGACATCCGTCGTTTTTATGCTTATCCGATCAAGTATATGTACAGGACACGTTTGGTGATGCTGAATGAGCCGATTTGGTTCCTGCTGTGCTTGTTCGAGGTCAATATCCTGTTCTATGGAGTACAATGGCTTGCAGGCCGGATATCATCCAGGTATAAGACGTCATTGGTGCTCGTTTGCTCATTGGTCATCGGCTTCGCTGGCTTGTTGATGGGTATGAATCATCTCTCTATCCCGTTTTATGTGGATACAGCGATGTCGGCACTGCCGCTGTTCGCTTTCGGATGGTGGTTGTTCAGACATACTCATTTCTTGACCGCCGCCGTACAACCGGTAAGAGATATTGCATTGCTGTTGATATGCGTCCTGGTATTATGGTTCTTAGCTGTGCCTGTATCATGGGTCGGCAATGACTTCTCTCGTCAATCGATTGGCGTCGTTTACCTCTGTGGCATATCCGGTACAATGATGGTACTGATCTTGTCAAAATTCATCGGTCGCCTGGGGATTGTCTCTTATTGGGGACGTTATTCAATCATGATATTGTGTACCCATTTCCTGATAGCAACGGCTCTGTTGTTTGCGCTTAATCGCTTTGGTCTTGACAAGAACATCTTGCTGTTGGTAGTATTTGTGCTCACCATGCTGATCTGTCATCTGCTGATACCTTTCATGCTGAGGTTCCTGCCCCATGTGACAGCCCAGAAGGACCTCATCAAAGTACCGTAACGACTTTGTTGGCAGACATCCTTTTTTTACTGGCAAATTCAAATCAATTAATTGTTTATCAATGGACAATACTGTTCAACCTTTGGTTAGTGTCTTGATTCCGCTATATAATCAAGAGCGTTATTTCAAATCCTGTATGCGCTCTGTTGTCTCACAGACATACAAGAATCTTGAGATTATTATTGTTAATGACGGCTCGACGGACAAGAGTCCTCAGATGGCAAGAAAGTGGGCTGCTCAAGACAATAGGGTCAAGGTTATTGATAAGCAGAATGACGGTCCTGCGTTTGCGAGACGTGAAGGCTATCTTCATGCAACGGGCGAATTTGTCGTATTTTTTGACAGCGACGATATGCTGCCGCCGGTTGCCATCGAAGTCCTGTTGAAGAACATTCTGGAAAAAGATGTTGATGTGGTAATGGGCCTCTATGATAAAAAGTTGGGCTTTATTACACAGCATAAGGCCGACAGAGGCTACGCTTTCCCGTTCAACCAGGTAGTCACTCAGCCTGAGTTGTTTGACAAGTACTACTTGGGATTTTTCAATAACGGATTGTTCCCCGCTTCGGCTTGTGCAAAAATTTATAGAAAATGTATTATCGACAAGGCTTTTGCTGAGGTCGAGCTCTATACCCGTGACATCCGCTTCATGGGAGAGGACCAGTATTTTAACCTGATGCTGTTCCCCTATTTGCGCTCAATGTACCGTATTGACGAGTCGGTATATATCTATCGCTATGGCGGTGGTACATTCGGTTTCAACAGGCATTTCCCCGAATTGTTTGAGTCGTCTGATAAGCGTCTGAAACTGCTTGACAAGTTCAACTACACTCAGGGGTACAAGCCGTTGTTTGCCGAGTATGTCGCTTGCTTCTATCACCATGCAGCTCAGCTGATACATTACAAGAAGGCCGATAAACAAGTTGTTATTGATTTCTTCAAGCAAGAGATGGACCGCCGGGAACTGATGCCCCGATTGATGGAGCACTATTCACAACAAGAGAACAATAAGAGGACCGTAAAACTTCTGTTGGCACGCGACTTCGAGGGTATGTATCAGTTTGCGTGTGAGGAGAGTGTAAACTTGTACGGTTCTGCTAAGTATAAAGCCAAAAAGTTGATCGTTGATATATTGACACATATCTTCTGATTGTCATTTAATAGTAAAATCATAATAGTGAGTTCTATGAGAATTCTCCATGTGATTACTTCGTTGCAGACAGGCGGTGCCGAGCACCTGCTGGTTGACCTGTTGCCGCGCCTGCGCGCAAGCGGCCGCAACAGTGTTGAGTTGCTGGTGTTCAACGGACGTCAAACGCCCTTCATGGAGGTTTTGCAAGAGAAGGGGATCAAGATACATAAGTTGTCGCTGGGCGGTTGCGTATATAATCCGTTGAATATCTTCAGGATGACGCGTTACATCGTGCAGTATGACATCATCCATACCCACAACACGGCGTGCCAGCTCTTTGCTCCGTGGGCCAAGATGTTCAGTTTTGCCCGCAAACCCCTGGTGACGACCGAGCACAGCTCCAACAACCGCCGTCGCGGCAAGTGGTGGCTGCATCCGCTCGACCGCTGGATGTATAACCGCTATGCCGCTGTGGTGTGCATCGCCGACAAGCCCCGCCGCAACCTGGAGGAACATATCGGCAAGAAGCGCAATATCATGACCATTCCCAATGGTGTGGATACCGAGCGCTTCATCCGTCCCGTGAAGGACATTACGGGTCAAACCGAGTTTGTCATCACCATGGTGGCAGGCCTGCGTGTCGAGAAGGACCACGAGACTGTGCTGCGCGCCATCAAGCGCCTGCCCGCTAATTACCGCCTGCAGTTGGTGGGCGGCGGTGTCAAGGAGGAGAGCCTCAGGCAGATGTGTGCCGAGTTGGGCATCACCGAGCGTGTTGATTTCATGGGCGTTAGGCTGGATGTACCCGACATCCTTGAACAGAGTGACATCGTGCTCCTCTCGTCACACTGGGAGGGTCTGTCTCTGTCGAGCATTGAGGGCATGGCATCCGGTCGCCCGTTCATCGCGAGCGACGTTGACGGCCTGCGCGAGATGGTGGGCGGTGCCGGTGTACTCTTCAAGCATGGTGATGACGAAGAACTTGCCAGCAAGATCGTGCACCTGTGTGAGCACCCCGACGAGTACCGTGAGGTCGCACAACGCTGCCAGGAAAAGGCGCGCCAGTATGACATCTCGGTGACCGTGAACAGGTATCTGGACCTGTACAAGCGACTGTGTCACATCAAGTGATACCCCCCAATGCCCCGACTCCATAATACTTGTTGTAATTGAAAAGAATTTAGCATGGCGACACTGACAGTTTTCACTCCGGCCTATAACCGGGCACATACCATCTGGCGCACTTACGAGAGCCTGTGCCGGCAGAGCGACAAGGACTTTGAATGGCTCGTCGTGGACGACGGCAGCACCGACAACACCCGTGAGCTGGTGCGCTCGTGGCTCCAGGACATACAAGACGTGGACGAGAATACCTTCGTGGGCAATAGTCCGGAGGGCTTCAAGGTCACTTATATCTGGAAAGAGAATGGCGGCCTGCATACGGGCTACAACACCGCATATGCCCACGCCGTTACCGAGCTCATCGTCTGCATCGACAGCGATGACTGGATGCCCGACGATGCCGTGGAGAAGATCATGCGCTGCTGGCGCGAGCGGGGCTGTGACCGCTATGCCGGCATCATGGGTCTCGACTTTGACACTGAGGGCAAGCCGCTGGGCGGTTATTTCCCCGAGGACTTGAAGGAGACCTACTTCCTGGACATGTACATCAAGAACATCCACAAGGCCGACACCAAGGAGGTCATGCGCACCGAGCTGATGAAGAAGGTGGCCCCGCAGGTGGGCTTTGAGGGTGAGAAGAATTTTAACCCCGTCTACATGCTGCTCCAGGTGTGTGATGACTACCCGCTGATTGTGCTCAACGAGAATCTGTGCATCGTTGAGTATCAGCAGGACGACAGCATGTCGCGCGGCATTTACCGCCAGTATATGAACAGCCCCCGCAGTTTCGCCAAGCTGCGCCTGCTCGAGATGCAGCTGAAACGCAACACGCCGCTGCACCGCCTGCGTGCAGCCGTGCACTACGTCTCCAGCTGTCTGATTGCCGGCGACAAGAACTGGCTGCGTCAGGCGCCCCGCAAGGGGCTTGTCCTGGCGGCATGGCCGGTAGGATTCGTATTGAGCCGTTTCATCCGTCACAAAGCAAAGCAATGAAGTATTCAATAGCCATCCGCACGCTGGGCACCTCGGGCGAGAAGTTCGTCGCCGAGCTGGAGTCCATCAAGCGGCAGACCGTTCAGCCCGAGAAGGTGATTATCTACATCGCCGAGGGCTATGAGCGCCCCGACTACACCATCGGCAAGGAAGAGTATGTGTGGGTCAAGAAGGGGATGATGCGGCAGCGCGTCCTCCGCTATGACGAGATCGACACCCCGCTGATTCTGCTCCTCGACGATGACGTGCGCCTGGCCGACGATTGCGTGGAGCGGATGATGGAGGGCCTCGAAGAGAATCATCTGGACTGCATCGCTGCCGAGACATTCCGCAACTACAAGATGCCGCTATCGGGCAAACTCTATGCAGCGGTGACCAACCTGGTCTTCCCGAACTGGAGCAAGACCTGGGGCGTGATGGTCCACAGCAATGGCAGCTTCAGCTACAAGAACAACATCAAGCGTGACGTCTATCTCACCCAGAGTGCGGCCGGCCCGTGTGCCCTGTGGCGCAAACAGGCCTTCCTTGACATGCACTACGAGGACGAGCTCTGGCTGGACAACCTGAGGTTCGCCTTCGGTGAGGATGTGCTGATGTTCAACAAGTTGTACAAGAACGGTTATCGGTTGGGCACGCATTACACCTGTGGCGTGAAGCACCTCAACGGCCAGTCGTCGAGTGGCGCCTTCCAGCGCAACCTGCAGCGCTTTCACACCCGCTCGATGGCCTCACTGCTGATTTGGTACCGCATCTGCTACAACCTGGACGGCGCATCGCTGCTTTCCAAGTGCTGGGCGTTGTTTGGCTTCGGTTTCAAGGCCTTCTGGCTGCTGTTGATTCACCTGGCCTCGTCGGTCTATCTGCGTTCGTTCAATGTGGTCGGCTACTACCTGTCCGGCCTGCGCGACGGATATCGGATGACACGCTCCAAGGAGTTCCGCAGCCTGCCCAACTATATCCTGAAACGCTGATATGAACTACTCGATTGCCATCCGCACGCTGGGCACCTCAGGCGAGAAATTTGTCCGCGAACTGGAGTCCATCAAGCGACAGACCGTCCAGCCCGACAAGGTGGTCATCTACATCGCCGAGGGCTACGAGCGCCCCCGGTACACCATCGGCAAGGAGGAGTACGTCTGGGTCAAGAAGGGGATGGTCGCACAGCGGGCCCTCTCCTACAGCGAGATTGACAGCCCCCTGCTGATGATGCTCGACGATGATGTGGAACTCGAGCCCGACAGTGCCGAGAGGATGATCAAGGCGATGGAGGAGCATAACCTGGACTGCATCGCCGCCGACACCATGTGCGACCACAAGCGGCCCCTCGCCATCCGCATCTATGCCGCTGTGACCAACCTGGTCTTCCCCCACTGGAGCAAGAAGTGGGCCTTCAAGTTCCACAGCAACGGCAGCTTCAGCTACAACCAGCACATCACCAGGGATGTCTATGACTCCCAGAGCGCAGCCGGGCCCGCATCCCTGTGGAAGAAGCAGGTCTTCCTCGATCTCCACATCGAGCACGAGCTGTGGCTTGACAAGTTCGGCTTCGCCTATGGCGACGACGGCTTGACCTTCAACAAGTTATACAAGAACGGCTACCGCTTGGGCGTGCACTACAATAGCGGAATCGCCAACCTGGACGGCCGCTCCACCAGCGCCCTGTTCCAGAGCGACAACCACAAGTTCTACACCCGCTCGATGGCCTCGCTGATGATTTGGCACCGCAGCTGCTACAACCTCGACGGCCTCTCGCGGGGCAAGAAGTTGTGGGCCGCCGCCACCTTCACGTTCAAGGCCCTGTGGCTCTTGCCCGTGCACATGGCCTCAGCCATCTTCCTGCGCTCCCTCAAGGTCCTCACCTACTACGTCTCAGGCACCCTCGACGGCCTGAAAGCCATCCGCTCACAGGAATATCGCCAGCTCCCCAACTACATCCTGCCCAGATGACTTGTGCAGCCTTCAGGTATGCTGATTAAATAATGAATATTTTGATACAACTTCATAACGATCATGACTGAGTTTCAAGAGAAATTGTTGCAGACTTTTAAGGAATTTTCCAAGTTCTGCAAGGAAAACAACTTGACATATTACGCCGCCTACGGCACATGCCTGGGCGCCGTCCGCCATCACGGCTTTATCCCCTGGGATGACGATATCGACGTTTTCATGAAGCGCGATGATTATGAACGGATGCTGCAGTTGAGGGATTCGCTGGCAGGAACGATTTACCGGATTTCTGACATCAGGGACGGTGAGCATCCCTACACGTTCGGTAAATTTTATTCTACTGACTGTTCGGTATGGGAGATGAGGCAGTTTCAGTTCATCATCGGCCCATGGATTGACATTTTCCCCCTCGATGAGTGGAACGATAGCGAGGAGTGCAGCAAGATCTACAACGACTGCCACTATGCTATCTGGAACTATCGTAAAGCGCTTTCAGTACAGACTTGGGGCGAGATATGGCACGACATCATCCATCTCAATGGCATGAATGGATTTATCAAACTGGTCAAGAAGTGTTTTTATTCTCCTTTCAAACGCAGATTCTTCAAGAAGGCAATGTCGATGATTGATTTGTCCCAGACGGTTCAAGGCCCCTATCTCAAGGACTGGAATGAACCGATAAAGAGGATTTGTGAGAAGCAGTGGTTCGCCGAGGCGGTCCCTGTTCAGTTCGAGGACACGACAATCCTTTGCCCTGCTTGTTATGACGAATATCTGACCTATGAGTTCGGCGATTACATGACGCCTCCGCCTCCCGATAAGAGAAAGGAAGGTCATCACTATTTCTATAAGAACCTGAACAAAAAACTGACATCCAAAGAGATTCTGGCCGAGATGAAGCAGAAAGGCGATTTGTCTGACAGCGAGGCAAGCCCTCTGTCAATCAAGATTCTCATCGACGAGCTGCTTCACCGAAAAGGATTCTGACCCGTTTTTCAATATTCTGACAATTATCATCTAAAAACTCAATAATCATGCTTAATTTCACTGTCGGCCCTGTCATGTCAAGTGACATGGTTCTCTCTATAGGTAAGGAACAGGTCCCCTATTTCAGGACTGCTGAGTTCTCTGCTCTTGTGCTGGAGTCTGAGCAACTGCTCAAGCAATTTGCAGGGGCTCAAGAAGATGCACGCTCAATTTTTATCACGGGCTCTGGTACTGCCTCGATGGAGGCCGTTGTGATGAATGTCTTTACACCCCAGGACAAAGTGCTTGTGGTGAATGGCGGCAGCTTCGGTCATCGTTTTGTGGAGCTGTGTCAGATACACGATGTTCCTTGCACGTCGATAGATCTTGAGTTAGGCCAGCCGTTGACCGCCGAGCACCTGCAACCCTACGAGAACAAGGGCTATACTGGCTTCCTGATCAATGAGCATGAGACATCGACAGGTGTGCTCTATGATATGCAGCTCGTCAGTGACTTCTGCAAGCGCAATCACCTCTTTCTCGCAGTGGATGCCATCAGCTCATTTCTTGCCGACCCGTTCAACATGCAGCAGCTGCATGCCCAGGTCATGATCACCGGCTCCCAGAAGGCCCTCGCTTGCCCTCCTGGCGTGTCCATCATCGTGCTCTCTCCCGAGGCCGTGGAGCGTGTCCAGAACAATAAAGTGCGCAGCATGTACTTTGACCTGAACAATGCGCTCAAGAACGGCGAGCGGGGACAGACGCCATTCACTCCTGCTGTGAGTGTCATCAGGCAGATACATGCCCGCTTAAAAGAAATCCAGGCAAACGGTGGCGTTGAGGCCGAGGTCGCACGCACGGCTTCGTTGGCCAGCGACTTCCGCAGCAAGATCGCAGCCCTGCCCTTTGAGCTCTTTACTGACGCCCCGTCCAATGCGGTCACGTCATTGCACCCGGTCAATGCCTCGGCCCACCAGATCTTCCTGACGCTAAAGGACGAATACGGCATCTGGATCTGCCCCAATGGCGGTGATCTCAAGGACCGCGTCTTCCGCGTCGGCCATATCGGATGCCTCACCCCTGATGACAATACGACTCTGGTCGATGCTTTTAAAGATTTGCAACGCAGAGGCCTTATCTAATATAGTAGATTTCACCTAACCCATGAAAAAAGTTATCACTTACGGAACCTACGACCTGTTGCACTATGGCCACATCCGCTTGTTGGAGCGCGCTAAGGCCTTGGGGGACTATCTGATTGTCGGAGTAACTGCCGAGAATTTTGACCTTGCAAGGGGCAAAATCAATGTCCAGCAGTCGTTGATGGAGCGCATCGATGCGGTGCGCGCAACGGGCCTGGCCGACGAGATCATCATCGAGGAATACGAGGGACAGAAGATCGACGATATCCGCCGCATGGATGTCGATATCTTTGCCATCGGCAGCGACTGGCTGGGCAAGTTCGACTACCTCAAGGAGTATTGCGAGGTGGTCTATCTGGAGCGCACCCAGGGCGTATCAAGCTCGGAATTAAGGGCCGAGAAACGCGAAGTGCGCATCGGCCTTGTGGGCGAATCAACAATCCTCAATAAATTTGAGCGTGAGAGCCACTTTGTCAACGGGGTAACGATCTCAGCTGTCTATACCAGGGATGATGCCGACTTCTCTGATGCCTTAAGGGCCATCCCCCTGGCTGGCAGTTATGATGACATGCTCGGCATGTGTGACGCCGTCTATATCATCTCACAGCCCCATGAGCACTATGACCATATCAAGCGCGCCCTGGAATCAGGCAAGCACGTCCTGTGCGAGTCTCCGATAACTCTCAGCATCAATGAGTTTGAGGAATTGAGCCGTTTGGCACAGGAAAAGGACCTTATACTCATGGACGGCATCAAGACGGCCTATGCTACGGCCTATGACCGACTGATTGTGCTGGCCAAGAGCGGACGCATCGGTGATATCGTATCAGTGGACGCCGTGTGCACAAGCATGTTTGATTTCCAGCGTCACGAGGACAAGACCAAGGTGTGGAACAGCATCACTGCCTGGGGGCCGACGGCCATGTTGCCCATTTTCCACCTCCTGGGAACGGACTACAAGCGGGCAGATATCTCTACCCGGCTCTATAAGCCCGATAGCGATTTCGACATCTTCACCAAGATTGCCTTCACTTATCCCCATGCCGTGGCCTCCATCAAGGTCGGTGTCGGCGTGAAGTCCGAGGGCGAGCTGATCATATCGGGTACCAAAGGTTATATCTACGTTCCTGCTCCCTGGTGGAAAACCGACTATTTCGAAGTCCGCTACGAGAATCCTGCCGACAACAAGCGCTACTTCTATAAGCTTGACGGCGAGGGCATCCGCTATGAGATCGTCTCCTTTATCAAGGCTATCCAGACACACAGGAAGAGCCCGTATCTGTCAGAGGACATTTCAGTTTCAATCATCAAAACCATCCAAGGGTTTTATCACCGGGAGGCAACCATCCTGGCCTAGCGCAATGCGCGAAGTACACAGGCCGTTAGTTTTATAGATCTACCATACCATGACGGGACCGATGCATTCAACAAAGAGACGTGTTTTATCATCTGCAGATTGGCTGAAAAGCGTTGCCTATAAGGCCATTTACAAGTCATCAGTCAATTGTTGGATTCCGTTAAATATCAGATTTCAAGAGGCTAAATTGAGGGCCAGAGTCAAGAAGGGGGGACGTGTCAGGGTCTGTTTCTTCGCGATGAGTTTGGCCATGTGGAGGTATCAATCTGTTTACGAGAGATTGATGAGCGACAAGCGGTTTAAGGTCTATGTCGTGTTGTCGCCATCACGTCTGTGGGATGCTGCCGAGCGGGAGAGAAACTTGAGCGAATTGCGTCACTTCTTCAACGCTAAGGGCGTCCCGTTTATCGATTGGGACGCGAAGGCTCAAAACTCATCGGTTGATGTCCGCAGGGAGATAAATCCTGATATCCTGTTCTATCCCCAGCAGTATAAGTCGGTTCATTTCCATGACCATTGTTATCGGCGGTTCATGAACAAACTGTTCTGCTGGTGCATGTATGGAATGTCGGTGTATGAGGATGCCCGGTTTTATAATACAGAGTTCCTGAACATCGCCTGGAAATTGTTCTATAATAACCAATCGGAGCTCAAGGCTGCTAAAAGGCTTGCTGATAATAAAGGCCGGAATGTCGTCATCACTGGCTATCCCAACATGACCGAGTATTTGTCTCCTAACCAAAACGATGTTTGGAAGATTAGGGAGCCACATGTTAAACGGCTGATATGGGCCCCTCATTATAGCATCAATCCGGAGGGGGATGAATTATACCGGTCCAACTTTTTATGGATGGCAGATGAGATGGTCAAGATTGCCAAGCAATACGCTGACCGTCTGCAGATTGCATTCAAGCCTCATCCTAAGTTGAGGACCAGGTTATATGAACATCCGCTGTGGGGACGAGAAAAGACTGACGAGTATTATCGGTTGTGGGCCGAAATGCCCAATACTCAACTGGAGACAGGCCAATTCATTGATTTGTTCAAGACATCAGATGCGATGGTGCACGACAGCGCATCTTTCCAGATTGAATATCTGTATGTTAACAAGCCGGTAATGTATGTCTTGCGGAAGAAAATCGATGAGGACATCACTGACATAAGTGAAAAAGCGCTGGAATGCCATTATATCGGAAAAAACATGGATGACATTCGACGCTTTATCGACATGGTTTTCGATGGAGAGGATACCATGAGGGAAAAGCGCGAACAATATTACCGGCAGTATTTGCTGCCGGAGAATGGGCCAGATGTAGGACTGAATATGTACAACGATATAACAACCACATTGCGATTGGAGCCAATCGGTTGCAGTGTCTCGTGACTAGGTGTTCATGATATATGATTATACTCCTTGTTATTGAATTGCAATTGCTTTTAGCATCATGAACATCACGATCTGTCGTAAAGGCGATGATATCTCATGGGACGATCTTGCAGATTTATTGCATGAATCGTTTCAAGAACGATTGCAGCAAGGTTTGCACTTTTCTTGTTCTTATCTAACGGCTAATGATTTAGAGACGCAGAGTAATGGAGATGTGGTTCTAGTCGCAGTTGATACTGATGACAATATACTGGCAGGAACAGTTTCTTTTGAAATTAATTCCAAGAAAAAGGATAAGAGGGCTTATCACTATAATCTTGCAGTTAGGCCTCAATACAAGCATTATGGTATTGCAACACAACTGCTTCAGAAAGGTGTTGAAATAGTGAAAGAGCATGGATGTGAATACATCATTTCAGATACTGCTGTTGGCGCTAAAAGCTCTGTCCATTGGCACTTGAAAAATGGATTTAGAATTGTAGGCCTAAAATCTTGGACAAATACTAATTATTATTCCTACGTTTTTAGGAAGCAACTGGCAAATGATTTTTGGTGGGAAAATGCTATTTTCAACAAACTATGTTTCTGGTTGTCATCATTGAAGTGCAGACTATGTTATCATGAGAATGGTAATCTTACCCGACTAATGAAAGGGGCTTTATGGTTGTTGGACAAGTTGCGCAAGCTTGTCGGTAAATGAGAATGAGAGTGACATCTGATTTTCTCGATTAAACCTTCACTTTTTCGGATTGTGCATTTTGTTCTGATTTAGTTTCTGTTCAGAGCAGTTTTTTACCGAAAAGATATAACGATACTTTCTTATGATGGCGTGGATTAAGAGCATAATTTATAAGGCTATTTATAGATTTGCAGTCGTTTTCTATATTCCATTGCACAATCAATTCCTGATTGCTAAGCTGAGGTCTAGAGCTAAGAAAGGCAATAAAATCAAGATATGTTTTTTTGCTATGAACTTGGCAATGTGGAGATACCAGTCAGTATATGAAAGGTTTAAAAACGATGAGCGCTTTGATGTTTATGTTGTGTTATCTCCCTCGTGTTTATGGGATGAGGTTGAACAGAAAAGATGTGTTCAAGAACTACGAGATTTCTTTCAATCAATGGGAGTCTCTTATATTGACTGGGACGATTCTCGTTGTAATTCTGTTATTGACATACGTGAGGACATAAAACCTGACATCATTTTTTACCCTCAGCAATATAAGAGTGTTCATGTCTCTAGTCATTGTTACCGCAATTTCTTGAATTCGTTATTGTGCTTCTGCCCATACGCTCTATCTACAACCGAATCTAGTTGGTATTATGATACAGAGTTCCAAAATATAGCATGGAAGTTATTCTATGCTAATGACTTGGACTTAAAGATAGCTAGAAATGAAGCATATAATAAAGGTAGAAATGTTGTTGTAACTGGATATCCTAATATGACAGAATACCTTTCCCCCGGACATAAAGATGTCTGGAAAGATAAGAGCCATGGCGTGAAACGATTGATTTGGGCTCCTCATTATAGTATCTTTGAAGAGGGTGATGAAGTGTATATGTCCAATTTCTTGTGGATGGCAGATTTGATGGTTGATATTGCTAAACAGTATCAAGGCTCTTTGCAGATCGCTTTTAAACCTCATCCCAAACTTCGCACAAAGCTCTATCAGCATCCTGATTGGGGCAAAGAAAAGGCAGATGAGTATTATAGATTCTGGGCGCAGATGCCCAATACACAACTGGAAACAGGCTCTTTTATTGACTTGTTCAAATCATCAGATGCGATGGTACATGACAGTTCATCGTTTCAGATAGAGTATCTATATGTTAATAAGCCTGTGATGTTTGTCATGCAGCAGAAAACAGAAAATGATGCCACCGAAATCAGTAGACGGGCGATAGAGTGTCACTATATTGGCCAAAACGTTGAAGATATCAAGAATTTTGTTGCAATGGTTTTGAAGGGAGAGGATACCATGAGGGAAAAGCGTGAACAGTTTTTCCAGCAGTATTTGCTACCGGAGAATGGGCCAGATGTAGGACTGAATATGTACAATGAGATTATTAAGTCTCTGAAGTTGTGATGACTATATCTGCTCATCATCAGACAAAAAGACTTTTTGCAGAGACGGACATTATTGAGTTATGAAACTTTCGGTAATTATTCCCGTATATAATTGTGACCGATGCCTTGAACGTTGTTTGAAATCGGCGTTGGGGCAGCAGTTGTCCAGCGACAGTGTCGAAGTCATCATCATTGACGATGGCTCGACCGATAATAGCGGTGCGATTGCCGATGGCTATGCCGACAAGTTTGATAACGTCAGAGTCTTCCATCAGCAGAATCAAGGGGTCTCGGCCGCCAGAAATCGGGGCATTGAGATAGCCACAGGCGACTATATCCATTTCCTGGACAGCGATGACTTCCTGCTGTTTAACGATAGCTATGAGTGCCTTTTCAATCTGATAAGGGAGGCTGGCGGGCGCGTCGATGTCCTGTGCTTCTCGATGGTGAGATTATTTGACCCCGATAAGGAGAACTTGAGCGACTATTATAACTTGGATAAAGTCAAGGTCTCGTTCCGGGGTACGGGCCGTGAAGCGTGTGAGAACTCAAAGTTTGATGGCTTTATCGGTCCCGTGGCATTTAATGCCCAGTTGCTGAAGGGGCATGATATCCGTTTTGATGACGATGTCCTTTGGGCCGAGGATGTGAACTTTAATTTAAGGGTCTATGCCCATGCCGACATGGTTGTCTATACCGATGCCTGCATCTATGGCTACTATTGCAACCCCCAGAGCGTTACATTGTGCTATGAACGCAAGAAACTCAGGCGGCTTCTGGACAATGTCATCGAGAAAACGCCCGACTTTATCCGGCTTTTTGATGCCTATGACTTGCCTGACTTTAAACGTAAGAGGCTGTTGAGCCGCGCGCATGTGATAGCGACCCGGTTACTGTCGTTAAACGCTTCTTATCGTGCGACAAGGGATTATATCAGGCGGGGGCAAGAGGCCCATTTGTTCCCCTTCTCCCAATACGGTGCGACGAGCAGGTTTCACCGGCTGTTGGATTCCTTGATGAGGCATCCGGTCTGCTTTTGGCTGATGTCATTCCTTTATCGTTATATCTTTAATCCGATCATCAAGCCGATCTTGCTGCAGGGCAAAAATAACTGACCCTTGCCAGTAACTGAGGCTGTGTCATGATTCAAGCCTGTATTGATGTCCGTGCTTGCACGGAGAAATTAAACAAAAATTTATATAAAAAATAAACAAGATAGCACTTCTATTAATTTTATTAATAATTTTGTTTAATTTTTCGGCCGCCAGGCCGATCAACAATCTAGAAACAATACTATTTCTATATCAATAATGGATAATCACGTGACGACAACACCGGCGGCGGGGGGCACCAAGCGCATTGAGTATATCGACGCGCTGCGCGGGTTCACCATGTTCCTTGTGGTGGTAATGCATGTCAGCGGTATATGTTTTGACCCGCCCGAAGGCTCCTTCCACGACATCTTGATGATCGTGCGCATGCCCATGTTCTTCTTGATCAGCGGTTTCGTCTTCTACAAGGCCGGCAGGGTCTGGAACATGGAGACCATTGTCGCCTTCCTCAAGAAGAAAATCCCGGTGCAGCTGCTCAGCCCCCTGTTGTTCTATCTGGTCTATCTCCACGTCCACAACATCGACCTGTATCACGGCATCTTCGACGGCCCCAAGCAGGGCTACTGGTTCACGTTTGTGCTGTTTGAGTACTTCATGTTCTACATTGCGGTGAGTGCCGTCTTCCGCAGCAAGTGGAGCGACTGGATTCTCGTGATTATGGGTCTGTGTTTCTACCCGTTCTCGTGGCCCGCCATCAAGGACGCGATCCCCATCCCTAACGAGATACTCGACTTCTTCAGTTTCCAGCATTGGCACTATTACCTCTTCTTTGTGCTGGGAACGCTGCTGAGGAAGCATTTTGATACCGTCCAGCGATGGCTCGACAGCAAGTGGCTGCTGACCTGCTGCATCCTGCTGTTCTTCCTAGAGATACCGTTCTTTGACCTTCTCCACATCAATGGCAACATCACCGGCCTGCCGATGTCCCTCATGGGCCTCGTCATCCTGTTCTCCTTCTTCAGGCAGAAGCGGGCGCTCTTCTCCAGCGAGACTCGTCTGGGACGCGTCTTCCAGTACACCGGCCGCCGCACGCTTGACATCTACCTGATCCACTTCTTCCTCATCCCCTCCGGATTGAAGGAAGTGGTCACCGTCTTCCGCGACCATCCGATGCCGATCATTGAGTTCGCCACATCGACCGTTATCGCGCTCCTGATCATGGCCATGTGCTTGCTCATCGGCAACATCATCCGTCTGAGCCCCGTGTTGGCCCACTGGATATTCGGCGCCAAGAAGACCTATTGAAAACAGTTTGCCAGTTATGAGAAAAAAGAAAAAGATTATACGTGCGACGACGGTGCCCCAGTCGCTCAACGCCTTCTGCAACGGGATGCTGAGGGAACTGTCCGAAGAATATGAGGTGGTCGCCGTCTCATCGCCTGGCGAGGGACTGGACCAGGTGGCGCAGCGCGAGGGCGTGCGCACCGTTGCCGTCCCGATGGAACGTCACATCTCGCTGATGAACGACTTGCGTTCGCTGTGGCGGATGTGGCGCGTGATGCGCCGTGAGCGCCCCGACATGGTCCACTCGATGACCCCCAAGGCCGGCCTGATGTGCATGATGGCGGGCTGGCTCGCTCGGGTGCCGCGACGGGTACACACGTTCACGGGCCTGGTGTGGCCCACCACGACGGGCTTCAAGCGCCGTGTACTGATGGCCACCGACTGGCTGACGTGTGCCTGTGCGACCCACGTCATCCCCGAGGGCGAGGGCGTGAAGAGCGACCTGCTCAACCACGGCATCACCCGCAAGCCCATCCGGGTGCTGGGCTATGGCAACGTGCGCGGCATCGACATGACGCACTACAGCCTCGAGAGCATCGACGTGCCCGACCGTCCCGCTGGTGCGGGCTTCACGTTCGTCTTTGTGGGGCGCATCGTCCGCGACAAGGGCATCAACGAGCTGGTGGCGGCCTTCGACCGCCTCCATCAGGAGCATGGCGACATCCGCCTGGTCCTCGTGGGACCGCGCGAGGATGACCTGGACCCCGTCCTGCCGTCAACCACCCAGCGCATCAACCGTGGCGAGGGCATCGAGGCCGTCGGCAGTCAGCGCGACGTGAGGCCCTTCTATGCCGCTGCCGATGCACTGGTATTCCCCAGCTACCGCGAGGGATTCCCTAACGTGGTGATCGAGGCCGGCGCAATGGGTCTCCCCAGCATTGTCACCGACATCAACGGCGCTCGCGAGATTATCATCGACGGTCAGAACGGCGTCATCGTTCCTCCGCAGGACGAGGAGGCGCTCTACCGGGCGATGAAGGACTTTGTCGAGAAGCCCGAGTTGGTCAAGGCCCTGGCTACCCAGGCGCGCCCGCTCATCGCGTCGCGCTTCGAGCAGGGCTACGTGCGCCGCTGCCTGTATGACTTCTACCACGAAATCCTGAATGTCTAAGTGATGAGTAATTTTTATCGAGATCATGCCAAGCGCTGGCTGGGCTTCACGTTGTCGCTGCTGGCCATCGTCTGCTTGTCGCCGCTGTTGCTGGTGGTGACCGTCTGGCTGCACTTCGCCAACAAGGGCGCCGGTGCGTTCTTCTTCCAGGAGCGTCCAGGCCGTGGCGGCAAGATCTTCAAGATCGTCAAATACAAGACAATGACTGATGAGCGTGATGCCGAGGGCAACCTCTTGCCCGACGAGGCTCGCCTCACCAGGGTGGGCCGCTTCGTGCGATCGACGAGCATCGACGAGCTGCCCCAGTTGTTCAATGTGCTCAAGGGGGACATGGCATTGATCGGCCCCCGTCCTCTGCTGGTCCAGTACCTGCCGCTCTATTCCCCTGAACAGGCCCGACGCCATGAGGTGCGGCCCGGCATCACCGGGTGGGCGCAATGCCACGGACGCAACACGCTGTCGTGGAGTGAGAAGTTCAGGCTCGACGTGTGGTATGTGGACCACTGCACTTTCGCCAACGACGTGAAAGTCATTTTCTCTACTATCAAGAAGGTGATCGCCAGGGATGGAATATCCCAGGAGGGTCAAGCAACAATGGAAGCTTTTAACGGAAATAACTGATGTACCTCTACGGAGCAAGCGGACACGCAAAAGTCATCATCGACGTCTTGCAGGCGGCGGGCGTGAAGGTTGACGCCCTGTTTGATGATGATCCCGCAATCAATGACCTGTTATCCATACCCGTTCTGCACAAGTGGAACGGGGAGTCGCCGGTGCTGGTGAGCGTCGGCAATAATGTCTACCGCAAGCAGATCGTCGAGCGGTTGGGGTGTGAATTCATCACGGCCCAGCACCCGTCGGCCATGGTGTCTCCCTTTGCCTCCATCGGCGAGGGCTCTGTCATCATGCAGGGTGCCATCATCCAGAGCGACGCGAGGGTAGGGCGGCACTGCATTATCAACACGGGTGCGACAATCGACCACGAGTGCAGCCTGGGCGACTATGTCCACATCTCGCCCCAGGCCACGCTGTGCGGCAATGTCCACATCGGCGAGGGCGCCTGGATCGGTGCGTCGGCAGTCGTGATCCCGGGTGTGAAAGTCGGGCGGTGGAGCATCGTCGGCGCCGGCAGTGTCGTGCTGCACGACATCCCCGACGGCGTGGTGGCCTATGGCAACCCGTGCCGCGTGATAACGCGCAACTCTTCCCAGAATCACTCCAGCTCTTCCCGTAGCCGACAAGGCGTACGCAATATCGCCATCTATGGCGCCGGCGGACTGGGACGCGAGGTGGCCGGCGGCATCAGGCGCATCAACAACTCTTGTGGTGAGCGCTGGAACATGGTCGGTTTCTATGATGACAGCAAGGAGGTCGGCTCGCCGGTCTCCCACTACGGCTATGTGCTGGGCGGCATGGAGGAACTCAACGCCGTCAGTGAGCCGCTGGCACTCGCCATCGCCGTGGGCGACCCGATGTCACGCAAGCTCATCCATGAGCGCATCAACAATCCGCTCATCACCTTCCCCAACCTGATAGCGCCGTCCTTCAAGGTGCTCGACGACGAGACCTTCACGATGGGGCAGGGCAACATCATCCAGGACGGGTGCAGCGCCACCTGCGACGTGGTGGTCGGCAGCTTCAACGTGCTCAACGGTTCCAACGTGCTGGGCCATGACGTGATTGTGGGCGACTTCAATGTGCTGATGCCCGGCGTGCGTTTGTCGGGATCGGTGCAGATGGGCCACTGCAACCTCTTGGGCGTGGACAGCGTCGTGCTGCAGAAGGTCCAGATCGGCAGCCATGTCACCCTGGGCGCTGGCAGTGTGCTGATGACCAAGCCCAAGGATGGCATGACCTATATCGGCGTGCCTGCCAAGAAGTTTGATTTCAAATAAACTACTAATAAGTTAAGATACAACAAGATGGAAGCGACTTTCAATCCCTTCTCGCTCGAGGGGAAGACCATCCTGGTGACCGGTGCGTCGTCAGGCATAGGACGCGAGACCGCCATTGCCTGTTCTCGCATGGGCGCTGCCGTGGCCATCACGGCGCGTGACGAGGGCCGCCTGCAAGAGACCGCCCAGCAGCTGGCGACACCGCCCGCCGCAATGGTCACTGCCGACCTGACCGATGATGACCAGGTGAAACAACTGCTGGCAGCATTGCCTCCGCTGAACGGCGCCGTGCTGTGTGCCGGCAACTCGACTACGCTGCCCATTCAGTTCGGCACCCGCGAGAAGTTCGACGAGATGTTCGACGTCAATTTCTTCGCCCCTGTGGAACTGATGCGCCTGCTCTTCAAGAAGAAACTGCTCCAGAAGGGGGCCTCTGTGGTGCTGTTGGCCTCCATCGGCGGCACGCACAGCTTCATGCCCGGCAATGGCGTGTATGGCGCTTCCAAGGCCGCGCTCAACTCTGTCATGCGCTATGCCGCACGCGAGTTCTCGCCGCGCCGCATCCGCGTCAACAGCATCTGCCCCGGCATGGTGGACACACCGCTGATCCATCGTGGCACCATCACCGAGGAGCAGCTGGCCGAGGACGCCAAGAAATACCCCTTGGGACGTTATGGACGTCCCGATGACATCGCCAATGGCGCTATCTATCTGCTCAGTGACGCCTCGAGCTGGCTCACGGGGCATGATTTGGTCATCGATGGCGGTTTTTCCATATAATAAGTCTGCATTTTTGCCGTTTTTTAAATAATCTGTGTACTTTTGCCTGCCTGAAATGTATTCTAGTGTGATCAAAGTCGGCGGCAAGCTCATTTATCAGATCTCATTTTATAGTTATGAATATCGAAGAATTTATCGAGAACTTCGCGTCTCAACTCGACGAGACGGCCCCAGAGGAAATTACTGCTGAAACGCGGTTCAAGGAGCTGGATGAGTGGTCATCGTTGACCGCGCTGTCCATCATCGCGATGGTTGACGACGAGTATGACGTCATCATCAAGGGCAACGACATCCTCAAGTCCGACACGATTCAGGACCTGTTTGCTGTCGTTGAGAAAAAACGCCGTTAATCCCTGTAGCCGATTGATGGAATCTCGTGTCAAGGAAATCATTGCCCGCGTGCTGAACGTGCCTCTCGACGTCATCACCGATGAGTTGTCGTCGGGGGACATCCCCGAGTGGGATTCTGTGGGCAATCTGGCGATTATCAGCACGCTTGAGGAGGAACTGCAAGTCGAGTTCCCCCTCGAGGACCTTTTTGACTTGACGTCCGTCGAGTCGATTGTCGCCGAAGTGAACAAACTCACCCCGTCAAATGATTGACACTCCCCACAGCCCCGTGCTGTGTGAAATTGTCGGACATGCGCAATGCACGCCCGACAAAATTGCCCTTGTTGACGGCACTCAGCGTGTGTCTTATGCCCGCCTGGTGTCGATGATAGGGGCGACTGCTGTCTATCTGCAGTCGCTCGGCCTGAGTGCGGGCGACCGCATCCTCTTGACGGCCGAGAAGGAGGTGGAGTTCGTTTATCTCTACTTTGCCGCCCACGTCCTGGGCATTGTCAATGTCGTGGTCGATGCCGCCTCGCCCCAGGAGCGCCTGGACTATATCGCTGGCATCGTCAAGCCGCGGGTGTCGTTTGGCAGCCGTCAGGTGGACGGCGGGTGCCGGGCCATTCGTTTTGAGGAAATGGCTCTCGGCGACACCGATGTCCCGGCTGCCGTCAATCGCTCGCTGGCGGCGACTGATGTTGCCGACGTGATGTTCACCACAGGCACGACAGGGGCGCCCAAGGGGGTCTGCCTCTCTCATGCCAATATCGCGGGCTCGGCAGCGAACACCAACGGCTTTATCGGCACTTGCAGCGACGACGTCGAGGCTCTGGCGCTGCCGTTGAGCCACTCCTTCGGCTTGGGACGGCTGCGCTGCGTGCTCACGGCGGGCGGCACCCTGGTGCTGGTGGGCAATTTTGCCAACCTCAAGTCGTTCTTCTCGGTCCTTGAGAGCGAGCGGGTGACGGGCTTCGGCATGGTGCCGGCGGTGTGGCAGTACATCAAGCGCCTGAGCGGCCGGCGCATCGCGAAGTTTGCCGACCAGCTGCATTATATTGAAATGGGCAGCGCCGCGCTCCCAGTCGAGGACAAACAGCTCCTCATGGAACTGTTCCCGACGACACGCCTGTGCATGCACTACGGGCTGACCGAGGCTTCGCGTGCGCTGTTCACCGAGTTCCACAGTGCCGCGGCGGTGCTGCAGAGCGTGGGACGTCCCTCCTCCGGTCTGGTGGAGGCCTGTGTCATGGACGAGCAGGGCCATCCGTTAGCTCCCGGCATTGACGGCGAGATCTGTGTGCGCGGCAACATGGTATGCCGGTCCTATTTCCTGCCCCAGGATAACGTGGATGCTTTCCACGGCGACTGGTTCCGCACCGGTGACTGGGGCCACCGCGACGAGGACGGCAACTACTACCTGACAGGCCGCAAGAAGGAACTTATCAACGTGGGCGGTGAGAAAGTCGCTCCGCAGACCATCGAGGACGCCATCCTGGCGCTGGGCATTGCCGACTGTGCCTGTGTCGCCGTCGCCGACCCCCAGGGCGTGCTGGGCGAGGTGCCCAAGGCCTATCTGGTCCGCGGCAAGTCGGCGCTGGAGATTGCCGATATCAAGTCCCGTCTGGCGGGCATGCTGCCGCCCCACGAGATTCCCGTGCTGTGGGAGTGGGTCGATGAGATACCCCGCACGGCATCGGGCAAAGTGCAACGTTTGAAACTCAAATCATAGAGAATATGTCACAATTAACCATCAATCATGTGCGTCTGGCGGGCATGAGTGCCTGTGTGCCGTCGACCGTCGAGGACAACCGCACGCTTCCCATCTACAAGGACGAGAACGATGCCCTCAAGGTAATCGCTTCGACGGGTATCGAGCGCCACCACAAGGTGGACGATCAGACCACGGCTTCTGACCTCACGGTCAAGGCTGTAGAGGCTCTCCTCGAGAAGATGGGCTGGACGGCCCAGGAGGTCGATTGCTTCGCCTATGTCTGCACCTCGCGTGACTACATCGCGCCCCAGACGGCGTGCATCCTGCAGGACCGCTTGCAACTGCGCAGTGACTGCTGCGTGTTTGACCTCCCCTTCGGCTGCTCGGGATGGGTCTATGGCATGAGCATCGTCGCTTCGCTCATGTCACACGGCACGTTCAAGCGCGCCATCCTGGTCGCCGCCGAGACCAACACGCGCAACCGCAACCCGCGTGATCCGTCGGTACGGCCCCTGTTCGGTGACGCCGCCACGGCGACGGCTCTTGAGTATGCCCCTGACAGCGCGCGCCCGATGAACTTCATGTTCGGTGTGGACGGCAGCGGCTTTGACGCCGTGTGGGCTCCCTATGGGGGCATCCGCAATCCGGTCACGACCGAGGCGCTCGAGGAGAAAGAGGTGTCGCCCGGCACCTATCGTCGCGGCGTGGACATGATTGTCAACGGCATGGATGTGTTCGGCTTTGCCATCAAGCAGCCGCCCCGCTCGTTGAAGGAACTCATCGAGACCTTCAACATCGATGTTGAGAGCGTTGACCTGCTGTTGCTCCACCAGGCCAATAAGTTCATCGACGAGAAGATTCGCAAGGCGGTGAAGATTCCTGCCGAGAAGACCCCCTATTGCCTGGAGGAATATGGCAACGTTACCAGTGCGTCGATTCCCTTGACGATGGTGACCCGCTGCGGTGAGCAACTGTCGGCGGCGGGCGAGCGCCACTGCCTGGCCTGTGGCTTCGGCGTGGGGCTGGCATGGGCCAGCATGGAGTTCTATGCCGGCGGCATGACGATGGTTGACGTTCTGGACTACTAGTGTTTTTGTATGATTTGTTAATAGTGATTGAGGATGGCTGAATATATCAATACAAACAAGGAGTTTTATTGGGGTGACTGGTATTTCAAGGATCATGTGATGCCCCCCGACTTTGACTACAAGGCCCGCAAGAAGGAATTGTCGCCCTACTATGCCGAGCGCGGTTTCAAGGTGTCGATGATGTTTGCCGACTACTTCTCGCGCCTGAGCGGTGTCGAGAGCGACCGCTACCTGTCGATGGACGTGTACTATTTCTTCGTCGTGCCGGCGCTCAACCGCTATGACTTCATCAACGCCTATCTCGACAAGAACATCTACAGCGACTTGTTCCCCATGGTGCGGCAGCCGCTGACGGTGGTCAAGAATATGCACGGCCACTTCTACCGTGAGGGCCAGGAGATTTCGCGCGACGAGGCCATCGAGGCCGTGAGGAACTACTCGGGCGAGATGATGATCAAGCCCACTGTCGAGACGTGCAACGGCGACGGCGTGGACCAGATCACCGACACCCGTGCCGACAGCCTGAACGCCCTCTTCTCGCGCTATGACATCAACTTCATCGTCCAGGAAAAGGCGCGTCAGCACCCCGAGCTGCAGCGTGTCAATCCCACGTCGCTCAACTCGATGCGTCTCTACACTTATCGCACGCTCGAGGGCAAGTGTGAGTTCCTGTACCCCTATTCGATGCTACGCTTCGGCGGCAAGGGCGCCGTCAAGGACAACACGTCGAAGGGCGGCGGCACCTGCCTGATCGACCGCGACGGCCATGTGGATGACCGCGTCTTCCGCTTCAAGCACATGGAGATTTCGTCGCTCAAGCGCGAGACGGGCGTCGAGAACCTGGTCGTGCCCTGCTACCACAAGGTGATAGATACCCTGCTGGCGATGCACAGCAAGCTGCCCTATTTCGACTATGTGGGGTGGGACGTCACGGTCGACCCCGACGGGGAACCGCTCTTCATCGAGTTCAACCTCGTCCCGGCCATCGAGGGGCCGCAGCTCATGGCCGGTCCCATGTTCGCCGAGCATCTTGACGAGGTCGTGGAGCGCGCTCGCCAGGGCCAATGTTCCAAGGTCCAGACCAACAAGAAGGTCTATCCCAAGGGCTCTGTTTTCTACCTCCACGCGAGGTAATGGACTCTGTTGAGTAGGCGTGTGCAATATTTTACGCCAGTTAACGTTCTTTATATAAAGAGTTAATAAAGATTGATTGAGTGGAAATCAGGCAGGTCGTTAATACGGTGTTCAAGTCATGCAGCTATGTGATTGTCCATGAGGGCAAATCGTGGCTGGTGGATTGTGGCGACGTGGACCGCATCCTGCCGATGATTGACGGCCCCCTCTGCGGCGTGCTGCTCACTCATGCCCACTTTGACCATATCTACGGCCTGAATGTGCTGGCGGCCATGTTCCCTAAGGCACTGGTTTATACCACCCGGGCCGGCAAGGAGGAGTTGCTCAGCGACAAACTGAACTTCTCGAAGTATTATGGCGAGCCGTTTGTGCTCGATGACACCGAAGTCGTCCGCCTGGTCGAGGACGGGGACGAGGTGCCGCTGTTCGACGGCATCGCGGCCCGTGCGGTCTTCACGCCAGGCCACAGCCCGTCGTGTGTGACCTGGGTCATCGGTGACGCGCTGTTCACCGGCGACAGCTTTATTCCCGGAGTGAAGACGGTGACCAATGTGCCGCACTCCGACAAGGAACAGGCAGCAGTGAGCGAGGTGCTCATCCGCGATTTGGCAGTAGGCCGCAGGGTCTATGCCGGACACGCATCTGAAAGTGAATCAATGATTTAAAAGCAAGATATATGGCAAACAATAACAGGATTTTACTTTGTCTGGCCCACATGAGCGGCCAGGAGATGAAATATATCCAAGAGGCTTTCGACACCAACTGGGTAGTACCCTTGGGACCGAATGTCAACGGCTTTGAACAGGACCTAGAGCAGCTGTGCGGCGAGGGCAAGTATGTCGTGGCGCTCAGTTCGGGCACTGCGGCAATCCACCTGGCGTTGGTCAACCTGGGCGTTGGCCGCGACGACGAGGTGATCTGCCAGTCGATGACGTTCTCGGCCAGTGCCAACCCGGTCGTTTATCAAGGTGGCGTGCCCGTGTTCGTCGACAGTGAGCCTGATAGCTGGAACATAGACCCCAACCTGCTCGAGGAGGCCATCAAGGACCGCATCGCCAAGACGGGCCGCAAACCCAAGGCCATCATCCCCGTCTATCTCTATGGCATGCCCGCCAGGATTGACGACATCATGGAGATTGCTCGCCGCTACGAGATTCCTGTCGTGGAGGATTCGGCCGAGGCCTTTGGCTCGCGCTACCGTGGGCAACTGTGCGGCACCTTCGGCGACTTCGGTATCATGAGCTTCAACGGCAACAAGATGATCACTACCAGTGGCGGTGGCGCCCTCATCTGCCCCGACGAGGCGACCAAGAAGAAGACCATGTTCTATGCCACTCAGTCGCGCGAACCCATGCCTTACTACCTCCACAAGGAAATCGGCTACAATTACCGCATGAGCAACATCTGTGCCGGCATCGGACGCGGACAGATGACCGTCCTGGACGAGCACCTGGCACACCACAAGCACCTGTGTGGCCGCTATGTGGAACTCTTTGCTGGCGTCGATGGCATCACGGTTCACACCAACCCCGACGAGCGCTGCGACGCCAACTACTGGCTCAACACCATCCTGGTTGATCCCGTGAAGACGGGCACTGACTACGACACCATCCGCCTGCATCTGGAGTCCTGCAATATCGAGTCTCGCCCGCTGTGGAAGCCGATGCACACCCAGCCCGTGTTCAGCGGTGCCCCGGCCTATGTCAACGGCGTCAGCGAGAAGCTGTTCACGATGGGCTTGTGCCTGCCCAGCGGTCCCTGGGTGAGCGACGAGGATGTCGAGCGTGTGGCCAGGGAAATCATCTCTTGCTGCAAGTGAAGACAGAAAGAGTAGTGGCGAATTCAAGTATAATGATTAACTGAACTGAAATGAACATTGCAATATATGGAGCCGGTGGTTTCGGCAAGGAGGTGGCGTGCCTGATTCGCCGCATCAATGCCGCTGGCGGTGACTGGCATCTGATCGGTTTCTGTGACGACACCAAGCCTGCGGGCACCCAGGTGTCGAGCTATGGAACGGTATTGGGTGGCATGGAACTGCTCACCAAGGCTTCCGAGCCGCTGGCCGTGGCCATCGCCATCAACGAGAACAGGGCCGTGCGCCGCATCCGTGAGAGCATCAGCAATCCGCTCATCACCTTCCCCAACCTGATTGACCCGTCGCTCTTCTGGGTCGATCGCGACACGGTCAAGATGGGCGAGGGCAACATCATCCAGAACCACTGCATGATCTCGTGTGACGTGACCATCGGCAGTTTCAACCTGATCAACGACCATGTCGTCGTGGGCCACGACAACACCATCGGTGATTTCAATGGGTTGATGCCGGGTGCCCACCTCTCGGGCGGCATCACCATCGGCAACAACAACCTGCTGGGAGCGGCCTGCGTGGTGCTCCAGGGTATGACCATCGGCGACGGGGTGACGCTGGGCGCCAACAGCGTGCTCATGACCACGCCGCGCAACAATAGCACCTACCTGGGTGTGCCGGCTCGCAAGTTCGATTTTTGAGGCCATCGGGCGCCGCACCTGCGTCAAGAATCTACATTTGGTAATAAAAATGTCTAAAATGGTGCGCCGATAATTTTTTTTATGTAATTTTGCGGGCCGTAAAAAATATCTTTAGATTTTTTACGTTATCGTTATAGAGACGTACGTAATGGATTTGGAACAATTCATAGAGAATTTCGCAGAGCTGTTTGATGAGACAGACTCTGACACGATAACAGCCACGACCCGGTTCAAGGACTTGGAGGAATGGTCTTCACTCGTTGCATTGTCGGTAATCGCAATGATCGACGAGGAGTATGATGTCGAATTTCGAGGTGACGATATTCGCAACAGCTCTACTGTCGAGGACCTGTATCACATTGCCATGGCCAGGATGGAGGAAGAGGAATAACACACCTTCGATAGCTGTTGACGGCTTGCCTTGTGATGATGGCAGGCTGTTTTGTATTTTGTTATATCAATGCATTAATCGTTTGTCTGTATGGCAACATTGACTTTTCACGGGGTGGGCATCAAGGCGATTAGCGCCTGCGTCCCGCCTGATGTCGTGTACAATAAGGACCTGGGATATCTCATCCCGGAGGAGGAAATAGAGAAGACGATCCATAACATCGGCATCGAGCAGCGACGCATCGCTGCGAGCGATGTGACGGCGAGTGACCTGTGCTATAAGGCTGCGCTGCAGCTCATGGCCGACAATGACATCGAGCCCGGGAGCATCGACGTGCTCCTGTTCATGAGTCAGACGGCCGACTACCGCATCCCTGCCACGTCGTGCCTGTTGCAGCACCGGCTGGGACTGCCGCGCGAGACGTTGTGCTTTGACATCTCGCTGGGCTGTTCGGGCTATCTCTTCGCGCTGAGCACGGCCTATGCCTACGCTTCGATGCCGGGTGTGAACCGCGTGCTGCTGCTCGACGGCGAGACGTTCTCCAAGATTGTCAACCGCCGCGACAAGGTGGACTGGCCGCTCTACGGCGACGCGGGTACGGCCACGCTCGTCGAGAAGGGCGACTTTGGCGATTCCACGTTCATGTTCTACACCGACGGCAGCGGCGAGAATGTCCTCAAGATTGAGGCTGGCATGCGCCATCCCATCACGCCTGAGTCGTGTGTGGAGCGCGAGCAGGAAGAGGGCAACATCCGCAGTGACCTGGAGGTGTTCATGGACGGCATGGATGTCTTCAACTTTGCCATCAGCAAGGTCCCCAAGAGCATCAAGCAGCTGCTCAAGGTAACCGACAAGACCATCGATGACGTGGACTACCTGGTCTTCCACCAGGCCAACCGCTTCATGATGGACTTCTTTGTCAAGAAACTTAAGGCCGACCCTTCGAGGGTGCCTTTCTGCATCAACAAGTACGGCAACACGAGCAGCGCGTCGGTGCCCTTGACTATATCCAGTGAACTGGTCGGCAAGCTCGACGGCAGGTCAACGGTGGTGCTGAGCGCATTCGGCGCCGGACTGAGTTGGGCGGCTGCCATGCTTGACATGAATGACTGCAAGGTCTCGCCCGTTATTGACTATTGACGACGATGGACACTGCTGGACTCTCCTTCCACCACATCGGCATCGCTTGCCGTGACATCGCCAAGACCCAGACCTTCTATACGGCGATGGGCTACAAGGCTTCGGCGGTCATCGACGACCCGTTGCAGCACGTCCGTGTCTGCTTCCTGGACAAGGACGGGGCGCCGCGGGTGGAACTGTTGGAACCGCTTGACGAGCAGAGCCCGGTGTCGAGGACGCTCCAGGCTGTCGGCGTGTCGCCCTATCACCTGTGCTATGAGGTGGACGACCTGGACGCCGCTGTCAGCGACCTGCGTCGCCAGCGTTTCTTGCCGGTGAAGCCGGCTGTGCCTGCCTGTGCCATGAACGGTCGCAGGGTCATCTTTTTGTTCCAGAAGCATACCGGACTCATCGAGCTGGTAGAGACTGCCGCAAACCATGAGTGAACTGCTGCTGACATACATCGTCCCTGTCTATAATACAGAGGGTTATCTGGATCGCTGCTTGAGCTCGATTATTGCTCAGGGGCTGCCCGATGACGCCTACGAGGTGCTGGTGGTGGACGATGGCTCGACCGACGGTAGCCGCGACCGGGTGGCGGCCTTCACGCTGCTCCATCCCCAGGTTCATCTCATCATCCAGGACAATGCCGGCGTCAGTGCAGCGCGCAACCACGCGCTCGACGAGGCCCACGGCCGCTATGTGCAGTTTGTCGACAGTGACGACTACCTGGAGCATGGCGCGATGTCCTCACTGCTCCGTCAGGCAGTGGACGAGGACCTGGACGTGCTGCAGTTCGGCTACAAGAGCATTGACGCCATGGGCGCCGTCTCGCCTGGCAGCGAGGCCGCCGATGCGTCAGGCGCGGTAATGACCGGAGCTGAGTATCTCGAGGGACACAGTCTGACCCCTTATGTCTGGCGCTTCCTGGTCAAGCGTTCCTATCTGGAATCGCACCATTGGCGCTTTGACACGTCGCTCATCGTCTGTGAGGACGGGGCGCTGATTGCCGAGTTCATGCTCGCTGCCGGTCGCATGGTTTGCACCGCCGCTGCGCCCTATTGCTACGTCAAGCGCGATGACAGCGCGATGCACAATGTCGATGTTCAGCACCTGAAGCGCCGCATCTTCAGCCAGATTGACTCTGCCGCGATGATTGACGCCACCATCCGCCGCTACGAGGCGGAGAATAGCCGCAAGGCTCCCGCCAGCGTCCCTGGCCTGAGAAACGTGTATCTCTTCTTTGCCATGACCAAGGCGTTGACCTGCGGCTGCGTCGATGATGCCGTGCAGCGCATGCGCCAGAGCGGAATCTACCCCTTCCCGTGTGTAGGGCCCGAGAGCAACTACCACGGCATGAAGTGGAAAGTCATCCATGCCTTGATGATGCGTCCTGGCTTGTGGTCCATGATGAGCAAGGCTTATCGTGTGTTAAAGAAATCATAATCAGTAGGAAAATGACGACTTTTGTCTTTCGCAATCAGACGGTTGAGCCCTTCTTCGGCTATGATGGCATGGCCTATTCGGGCTATGGCGACATCAGTGTGGTGCCGGCCGATGCCGACCGCTACATCTGGTTCTACCAGGTGCCGGTCAATGCCGACAGTGGCCGCCTGGCCGAGGAGTTGGACTCCTATCGTGACCGCCTGGACCTGGTGCTGTCATCGGTTGACTCGGGCAAGCAGTTCATCGTTTTCACACTGGTCAATACCTTCGTGCTGCGCTTGGCCGGGAACGAGACGGCTGTCGCCGAGTCGGTGGCCGAGTTCAACCGTCATGCCGCGCAGCTGGCGATGTCCCGTCCCAATGTCAAGCTGGTGGACTTCAGCGAGTTCACGTCGCGCTATGATGCGGCAACGCTGCTCGACTGGAAATACTACCTCATGTCGCAGACGCTGCTCAACCCCAAGCTGGCACGCGATTTCCAGGCATGGTGGCAACGGCTGGAAGGCGAACTGGCCTTGATGCGCAAGAAGTGTCTCGTGCTCGACCTGGACAACACCCTGTGGGGTGGGGTGCTGGGCGAGGACGGCATCGACGGCATCAAGCTGGGCGGCGACTATCCCGGCAAGGCCTATACTTACTGGCAGCAAGCGCTTCTGCAGCTCTCCGGCATGGGTGTGATCTTGGCTGTCTGCAGCAAGAACAATGAGGCCGACGTGCTCGAGGCTTGGTCTCAGAATCCCAACATGGTGCTGCGCGGGGAGAACTTCAGCGCACGCCGCATCAACTGGCAGGACAAGGCAACCAATCTGCGCGAGCTGGCCGCCGAACTCAACATCGGCCTGGATAGCATGGTCTTTGTCGATGACAATCCTGCCGAGCGCGAGCTCATCCGCCAGATGCTTCCTCAGGTCGAAGTGCCTGATTTCCCTGCCAAGCCCTATCAGCTGATGCCTTTCTTCAAACAGCTGGTGGAGAAATACTTCCGCATCTACCAGGTGACTGCCGAGGACCGCGCCAAGGCGGAGCAGTACCGTGCCAATGCCATGCGACAGGCCGAGCAGTCCCGCTTTGCCGACATGGAGAGCTACCTCTACAGCCTGGACCTGCAGCTGGACATCATGCCCGCCGACAGCCACAACCTGCCGCGCATCGCCCAGATGACCCAGAAGACCAATCAGTTCAACCTGACGACGAGGCGCTATAACGAAGCAGACGTCCGTCAGCGCCTGGAAGCCGGCTGGCACATCTATTGCATGAGCGTGTCTGACCGCTTCGGCGACAACGGCATCACGGCCACGATGTTCCTCGAGGACGTGGACGACGTGACGGTGAACATCGACACGCTGCTGCTCAGTTGCCGCATCCTGGGCAAAGGCATCGAGGAGGCCTTCTTCAAGACGGTGCTCAACTTGTTGAGGCTCGATGGCTACCGCCGCGTGACGGCCGACTACCTGCCCACGGCCAAGAATGGTCAGACGTCTGACTTTTTTGACCGCATGGGCATGACCTGCGTCAGCACCGCGCCCGACGGTGCCAAGCACTATGAGATGGAGCTGAACCAAGTTTGTGAAATCAAGAATTATTACAATATCAGAGTGTTATGAATTTAGAAGACAAAGTTTTGGCCATCATGCGTGAGGTGTTTGAGATGGACGATGTTTCGACCGATACCACCCAGAAGAACTGTCCCCGTTGGGACTCGCTGCGCCACTTGACGCTCGCCTCTGAGCTTGAGGAGGAGTTTGACATCGAGCTGGAGCCCGAGGAAATCGCCGAGATGACCGACTATGACCGCGTCATCGGGATGCTGAAGTCCAAGATGTAACCTCAGTGAGGGGGGAGACCGGTGGAGAAGCCTCGCATAGCCTACATAGACTTCATGAAGTGTCTGTGCATCATGCTCATCGTGATGTACCACATTGACCATGAGTTCTTTAACTATTTGGCTCCTCACCTCAATGACGCGCTCCAGGCTTTCCGCCTGCCGATGTATTATTTCATCTCCGGCATCTTCTTCAAGTTGTATGACGGCTATGCCGATTTCACGCGGCGCAAGGTCAATAACATCCTTGTGCCGTTTGTTATTTTCGTGCTTTTGGCTTTTGGCTATCACTTGCTTGAGTATGGTCTCCGCCTGGTCGCCGGTTCCGACCCGATAGCGCTCGACTTCTCGCTGCTGTATGCGCCTTTCACGCAACGTTACTGGGCGATTTCCACTCCGTTGTGGTTCCTGCTCAGCCTTTTCTGGGTCAACATCATCTTCTATGCCTTACAGCGTTGGATTAAGCCGTTGTGGGCGCTCTTGGGCGTGACAGTGGCTTTGTCGGTGGTGGGCTATGAGTTGAGTGTCAACAAGGTGGAGTTGCCGCTCATGCTCGACACCTCGCTGGTGGCTTTGCCCTATTTCGTCTTGGGCTGGGGCATGAAACGCCTGGGCGTCCTTTCCCCGTCGCGGTGGGACCGTTGGGGCCTGCTTGCCCTGGTGCTTGTGATGATTCCCATCTACTACTGCAGCGATTACTTGAATCTGCATTTCCAGATTCTGCCTGCCTATTGGAAACTATATGCCTTGCCTTTCATGGCAATCTGGGCGCTCTTTTGGGCCTGCAAGCCGTTGCCGCATGTTCCCGTGATGTGCCATTACGGCCGCTATTCGCTCATTATTCTGGGAACACATCCGTTGTTTTTCCTGCCGTTGCGCAGCGTGTGCATCCTCCGTTTGGGCATGGAACCGGGCGTTGCCCTGACGTTGACAGTCTTCACGTTGACAATGCTCCTCGAGTGGCCTCTGATCTGGCTCCTGAAAACCTATTTCCCCCGTTTTACCGCCCAAAAACCCTTCTTCAAAGACGGCTGGAAACTCTGAAATAGAAAAGAATATAATTATTTTTTGTTTAATTTTTATACATAATTTTTGTTTAATTTCTCGGCCGCAGGCCGATAAAAAACAAGAAATAGCATTTTTCGTCGCATCTGGCTTTTTGTTAATGCAATGAAACACATCTTTAGATTCATCTCAATCATCGTCGCCTTTGCGCTGCTGTTTGCCGCCTATGGCGGACGCGTCGACCCCACGATATGGACGCTGCCTTCACTCGCGTCGTTGGCGCTGCCTGTCGTTACGCTGGTAGCCCTGGCGGCCCTGGCGCTGATGGCCCTTTTCAAGCAGTGGCGCGCCGCTGTTCTCGTCGTTGGTGCCTTGATGCTCTCCTGGCCCACGCTGCGCCTGATATCGCCTTTTACCCTGATTCAACCGACTGCCGAAGAGGGCAAAACCCAGCTCTCGGTGCTGACGATGAACGTCACCGAGTTCAACTGGAATCGCAACGACGGCAAGCCGAGCGAGTCGCTGCGCTACATCCTGGACCAGAATGCCGACATTGTCGTGATTCAGGAGGGCCTGGTCTATTTCCCCTTCGAGCAGCTTGCTCCGGTCAAGCCGATGCTCGAGGAACTCTACAAGAAATATCCTTACCGCAAGAAGCATTTCTATGACGTGGGCATCCTGTCAAAGTATCCCTTCACCGAGTTGACGCCGCCCGTCCTCACTCAGGACACCTTGGGCTATTTCATCAAGGTGTGGGATGTGGAGGCCCCGGGTGGTGACCTGCGTGTCATCAACATGCACCTGAGCTCGCTGCGGTTCACCCATAACGACACCAAGGTCATCGAGTCGATGAATGTGCCCTCCGACCGCAAGGGCCGCATCAAGTCGGTGGCCAGCAAGCTGGATGTCGGCTTCCGTAACCATGTGCGTCAGGCCCAGGCCATCAGGCAGGTGCTGGACGATACCCCCGGCGATGTCATCGTCATGGGCGACATGAACGACACCCCGGGCTCGTTCACCTACCGCACGGTCTGTGGCGACGATATGCGCGACGCGTGGGCCGAAACGGGCTTCGGACCTACCTACACCTTCAACGCCCACCACATGTATGTAAAAATCGACCACATCCTCTATCGCGGTGACATGAAGGCCCTGTCCTGCCGGCGCGACAAGGCGGGTGACAGCGACCACTACCCGCTGGTGGCGGTCTTTGAACGGTAAAGAAGGGACACGATACACTAAATGCTTGCTTTTTCCGTTCTTGATATAAAAGGCAAACTGATTTTCACAATGACGAATATGAGACATTTCTTGTGGCTGGCCGTGGGCATGATGATGCTCATGGCGATGTCCACATCATGCATAGAGGACGGTTTCACCACCTCGTCGAGCGACGTGCTGGCCTTCAACAGGGACACGGTGGCCTTCGACACGGTCATCACCCTCCAGGGCACTGCGACCAAGCAGATGGTGGTGTATAACCGCAGCAAGAAGCAGATCAACATCTCGTCCATCAATGTGGCAGGCCTCGCCAGCAAGGGACATTTCCACCTCAATGTGGATGGCGTCCGCGGCGATGCGTTCCAGAACGTGGAGATACGTGGCAACGACTCGATTTACATCTTCATCGAGGCCAAACTCGACGAGATGAATGATGACGAGCCCGTCTATCTCGAGGATCGTCTGGACTTTGTGACCAACGGTGTGACGCAGAGCGTGACGCTGAGCGCCTGGGGCCAGGACGTGATTCGCATCAACGGCGACACCATCGACAGCGACACCCGCTTCACCGGCAACAAGCCCTACCTCATCTATGACACGATGTTTGTCGCTCGTGACGTGACGCTGACGCTGGATCCCGGCACGACGCTCCTGTTCCACGACAAGGCTGTCATGCGCTGTGCGGGCCGTATGCTCGCCAATGGCACTGTCGAGGAGCCGATCACCTTCCGCGGCGACCGCCTGGACCGTATCGTCGGCGAGACGAGCTTCGACATCATGTCAGGCCAGTGGGGCGGCATCATTTTCACCCCGCCCACGACGGGCAATGTCCTGAAGCACGTGGTGATGAAGGGCAGCACCATCGGCATGCACTGCAGCAGCAACTATAAGAACGACACCGTGCGGTGTGCCCTCAAACTCGTCAACTGTGTCCTCACCAACTCGGCCTCGACCTGTCTGGTGACCCAGGGCTGCTATGTCGAGGCCATCGGCACCGAGTTCAGCGACGCGGCCGAGGAAGTGTGCTATCTCCTCGGCGGAAAGGTGATGATGCGTCAATGCACCTTCGCCAACAATTATCTGTTCTCGTCTCCCTCGCTACCGATCGTTCAGGTCTTCAATGTCGATTTTGAACAAGGTTATTTCGACAAGATCAGGGCTTATTTTGACAACTGCATCCTTCACGGCCTCTGCACCGAGTTGAGTGCGGGTTTGCTCAATTTCCCTAACGACACCATCCTCGAGAATAACGTACTCATGCTCGACGGGTTTGACGTGTATATGCGCTACTGCCTGTTCAAGAGTGCGGGCACCGACAACGCCCACTTCATCAACTGTGTGTGGGAGGGTGAACCCGCATTCCTCACAGTGCGTGATGATTATCTGTTCGACTACCGCCTGGGCAACGAGAGCGATGCCATCGGCAAGGGCAATCCCGTCTTGTGTCCCGACGAGGCCCGATACGACCGCTATGGCAACGACCGCTTCGATAGGGGCGCCCTTGACCTCGGCGCCTACGTCTGGATTAATGTCCCCGAAGACGACGAGGATTAGCCCTTGGAATAATTTGAAATCTCTAAAGTCCTTAAAGTCCCTAATGACCTTAAGGACCTTTATTTAACGTGTGTTCGGCGGAGTTATTAATTGTCAATCAGTGCGTTAGTAACTCCCCCTCTAAGATTAGAGGGGGCTGGGGGGCGTTGATACCCCAAGAGAAAGTGCTTTGATGGTAAATCATACTCCTCCGGCGCTAGGCGCCACCTTTCCTATTTTAGGGGAGGAATTGATTATCAGTAACTTATTTTCATCGAACTCTCTTTATTTAATCAATGATAGTATATATGAAACGCTTACTACTCTTGTCATTGCTGGTCGTGATGCTGGCAAGCTGTGTCACCGCTCAGGAATATGCTTCATCACGTCTGCCCAAGCATGAGTTCCGCGGCGCGTGGATGCACATCATCGGGCAGAAACAGTATGCCGAGATGACGCCCGAGCAGACGCGCCAGTACCTCATCAAGCAGTTGGACCTGCTGCAGCGCGCCAACTGCAACGCCATCATCTGGCAGATACGTCCGCAGGCCGATGCCGCCTACAAGAGCGATCTGGAGCCTTGGACTCGATGGCTCACGGGCGAGCCGGGCAAGGCGCCCAATCCCGTGTGGGACCCCTTGCAGTTCATGATCGATGAGTCGCACAAGCGCGGCATGGAGTTGCATGCCTGGATTAATCCTTACCGCGTGACCAGCAGCGAGGAGGACCAGCCCGCCCCGGGCCACATCTACTACGAGCATCCCG
The DNA here is from genome assembly GCA_902760865.1 of uncultured Bacteroidales bacterium. GTDB lineage: Bacteria > Bacteroidota > Bacteroidia > Bacteroidales > Muribaculaceae > Sodaliphilus. The sequence goes on along the minus strand of CACWID010000002.1, from coordinate 19,603 downwards.
AGTGGTTCCTCAAGTATGCCGACGGCAAACTGTATTTCGACCCGGGCCTGCCTGAGAGCCGCGACTTCATCGACACGGTGGTCAGGGACATCCTCAAGCGCTATGACATCGACGCCCTCCACATGGACGACTACTTCTATCCCTATCCCGTCAAGGAGGCCGAGTTCCCCGACACGGCTTCCTATGACATGTACGGTATCGGCTGGGACAAGAATGACTGGCGCCGCCACAATGTCGATCTGCTCATCGAGCAGCTGCACAACACCATCCAGGAAGTAAAGCCCTGGGTGCGCTTCGGCATCAGCCCGTTCGGCATCTGGCGTAACAAGGCCAGTGACCCCGACGGCAGCGAGACCAACGGCCTGCAGTGCTACGACGCGCTCTATGCCGACTGCCTCAAGTGGACTACCGAGGGGTGGGTGGACTACATGGTGCCCCAGCTCTATTGGGAACTGGAGCACAAATTGGCCAGTGACCTCGTGCTCATGCACTGGTGGAACGCCCATGCCAACGGCCGCCACATGTACTACGGCCAGGCCGTCAACAACGTGATGTCCCATCAGGACATCGCCGACGAGGGCGGCGACCCCGCCAATCCTACCCAGCTCGACCACAAGCTGCGCCTGCAGCGTGCGATGGACGATGTTCACGGCGTGACCTGGTGGCCCGGCTACAGCATTACCGGCAATTTCAAGGGCGTGCTCGACTCGCTGGAGAACAACCAGACCTCCTGGCCCGCCCTTATCCCCGCCTACACCTGGATTGATAACGAGAAGCCTCACCGTGTACAGGATCTCAACATCAAGAAGGTAAATGGCAAGAAGTGCCTCGTGTGGCGCGCTCACGGCACCGATGACCCGATGCAGCAGGTCGTCCGCTACGTCATCTACCGCTTCCCCAAGGGCAAGAAAGGTCACCTTGACAATGCGGCGAATATCCTCGCCATCACCGGCGAGACCACCTACGTACTGCCCGACAACGGCAAGGGCAACTGGCAATATGCCGTCACCGCCCTCGACCGCTGCTGGAACGAGAGCGACCCCGCCTGGAAATAACCCACTCCCTCTCATATCCCAACCAAGACGACAGCCGCCCCACTCACGGGACGGCTGTCGACTTGTATTGTTCACTAATCTCTAATCACTAATCTCTAATCAACATTGCTCATTTGCTAGAACAAATGAGCAATGTTCTCCGTCATCATCTTCACGCTCATCGCCAGCAGGATGATGCCGAAGAACTTGCGCGAGAACATCATGCCGCCCTCGCCCAGCAGTTTCTGGATCTTGCCGGTGCTCTTGATGACCAAGAACACCCATATCATGTTGATGGCCAGCCCGATAAAGATGTTGATGTCGTCGTACATCGCCTTGAGCGAGATGAGCGTCGTCAGCACGCCCGCGCCCGCAATCAGCGGGAACACCATCGGTACCATCGTCGCCCCCTTGTTGGGCGTGTTGTTCTTGAAGATTTCCACGTCAAGGATCATCTCCAGTGCCATCAGGAACATCAGGAAACCGCCCGCCGTGGCAAACGAGTGGATATCGCAGTTGAAGATGCGCAGCAACCAGTGGCCGCCATAGTAGAAGCCCACCATCAGCAGGGTGGAGTAGAGGGTGGCCTTGGTGGCGTCAACATGCCGCCCCTTATCCCTCAACTGCAGGATAATGGGTATCGAGCCCACGATGTCGATAATACTCAGCAATACCAGCGTTGCACTCAGAATCTGCGTAAAATTAATCGTTCCCATAATTTGGCGGTTTTATTTTGCGTTGCAAAGGTACGAAATAGTTTTCAGTTGTCAGTTTTCAGTTGTCAGTTTTCAGTTGTCGTTTTTGGTCATTGCGCGATGTCAAAATTGATGAAATCAACGCTTTTTGCCCTCTAAGAATTGTCGCCGAAAATCGAATGACCTCAAAATGACCTTTTTGTTTTTTAAGTAACTGAAAATCAATATATTATCAAATGAAGAATGACCTTTAAATGCTGGCCGTTTTTCGTTTTTTTGTTCTAATTTTGCAGCAGACAAATCAATAAAACTTTGGCGTTATGAAACGTTTTATTTTATGTATATTTGTGTTGGGTATTGCCGTCAGTTCATTGGCTTCGGCTTATCAGGGCGACGTCATCTATATTGATGGCGAGAAGTGGACCTTGATGGGGCAACCGATAGAGAGAGACTCTGCCCTTTTCCATCACTTACTGGATGTCTTGCCCAAAGAACGAAGGATTAGTTCCGGCAATTGGCAAGGCTATACCGGGTATTGGAGTATCCGTGACGGGCAACTTTACCTGGACAGCATCCGGGTTGGCTTTGACTTCGATTCTTCAGTTATGGCAACCTCGATATTCCCGGCGAAGAATAAGGATGGTAAAGAAATACCCCCGTTTGTCCCTGCCGATGATATGCTCGAGGTCTTCCATGACTACTATGCCAATGGCGAAATCCTGGCGTCATGGATAACCGGTGAAGTAAGAGTCGCAAGAGGCCATGCGGTCAAATACGTACATCAGGGGTATCTGCGCAAGCTTGAACACGAACAGCACTTCACCATCAATCAGGGACGAGTGACCGACTGCGTTTCCTACCACAACAGGATTGCAGTTAATGGCTTCTCGATTGAGGAATTCAATTACAAGCACAGAAAGCAAGATTCGGAATCCCGTGAAAAGATACGTCAGCTGATACCCATTCCAGTCGAGAATTATCCAGAGCTGGATGAAATAAAAGGATTCGTGGTCGATATAGCCGACATTCAGGTGGACTCCTTGGGAAATCTGCTGGATTGCAGAGTGAAAATCTATCTTAAGGGCGGCAATGATGAGCTGAAAGACAGGTTGTCACAGGATGTCAAAGCGGCGCTGATGAACATCCGCCCCTGGAAAGTGTTGTTCATCGATAATGAATATGTGCCCGAAACCAAGCGCTTTTCATTTCAATATGGCTTAGAAGAGTAAAAACCATTCCAATATCACTTTAATCAAATGCACGCGGCTGAATTGTTCCTCAGGCAATTCAGCCGCTTTCCTTGTATGCTAACGACTAAAAACCGCCGCGCAGTTTGGCGGTTTGGCGGTTTATAACCAAAAACAATGAGCGAGAAAGAGAATACACTGGCTACGAAATACGACCCTAAAGAGGTCGAGGACAAGTGGTATAAGTATTGGGAATCGCACGACCTGTTCAAGAGCGTGCCCGATGAGCGTGAACCCTATTGCATCGTCATCCCGCCCCCCAATGTGACGGGTGTGCTGCACATGGGCCACATGCTCAACAACACCATCCAGGACATCCTCATCCGCCGCGCGCGCATGGAGGGCAAGAACGCCCTGTGGGTGCCCGGTACCGACCATGCATCCATCGCTACCGAGGCCAAGGTGGTGAAGCGCCTGGCCGAGCAGGGTATCCGCAAGCGTGACCTCACGCGCGACGAGTTCCTCAAGCATGCTTGGGACTGGACGCACGAGCACGGCGGCATCATCCTGCAGCAGTTGCGCAAGCTGGGTGCCTCCTGTGACTGGAGCCGCACGGCCTTCACGATGGACGAGACGCGCAGCAAGAGCGTGCTGAAGGTCTTCGTGGACCTCTATGACAAGGGTTACATCTACCGTGGCCTGCGCATGGTGAACTGGGACCCCAAGGCCCAGACCGCACTGAGCAACGAGGAGGTAATCTACCACGAGGAGAAGAGCCACCTGTATTACCTCAAGTACTATGTTGACGGGCTGCAGACGCTCGAGAACGAGGAGCAGCTGCGTGCCGAGGGCAACATCATCCACAAGGATGAGAAGGGCTACTATGCCGTCGTTGCCACCACCCGCCCCGAGACCATCATGGGCGATACCGCCATGTGCATCAACCCCAAGGATCCTAAGAACCAGTGGCTCAAGGGCCGCAAGGTCATCGTGCCCCTGGTTGGCCGCGTGATCAACGTCATTGAGGACCGCTATGTAGAGATCGAGTTCGGTACGGGTTGCTTGAAGGTGACTCCCGCCCATGATCCCAACGACTACGTCCTGGGCAAGACGCACAACCTGGAGACCATTGACATCTTCAACGCCGATGCCACCATCAGCGAGCAGTCGCCGCTCTACGTCGGCATGGACCGCATGGCCTGCCGCAAGCAGATCGTTGTTGACCTGCAGGCAGCCGGCTTGGTCGAGAAGATTGAGGACTATGACAACAAGGTGGGCTACAGCGAGCGCAACAGCGACACCGCTGTCGAGCCGCGCCTGTGCATGCAGTGGTTCCTGAAGATGAGGCACTTTGCTGACATCGCCCTGCCTTGCGTGATGAACGACGAACTCAAGTTCTATCCTCCCAAATACAAGAACACCTACAAGGCATGGCTCGAGGACATCCAGGACTGGTGCATCTCGCGTCAGCTGTGGTGGGGCCATCGCATTCCTGCCTACTTCTTGCCCACCGATGACGAGGAGAAGGAGGTTTATGTAGTAGCCATGAACGAGGAAGAGGCCCTTGAGAAGGCCCGCAAAATCCCTGGCTACGAGAACATCGAGGCCAGCCAGCTGCGCCACGACGAGGACGCCCTCGACACGTGGTTCAGCTCGTGGCTGTGGCCCATCTCGCTGTTTGACGGTATCAACAACCCCGGCAACGAGGAAATCAAGTACTACTATCCCACCAACGACCTGGTGACCGCTCCTGATATCATCTTCTTCTGGGTGGCTCGCATGATCATGTCGGGTTATGAGTACATGGGCGACATGCCTTTCCGCAATGTCTATTTCACGGGCGTCGTGCGCGACAAGTTGGGTCGCAAGATGTCCAAGTCGCTGGGCAACTCGCCCGATCCGCTGGGCCTCATCGAGAAGTTCGGTGCCGACGGTGTCCGCATGGGTCTGATGCTTGCCGCTCCCGCCGGCAACGACATCCTCTATGATGATGCGTTGTGTGAGCAGGGCCGCAACTTCAACAACAAGATCTGGAACGCCTTCCGTCTCGTCAAGGGTTGGGAGGTAGCCGACGTCGAGCAGCCCGAGGCCAGCCGCCAGGCTGTAGAGTGGTTCCGCCACCAGCTCAACGATGCCTTGGCAACCGTCAAGGATCACTTCAGCAAGTTCCGCCTGAGCGACGCCATGATGGTGCTCTATCGCCTGTTCTGGGAGGAGTTCTCGGCTTGGTATCTCGAGGCCGTGAAGCCCGCCTTCGGCCAGCCGATGGACCGTGCCACGATGGCTGCCACGCTCGAGTTCTTCGACGTGCTGCTGCGTCTGCTGCATCCGTTCATGCCTTTCATCACCGAGGAGCTGTGGCAGCATCTGGCCGAGCGTAAGGACGGTGAGAGCATCATGTATGCCCGCATCCCCGAGCCCGAGCAGGCCGATCAGGCGTTGCTCAAGGCCATGGCAGATGTCAAGGAAATCGTGGGTGGCGTCCGCAACGTCCGCAAGCAGAAGAACCTGCCCAACAAGGAGCAGCTGACGCTCCTGGCTGTCGGTGGCTTGAACAATCCCTTCGAGGCCATCATCATCAAGCTCGCCGGACTCGACAAGGTCGAGGCCGTGACCGAGAAGGATTCCACCGCTGCCGCCTTCATGGTCGGCACCGCCGAGTTTGCTGTGCCCGTGGCCGGCAGCATCAATGTGGAGGAGGAAATCAAGAAGCTGGAAGCCGATCTGGAATATACCCGTGGCTTCCTGGCCAGCGTGGAGAAGAAGCTGAGCAACGAGCGCTTCGTCGCCAATGCCCCTGAGGCTGTCGTTGCTGGTGAACGGAAGAAGAAGGCCGATGCCGAGAGCAAAATCGCTACGATGGAGCAGGCACTCAAGGCCTTGAAGAAATAAGTTCCCTGTGCCGTGGCTCTGCCACGGCCTTTTTTTAAAAAGTATAATATGGAAAAATCAATATTGAAACCGGGCATTCCCGTGGCCCTGTGCAGCGACCATGCCGGATATCCCGTCAAGGAGGCTATTAAGCAATGGCTTGAAGCTGAGGGTATTGCCTATAAGGACTTCGGTACCCACAGCGAGGAGAGCTGTGACTATCCTGATTTTGCCCACTTGTGCGCCACAGCGGTCGAGCAGGGCGAATGCTATCCCGGCATCGCCGTGTGTGGCAGCGGCGAGGGCATCAACATCACGCTGAACAAGCACCAGGGCATCCGCTCGGCCCTGTGCTGGCGCCTGGCGGTGGCACGTCTGGCCCGTCAGCACAACGATGCCAATGTCATCGCTATGCCGGGCCGCTTCGTAACCGACGAGGAGGCCATCATGATGGTCGCCGCCTTCCTGTCGACGCCCTTTGAGGGAGGTCGCCACCAGCGCCGCATCGACAAGATCCCCTTCAAGTAAATCATTGATAATAAATCGTTTAAACAAGTAGGACTGCCACGTCAAGTGGCAGTCCTGCTTGTTTATAAGAGTGATGAGATGGTGTCACTTCACGACAACCTTGCGGGAGCGGGTGTCGCTGGTGACGATGTAGATGCCCTTGGGCAGGCTGATGGCGCCCGTGGCATCGGTGGTGAGCACCAGATTGGCATCGAGGTCAAAGACTTCGAGGGTCTCTGCTGCCGGGTTGTACACGCGGATTCCGCCATCATCGGGCAGTGCATTCCACATGGCCTCGGCTGTATCTCCTGTCAGCAGCATGTTGATCAGGGCCGTCACGTCACTGATGGTGACCTTGGTGTCCTGGTTGACGTCGGCAGCAAGTAAATCGATACCATCGGCATTGCTGCTCAGCAGGTAGTTGACGAGGGCCGTCACGTCGCTGATGTTGACTTTGCCGTCCATATTCACGTCGCCGATGCGGACTGAAGGCGGCACCTCCTGGGCATAAACCTCGCCTTCCACGTCAGCATAGGCCGTCACTACGCCTGTAGTGGCTGTGATTGTGCCTTCATAGTACCCGTCCACACTGGTATCGGCCAGACGCACGTAGAAGGTCTCGCCACCGGCATCGAGGGTCAGTGCCGATGACCAGTTCTGCTGGTCAAGGCTCAACTCGAAATTATTGTCAACGGTGACGGTCACGGGCTGGTCGTTGTCCTCGGTGATGACGGTAACCTCGCTGATGGTGGATTCTTCGTTGAATTGGGCGGTCATCGCCTCGATGGCTCCTTCAAAATAGATCTGCGGCTCGGCAGGCTGCTGGGCTGCATAGACGGCGATGTCGTCGATGTTCACGCGTGCACCGACGGTCTGCTGGAACTTGAAGCGCACGTTGTCGGTCACGTTGAGTCCGTAGGTGTATTGAGTGAGCGTGTGGGTCAGTGCCAATTCCTTGAGCAGGGTCCAGGTCGTGCCGCCGTTAGTACTGTAGAGCACCTGGATGGTGGCGTCGGCCTCGGTCGTGCCGTAGGTGGCGGCATAGAATGAGATGCCTGATGTGCCGGTGACATCTTGCAGCATCTCGATGGAGGAAGTGGAGGTCTTGCCGAATCGGCAGCCGATACTGCCGTTCCAGTGGTCGTTGCTCTGGGCAAAGATGCCGGCATTGCTGAAGTACCACCTGAAGGCGGCACCCTGTACCTCCTTCACCCAGTAGCCGCCGCTCTCACAGCCTTCCCAGTCCTCGATAACGCTCTCGCCGGTCGGCGTGATGGGGTCGTCGGGGTTGACGGGGTCGTCGCCCGGTTGCTGCTTGCGTGCCGTGAGGTTGCAGGTGCGGCTCACTTCGCTGCTGGAGATGGTCATTGTGCCCGAGGCAGCCTCGGCGTCGCCGCTATAGGTCACGATGACCGTCGTGCCGTTGTTGACGGCATCGGCGCTCAAGCTGGCAGGCGTGACGCTGAAGCCCTCACCGCTCACGCTCACGCTCAGTTCCTGCGTCAGGTTGGCTCCCTTGACAGTGACGGTCTTGCTCACGCTGGTGCCTTCGAGTTCTACCATGCCGACATTGATGTTCTCGCCGTTAGCCGGTTGGGTGAGGACGGGAATGGTGACCACCGTACCGTCGCCCGTCCACGGCTGGCCCTGCATGTTGCCCCAGATGTGCTCGGCCAGTTCGGGATGGTCGATGAAGGGGTTGCGGTTGCCCTGCCACGAGTGGGCATAGCAGTTGCGGGTGGTCTCTTTATCGCTCACGGGGTCCAGGCGGTGCCACTCCATGAGCAGGTCGATGGCATAGGCCGTGAACACGGGGTAGCTGTTACCCGCAAAGAATACGCTTCCGTTGGCTTGTGTCCAGTTGCTGATGACGTCGTTGTAACAGGCCGCCATATAGAAGTAGGCTCGGGCAAAGTCGCCCTTGTACTCGTCGTCGGGCTCGAACACGACTCCTGTGTAACCTGCATGCGTGCTGGTGCCTTTGCGCCCTTTAGCGACATACTGGCCGTTGGTCAGGCGGGTACCGCCCTCGCACACGCCGTAGGGGTAGTTGGAGCGCTGATTGTTGACATAGCCGTCGGTGGGCACGATGTTGAAGATGTCGCTGTACTGCGGCTGCTTGCCGCCGCCCCACCAGCTCTTGGGAATGCTGTGCTCGCGGTTGATGCAGTCGCCGATGTTGCTGTAGCTGCCGCACTTGTCGCTGTAGGTGTACTTGTCGTAGGTGCTGTACATGTCGATGTAGTACCCGTTAGGGTCGGTGTCGGTGTCAGCATAGGCGTCCCACAGACCATCGTAGCCGATGTTGGTGTGGCTCGTGATGATGTTGTGCAACGCGGTGAGCAATGCCTGGTCGCTGTGGTTCAAGGCGTTGACATAGTAGTCGCTCGGGCATGGCGTCGGATCCTTGGCCATCGCTGCCAGTGCCATGACCACAAGGGTTAAGGTCAAATAGACTTTTTTCATTTGAAATGATAGGTTAATGTTGATGTGTTTTGAATGAAATAAAAACAGCCTGTTGTGAGTCACCCACAGTTTATGGAGGATTGAGGGTTGTCAACGGGCTGTCTGTTTCTGTCGGTTTGTCGGGAGTTATGACCCCAGGATGATGGCGATGACGACGTTCACGTCTGCGATGTTGATTTCGCCGTCTTCGTTTACATCGGCGCGGGGATTCTCTATGCCGCTGAGGATGACGTCGATGGTGGCATTGATGTCGGCAATGTTGACCTCGCCGTCATCGTTCACGTCGCCAGGCAACGGCTGATCTGGATTGATGCCGTACAGCGTGATGTCATCAATGTTGACACGTGAACCCGTTTCCTGTGCGATGCGGAAGCGGATGCCATCGGGCGCATATACGTCCAGGATGATTTGCTGCAGGTATCCCTTTGTTACGGTAAAGCTGCCCAGGCTGTTCCAGGACGAGCCCCCGTTGGTGCTGTAATCCACACGCAGGGTGGCGTCGCTGTCGCTGCCGAAGCTGCCTGCCCAGAAGGAAATGCCGCTGCAGCCGCCCTCAAAGTCTTCGGCCATGGCAATCATGCTGTCGCTGTTCTTGCCCAGGCGGCAGGAGAGCTCGCCGTGCTTGAGGTTGTCGCTCCAGATGCCGGCGTTGTTGAATTCCCAGATAAAGGCATGGCCATAGACGATGTCGGTCCAGTAGCCGCCCGTCTGGCAGTCTTCCCAGTCCTCCATGATGGTGTCGCCCTGCACGGGGCCAGGACCCGGGTCGCCGCCTTCGGTGGCTGTCGCCGTCACTGTGAACAGGGTGGAAACCTCGTTGCTGCTCAGCGTGATGGTGTTCTCAAAGGTGCCCTCGTCGTCGGACAAGAAGTAGATGGTCAACTTGGTGCCACTGTTCACCTCAGCGGCGCTGAACGAAACCTTGTCCACCCAGAAGTTGTCGTTGTTGGTCATCGACAGCGAGAGGCCTCTGCTCAGGCACTCGCCCTTGATGTTGACGGTGATGGAGCCTTCGGTGCCCACGGTGACGGTGCCCATGTCAAATTCCGCGCCGTTGACGGGAGCCGTGATGGTTGCGGGAACGGGGTCACCTGAGCCGGGCCACGGCTCTCCCTGCTTGTCACCCCAGATGTATTCGGCCAGCTCGGGATGGTCGATGAAGGGATTGCGGTTGCCCTGGATGCCATAGACGGCCTCGTTGCGCTTGATTTCCTTCTCGCTCACGGGGTCCAGACGGGTCCATTCCATCAGCATGTTGATGGTCCAGGTCGAGAAAGCCTTGTACTTGTTCTGGCTGTAGTTCAGATTGGGACTGCCGGGCCAGGAGGACAATTCGTTCTTGTAACAGGTCACCATGTAGAAGTAGGTGCGGGCCAGGTCGCCCTTGTACTCGTCGTCGGGCTCAAAGACCGTACCCGTGTAGCCAGGATAGGTGCTGAGGCCTAATTTCCCCTTGGCCACATAGTTGCCATAGGTCAAGCGGGTGCCATTGGCGCACACGCCATAGGGGTTGTTGCCGCGCTGGCTGTTGACCTTGATGTCGGTGGGGTAGATGTGGAACACATCGGTGTTCATCGGGGACACCTCTCCGCCGAACCAGCTTCTGGGAAAGCTGTGCTCGCGGTTATAGCCCTCGCCCACGTGGGATGCCGATGACCCGTTGTCACTGGGCCTGTAGCGGCAGTTGCTGTAGATGTCGATGATGTAGCCCTGGTCATCGACATCGGCGATGGCAAAGGCATTGAGCAGGCCGCTGGAATAGGAGACTTCCTTGTGGCTGCGGATGATACTCGTCAAGGCACTCATCAGTGCCTCATCGCTCTTGTCGATGGCCCTGCTGTAGTAGTTTGACGGTTCGGCGGCTAGTGCAGCGCTGACCATCGTCAGCACCGCTGCCATCATCGTGGTGAAACGGTAGATTGTGTTCATATCTCAGTTTTCAGTTGGCAGTTTTCAGTTGACAGTTGATGGCGCCTTATTTCTTCTTGCGTACCTGGCCGGCGAGTTGGCCGCAGGCTGCCGCGATGTCCTCGCCACGGCTGCGCCGGATGGTGCAGGTGATGCCCTTGCCGTTGAGGTAGTCGCGGAAGTAGGTCATGCGCTCATCGCTGCTGGTGCGCAGTTTCTCGATGCCGGGAACCATGTGGTAGCGGATGAGGTTGACGCGCACGTGCTCGTTGGGCAACAACTCACGGAGCTTCTCGGCGTGCTGGATGTCGTCGTTGAACCACTGCCAGCAGATGTATTCCACCGACAGGCGGCGCTGGTGGGCAAAGTCGTAGTTGCCGAGCATCTCCATAATATCGGCGATGGGGTAGATGCGCTCGATGGGCATCATCGAGGAGCGCTCCTCCTGAACGGCGTTGTGGATGCTCACGGCGATGTGGACACTGGTCTGCTCACACAGGATCTTCAGCTCGGGCTTCTTGCCCACGGTCGAGACGGTGACGCGCTTCGGGCTCCATGCCAGTCCCCAAGGCTCGGTGAGGATGGCGATGACGCGCAGCACCTCGTCGAGGTTGTCCAGCGGCTCGCCCATGCCCATGAACACGACGTTGGTCAGTTTCTCGCTGTCGGGAATGCTCAGCACCTGGTTGATGATCTGGTTGGACGTGAGATTGCCGTGGAAGCCCTGACGCCCTGTCATGCAGAAGTAGCAGTTCATCCTGCACCCCTTCTGGGACGAAATGCACAGCGTGGCGCGGTCTTCCTCGGGAATATAGACCGACTCGATGGCCTGTCCAGAACCCACGTCGAACAGGTACTTGACGGTGCCGTCCTCGCTGCTCGCTGCCTGGCTGGGCGGGTACAGGCCCACGCAGTAGCGGCTTGCCAGCAGTTCGCGGTTGGCCTTGGAGATGTTGAGCATCTGCTCAAAGTCGTTCACACGCTTCTGGTAAATCCACTGTGCCAGCTGTTTAGCCACAAAACGTGGCATACCCAATGCGGTTACCGCATCCTGAATCTCCTCGAGTGTCATGCCGGCCAGCGGCTGCTTCGTCTTGTCGTTGCTCATGTCAAGAAAGATTTAGTATTTGTTCAAACTGCAAAATTAGTAATAAGTTTCTAGTTTCTGCCCCCTAGTCGCTAGTTTATTTATCATCAGCCTTTTTATTCTTCTGTTTTTTCCTTGGGACAGGGTATTCTGATGCCCTCTGCCAGTATTCTTGCAACATTATCCTGTCGCGGTGTGGCTGGCGGAGAATGGTAGTATTATGGTGGTGTGCTTGCACGGCTCAGGGATTATGGCGATATTTGCACTCTAAACCCGCTCAGCCGATGAGATACCTTCTCCTATTATATAGCCTTATAGTGCTGCTGCCACTTGCTGCTCAGCAAGGTAGCGCTGGGATGCAATGTCCCGTCGTGAAAGTTGAGGCAGAGCGGCTGGCAGACATGAACGTGCCTCGTTATGGACATACGGTGTTGCTGCTGAACGGTGAGCCGACGGCAATTGGCGGGCACACCACCAACTTCGTGCCGACGCCTACCCTCGAATATTATAAGGACGGCAAGTGGCATTTGGTGCCGACCGCATTCAACCATGATGACGGCTTTGCCGTTGAACTGACGACAGGTAAAGTGCTCATCGCTGGAGGACACAGCGAGAATCTGGGCGTCGGGCAAAGTTTTGAGGCCGAACTCTATGATCCGTTAACTCGCACGTCAGAAGGATTTGCCAGTCTCGACACCAAGCGAGCTTTGGCATCGTCCTTGGCGTTGGACGATGGCCGTGCCGTCATTGCCGGCAACTGGCACCATGAGGATGCCATCGAAATCTATGACGGTAAGATCAGTTTCTTGCCGGTGAAGGGGGTGAGTGTCGGCCGATGCACCCCGTACATACTGCAAACGGCTAATGATAATGCCATAATCATCGGTGGACGGGACACGGTAGGTCATGAAATCACTCAGCCAGTGGTCGACCGCCTGAAGGGTGAACCATACCATGTGCCATTGCTCGAGGAGTGGAGGATCCTCCCGGGATTCACGTTCTGGCCGTCATCCACTGTTTTTATCGGCGATAAGTCTAAAGGGGACTATTCCTATCTGTTACCGATCAAAAATGATGATGGACAGCCAGCCATTGCCCGCGTCACCAATGGAGAATTCTCGTTGCTGGCTACTGATGTGCCCATCCCCAGGTCGTATCAATGGGGTGAAATCCACTACAGCATCAGCTTCCTTGTTGACCGTCAGCGTCAGCGGGCATATCTTATCGGTTGTGATTCCAGTTCCGTATCGCCATGTGACTCAACACACGTGTATGTTGTCGCTATCGACTATGCCCCCACACCGGCCCGTCTGACTTTTTGTTTCACCGACGTGCTGACCGATGTGGACGTCACGTTTCCACTTCTGAACGCCGACGGAGACTTGATGCTGATAGGTGGCGTGCCTAAATCCTCATTCTTCAAACCCACCGCTGCCACGTGGCTGATTCACGTCAGCCCACACAGCAAGGCCGCGGCAACAGGTTGGCCGCTGTGGAAGTGGGCTCTTCTTGTTCTGACTATCGCTGCCGTGGCCGCTCTGATGGCCTTGCTGTTCAGGCGAAAGAAAATGGGACAAACAGATGAAATGCCGCCCATTGAATTGCCCGATGCGGAAACTCTTACCGCCCCCCTAGCCGAGGATTTGGAGGCAACTGACGATGGTGAGGATTGTGCCGAACTTATGCGTCGTCTTCTCCAGATGATGGAGGAGGAGCGTCCTTTCTTGAACCCAGACCTGAAGGTTACCGATATCGCCAATGCTTTGGGTACAAACCGCATTGTCTTATCCAATTGCATCAAGTCACGCCACAACTGCACCTTCCCTCAGTTTGTCAACACCTATCGTGTGAAGTTTGCTCAACAAATGCTCAGTTGTTCCCCCGACATCAAGTTGACGGAAGTGTGGACTGCGGCAGGTTTTTCTAGTGAATCATCGTTCTATCGCATCTTCAAATCCATCACCGGCACTACGCCCAACGATTGGAAAACCACTAATTCTTAATCTCAACAAGCTTGATGAAATCTCCATAATTCATAAAAAATATTGTTACAGTGGTAAATATACGAAAAACGACTCCCAAAAATATTTTTGAGAGTCGTTTTTACTTTTTTGAGAGGCCCCCAGTAGCATTGTTGAACTAACTTTGCAACAAGTATTTTTGCCCATTATATGTTCTATATATTTACATTTCCATGAATGAATTTAATTCACATATATTATTAACTTTTTAAACCCATGAGTACATTATGAAGAAATTATTTTTACTATTTGCAGTAATGCTGGCGACCTCGATGGGCCTGCTGGCACAAGGCAGTTCGTGGCAGACCGCCACGCTAATCAACAGCGGAGCGACCAAGACCGGCACGTTCGGGGGCAACGACAGCGAGGTATGGTACAAAATTGTCGTTCCCGAGGAGGGACAGATTGAGTTCCAAGGCTTTGCCGAGGGTGTGAACTTCTATGCCTATTATTGCATCGTTTATGGCTACAAGAACGGTGACATTTATGACCGAGGCCATTTTACGGGGAATCTCCTTCCTGGTCCTGGTTCCAAATCTGATACCATCACATTCAAAGCCAGCGACGTGGGCGTAGGCAACTATTACATCAAGCTCAGAAGCTATGATGGTACAGGTCCCGGAACTTTCAGGCTGTATTACAAGTTTACCCCCTGCTCGCTGGCCAATGACCCGGAGCCCAATAACGACTATGAGCACTCCAGCCTGCTTGCAAGCGGCAGCACCGTGGAGGGCAGGTTAGGCTACCGCACATCGGATGACGTCACCGATACCGAGGATTGGTACAAAATCGTTGTTCCCGAGGAAGGGCAGATTGAACTCATGGCCACCGCCACCGGGACGGTGAGATTCTATCCCTACTACAGCACCGTTAATGGCTACAAGAACGGTGACATTTATAGTCGGGGCTCTTTTACGGGAAATACCATCTCCGCCTCTCAGACTGATACCATGACATTCAAAGCCACCGACGTGGGCGTAGGCACCTATTACATCCGCATCAACCGCTATAACAGTACCGGTGGCGGCGGCTACAAGTTGTATTACAAGTTTACTCCTTGTGCGCTTGCAGCTGACCCAGAGCCCAACAACGACTATGAGCACTCCAGCCTGCTTGTAAGCGGCCGCACCGTGGAGGGCAGGTTAGGCTATCGCACATCGGATGACGTCACCGACACCGATGACTGGTACAAAATCGTTGTTCCCGAGGAAGGGCAGATTGAACTCATGGCCACCGCCACCGGGACGGTGAGATTCTATCCCCAATACAGCACCGTTAATGGCTACAAGAACAATGACATTTATAGCCGAGGCTGTTTTACGGGAAATACCATCTCCGCCTCTCAGACTGATACCATGACATTCAAAGCCACCGACGTGGGTCCCGGCACCTATTACATCCACATCAACCGCTATAACAGTACCGGTGGCGGCGGCTACAAGCTGTATTATAAGTTCACCCGATGCCCGCTGGCCAATGATGCAGAGCCCAATGAGGATTACGAGCACGCCGGTTGGCTGCCCAGCGGCCCGACCAAGCAAGGCAGATTAGGTTACCGCACTTCGGATGACGTTACCGATAATCAGGACTGGTACAGATTCACTGTTACCAAGAAAGGTTCTATCGAATTAACAGTAACAGGCACCGAGAACTTGTTGTTATACCGCACTAATTCTTGTGTTTACGGTTTGAGAAGTGATGGCACCACCTATTCCATGGGCAGTTTCTCGGCCTCAACCTCAAACTATGGCTCTGATACGATCACCTTCCATGCCAATGATGTTGAAAAGGGCACTTATTATGTCAAGGTTTACCGCTATGGTGGCAGCGGTGGCTATCGTTTGACCTATAACGGTCCCACCAAGACGGGTGATGTTGACGGTGATAACAGTGTGAACATCGCCGACGTGACCGCCCTCATTAATATACTGTTGAGAGGCAATGCTCAGGGCTCCGCTCCAGAGGATGCCGATGTTGACGGTGAGGGCCAAGTGAACATCGCCGATGTGACCGCTCTCATCAATATGCTGTTGAGCGGGCATTGATTCTCAGGTGCTCAAGCTAAATCTTTAAGCTCTAAAAAAGAATGTATTGAGACTAAAACGGATTGATGCAGTATAAGATGATGCGGGCTGGGGCAAAGCGCTCCAGCCCGTTTTTCTGGTGGATAGGGAGTGATGGGGTTTGATAGAATGGGAGGTTTGTTGCGAAACTAACACCTAAAAATTATATGATCGCGCTACGCGCGAGAAATTTAACAAAATTATAAATAAAATTAAAATAAAAATCATTTTGTTTAATTTATATACAAATTTTTGTTTAATTTCTCGGCCGTAGGCCGATAACTTGTAGTGTCTATTGAGTTTTGCAACAACCCCATAGGGGACCCTGTCGTAGTGGTGGGAATTGTCTTTGCAATAGGGGATTATGGATAGACGGGAAGACCGAGCATCTGGCGGAGGTGGGTCTCGAGGATGTGGAAGCCGGGAGCGACCATGCTGCCGTGGCCGTGGCCGTCAATCTCGTAGAGGTAGGTCTGCTGGTGGCCGGCGAGTTTCATCATGCGGGCAAGGTACTGGTTCTCGTCATAGCGGCCGTAGAGTTCCAGCTCGCGGTCACCGCAGATCAGTACCAGCGGCGGGCAGTCGCCACGCACCCAGTAGAGCGGTGCATACTTGTCGATGGTGGGCTGCAGGGGCGGGATGCCCTGCATCTTACGCACATTGTAGTGGGTGATGGCCTGTCCGCTGAAGGGGACATACATCATCACGTCGTTGGCATCGATGGCATAGGTCGCCAGCCACTTTTTGTCGAGGCACAGCATCATGGAGATGTAGCCGCCAGCCGAGTGGCCGGTCACGACAATCTTGCGCGGGTCGCCGCCATACTTCGGGATGTTCCTGAATACCCATGCCACGGCCTCGGCGGCATCATCCAGCGTCTCCTCGACGCTCACATGTGGCAATAGCCTGTAGTTCACCCCTACAACCACCAAGTCCTTTTCCTTGAGTTGTTCAGGAATCTCTTTGTTGCCGCCCTCCAGGCCTCCGCCATGGAACCAGACGATGACGGGGTGGTTGCCGCCTTTCTCGGGATGATACACGTCAAGTTTCAGGCGCTCGAGCGAGTAGGCGTCGGTCTTGACGGTATAGGGGATGTCGTTGACCTGCTGGTAACCTTGCGCGAGCCCACCAGCACACCAGGCGATGAGGATGAGCAATACTAATAATCTGGTTGTTCTTTTCATAAATCGTAACTCAATGTTTAATCGGCCTTGCGAGCAAACAAAATTCACTAAATGAAAATAAATACAATAAAAACAATGCCATCCGGGCTACGTCTCACGCTAAGCCGCAAAGACGCTAAAATTTTTAAGCTGGCATCCGCGATTTTAGCTGTCGGCGAATGATACGAATTAACCAAATTGGTATCCGCGTTCCGTTTAACTGGAATGCGGATGCTTCTTTCATAAATGAACGCTGATTACGCGGATTATCGCTGATTATTTAAATAATTCGTGTAATTCGCGTAATCAGCGTTTAAATAACAAACGCGGATGCCAGCTAAAGGCTAAAGGCTAACAGCTACCACGAGTGGCTGAGCAGATAATTGATCAGTGCCGTCACGTCGCTGATGTTGATCGTGCTGTTCTGGTTGCAGTTGGCGTTCTGGAGATTCAGTCCGGTGGCGTTGTGCGAGAGCAGGTAGTTGATCAGGGCGGTCACGTCGCTGATGTTCACGTTGCCGTCGCCGTTCACGTCGCCACGCAGGCCAGCGTTCTTTGCGGTGAAGTAGCCCGGGTTGCTCGTGCCGCCGTCGATGTGGGCGTAGGTCTTGTCCATCGGGTTCGAGGAGCTATAGGTCGTGCCCTGGCCACCCACCAGGCTGGTGCAGTTATTGAACATATTAGTCGAGGACGTCACAGCCGCAGTGCTCCAACCACTGCCCACATAGATGGTCTGCAGTTTATTGCTCTCCTCGAACATAGACTGCATATCTATCACCTTGGACGTATTGAAACTGCTCAAGTCAAGGCTCGTCAAACCAATGCATCTATAGAACATTTGAGTCATATATATCACCTTGGACGTGTTGAAGTGGCTCACATCAAGGCTTGTAAGCTTTCTACAGCCTAAGAACATCCATGCCATACTGGTCACCTCGCTGGTGTTCAGGTAATTCATGCCCGTGATGGATTCGAGGTTCGTCATGCTATCGAACCAATCACTGGTGCTCGTCGGACGGGCATTGGCGAACGAGGGGTCAAAGACCACCTGAGTCACATAATAATTGGTGCCGTCGTTGTGCCAATCGGTAAAATTGGTGCCCGTGTTCAGGTCGTAGGTCGTGCCCGTGCGGCTGCTGCGCTGGTTGTCGTAGTAGAACGTCAGCGTCGTGTTCGAGGACGTGTAGCAGGCATAGGGCACAGGCGCATTCTTGTCGGTGAAGTAGCCAGGGTTGCTCGTGCCGCCGTCGATATGGGCATAGGTCTTGTCCGTCGGGTTGGATTCGTTCCAGGTCGTGCCCTGGCCGCCCACCAGGCTCGAGCAGTTAAGGAACATATTAGTCGAGGACATCACAGCCGCAGTGCTCCAACCACTGCCCACATAGATGGTCTGCAGATTGTAGCAGTTATAGAACATGCTACTCATCTTTATGGTCACGTTGGACGTGTTGAAACTGCTCAAATCAAGGCTCGTTAAGCCAGTGCAGCCAGAGAACAATTGATTCATATATATCACCTTGGACGTGTTGAAGTGGCTTACATCAAGGCTCGTAAGTTGATTACAATTCGTAAACATCCAACCCATATTGGTCACCTCGCTGGTGTTCAGGTAACTCAGGCCCGTGATGGATTGAAGATTCCTCATGTTGTAGAACCAACTATAGGTAGTCGTCGGGCGGGCATTGGCGAACGAGGGGTCAAAGACCACCTGAGTCACATTGGCATTGGTACCGTCGTTCTCCCAACCGGTATCGTTGTCGCCCGTGTTCAAGTCGTAGGTCGTGCCCGTGCGGGAGCTGCGCTGGCCGTCGTAGTAGAACGTCAGCGTCGTGTTCGAGGACGTGTAGCAGGCATAGGCCTCGGTCACCTTTTCGGTGAAGTAGCCCGGGTTGCTGGGGCCGCCGTCGATGTGGGCGTAGGTGGCATTCGTATGGCTGGAATCGTAGGTCGTCCCCTGGCCGCCCACCAGGCTGGTGCAGCCGTTGAACATATAATTGGAATAGGCCACGGATGCGGTGCTCCATCCATTGCCCACATAGATGGTGCGCAGGTTATTGCACCGACCGAACATCCAATTCATACTGGTCACCTTGGACGTGTTGAAACCGCTCAAGTCAAGGATCGTCAAATTTCCACAATCCATAAACATATTACCCATTTTGGTGACCTCGCTGGTGTTCAGGTATTCATTCATACCCGTGATGGATTGAAGATTCTGCATGCCACTGAACCAACCGAAAGTGGTCGTCGGGCGGGCATCGGCAAACGAGGAGTTAAAGACCACCTTGGTCACATTGGCATTGATGCCGTCAGTGTACCAACCGGGACTGTCGTTGCCCGTGTTCATGTCGTAGATCGTGCCTGTGCGGCTGCTGCGGTAGTTGTCGTAGTAGAACGTCAGCGTCGTGTTCGACGGCGTGTAGCAGGCGTAGGCCTCGGCAGCGGCGGCGCCGAGGGCACACATCATGGCCGTCACCAGGACGACCAAACGGAGGAGTAATGATTTCTTTTTCATAGTAATTTGGTTTTAATAGTTAATAACTGCTGCAAATATAGTCATTTTTTAATAAATATCAAATATTAGGTGTTAGGTTTTTAGAG
>CACWID010000001.1 GCA_902760865.1 uncultured Bacteroidales bacterium | reverse complement strand
AGATAGGTGAAAAATCTGACATGGCAAAATCCTGAGCAACTTTTTGTTGCTCAGGCACTTATAAATAATGTTAAACTATAGTGTTGCGGAATTAAGGATGGATAGGAAAAATGTTTCTGCAAGAAGTCAGACTTCTGCAAATTGAATCTTGTACTTCCCTGAGCTAAAGGATAAACCTCACGTCTGAATCGATTTGAATTGAAAAAGTATGCCATATATGGTGAAAAGACTTTCCCCTCTGTATTTCTTATGCCAAAGCAGAAACTATTGAGATATGTTTCGGTACTATTACCGGAATATACCGCTCCATAGCAAACTTCTTCTGGAGTTTCTGATGAAAGTGTGAATAGCATATCTCCTTTTTGTACTACATTCTGTTTCTCGTCCCTTTTAACAGATACCTTTCCGCAGCAGTCATCTTCAACAAAATTGTTGGCATATATACTGACATAGGTTATGTATGGTTTGCCACTACCAAAATCCTCTGCGGATTTTCCCGATAGCCCAGAATAATCCTCACCAATGTCCGAGAACGACAGGGAATACGACAAAGGCACAAAATCCTGCAAATAATCGTTTAGTCCTTTCATTAGGGATTGTTAATCTTATATTCTGGATTGTTTATATAAACATCTCTTTCAATAGATAGGACTTCTGTTTTTGTAGGTCGTTTAAGATTTCTGTTTCAATATCTATCTTATCAACCAAAACATTGAGTGCATTTGCCACAGCCTTCTGTTCCCGTAGTGTCGGTATTCTGTGTAATGTGTTAAAATAATCGTCAACAGACATGTTTAGTAAACCATGATTTCTCGCCCCTTCACCCGATATTTCCGATATCCCACGATACCATTTTGTGGATTCAAAATAATGGCAAAGGAAATCAGAATCAACATTTTCATTAGGTCTAAAACAGATATACAACGAGGAAAGAACACCTTTATCATATTTGTCTAATCGTTTAACTGCGCCCCATGAATAATCTCCTGAATAGCTCTTGTTGTAAGCGAAATCACCTTTGTGAAGCAAATAGTACGTCGTAAGGTCTGAACTGGCAATTTGTTTGTTAAAAAACTCTTGCTGGTCAATTAGGCCATATTGTGCAGCTATCGTCAAAACACGATTACAGGTGTTGGCCTTATTTTTTTCTGTTACTCTATTGGCAATATAGCAGAGTTTTACTTTCTGCCATTCACCTGTCATTCCTTTTAATCTCAGCTTAGGCACTCGTTCGTTGGGCAAGCAAAAGAGTTGTTCTAAAAGGTACTTTCTTTCACTTTTCAAGTCCTCAATTATCCTGATTTGGGTTATAATACGTTCATTAATTATCGCCAATAAATGTGCTACCTTTTGTTGCTCTTTCAAAGATGGTAATGCAGTTTTAAAACCTTTCATTTGTTCTTTGTCACCCCTCGGCATCTTAACTCCTTTTGCTCCGTTCATAACGTAGCCGATGAAACGGTCATTGGCAACAATGTGGTGTAAAAAATCATCAGTGCAAACATTTCTATTGGCTCTCATGACAAATACGTCTGCACTGCATCCTCCATCTTTATCAGCCTTCCATACCTTTTTAAGATATGGACGAATATTGGAAACTAAAACATCACCTTGTTTGTATTCCATAACATTAGTGTCCTCTGGAACATTGTGCGCACAGGTAACACCTTGAAAATCCTGAAGCATGTTTTCTGTCGAAACATAATTGACCGCCGTCAATAAGGATGATGAAATCCGCACTTTCGTAAACTCCATAATATCCCCGAGTTTGTACTTTTCCCATTCACCACTAAACTCTGGAAATCTCAAAGTTGGGACTTTGATGCTTCTGTTTCTCTAATTTTACAGCCTATTCCTTATTATATAAGTAGGTATAACCCTAAAAGAGAATAAAATGGATAAGAAAACGATTAGAGAAGTTGCTGCCCTCTGGAAGAGTGATAAGCAGCAGTATGTAAAGCAGTCAACAATGTCGGCTTATGCCCTCATCTTGGAGAATCACATTCTCCCAGCGTTTGGTGACAAGTCTCATTTAGCAGAGGACGATGTTCAAGCCTTTGCACTGCAGAAGTTGAACGACGGACTGAGTCAGAAGACAGTGAAGGACATCTTGATTGTCTTGAAGATGATTCAGAAGTTTGGCGTGAAAGCAGAACTGCTTGAATTCTCCGACTTGAACATCAAGTACCCCACAGAGCAGAAGAGGAAAGAATTGGAGGTATTGAGCATCAGCCACCAGAAAAAGTTGATGCAATACGCCACTGATAACTTCACATTCCGTAACCTCGGTATCTACATTTGCCTAAGTACAGGAATGCGCATTGGTGAAGTATGCGCCTTGAAATGGAGCGATATTGATCTGGCTACAGAAACCATCCATGTGAACAGAACAATAGAACGCATCTATATAATCGAAGGTGGCGAAAGGCGTACAGAACTTGTTATCGGTACACCTAAGACGAAGAACTCTATGCGAGAGATACCTATCAGCAAGGAACTTATAAAACTTATCCGTCCCCTAAAGAAGCTGATGAATGACGACTACTTTGTGATAACCAATGAGGCAAAGCCGACAGAGCCACGTACCTACCGCAACTATTACAAGCAACTACTGAAACAACTCGGCATTCCGGATTTAAAGTTTCACGGGCTTCGCCACTCATTTGCCACAAGATGCATTGAAAGCCAGTGTGACTACAAGACCGTTAGCGTCATTCTTGGTCATGCGAATATCAGCACGACCCTCAACCTCTATGTGCATCCGAATATGGAACAAAAGAAAAAGTGTATCAATAAGATGTTTAAGGTATTAAAATAACAAAGCCTTTCAATTATAGTTAAAAATGTGGAAATTAATTATTATTTATGGAAATATATTTTGTGTATTTGGAAATTATTTGTAATTTTGCAGCAAGAAATCAGATAGCATATGAAAAAATACTTTAGCATTATACAGTCTTTGTGTCGTTCAATTATAAATTGCGACAAAGAACTGGCGTTCTATCAAGTGGAACGCTTGGCCAATGCGCTCAAAAAAGATGGGTTTGAGAAAGAATCTCAATCTTTACTAGCCACTCTTAGGAATGCAGAAAAGCATCAAAGTATAGAACCGCAACAATTAAGTGTATCTTCTATAGTATCTGGAGAAGAACTTTATCCCAACACTCCCATTCCCGTGGATAAAGAAACTGCGGCTCCGATATTGGAAGTGATATTTCCGCAACAATTAGATGTCCAGGAACCTCTTTTTGAAGATAGTATTCGAAATGCCATTAACTCAGTAATATTAGAATGGACTCACTATGGATTGTTATTACAAATGAAGGCAAAACCATCTAGAAGTTGCCTGATTTTTGGAAAGCCTGGTACTGGTAAAACACACATGGCCAAATGGATGGCAAAATGTGTAGGGTTACCCATAGTGACAGCAAAATTAGATGGTATAGTTTCTTCTTTTTTGGGAACAAGTTCTAGAAACATCAGTAATTTGTTTTCGTTTGCTAATCGTTACAAATGCGTTCTTTTGCTAGATGAATTTGACGCCATTGCGAAATTGAGAGATGATCCACAAGAAGTTGGTGAGGTTAAACGTATTGTCAACACATTATTGCAATGTCTTGACGAACGTAGTTCAATTGGTTTTACCATTGGTATCACAAATCATGAACAGCTATTAGATCCGGCTATTTGGCGACGGTTTGATATACAGATAGAAATTCCGACACCTTCAAACGAGGTAAGAATGAAATTATTAGAACACTTTTTAAAGCCCATTACAATTACTGACGCAAATGTCAAGTTCATCTGTTGGTGTATGCAAGGAGCATCTGGTGCAGACATAGAGAATTTGACCAATTGGATTAAACGCATGAAGATTATTTCAAAAAACGAGGAAGAGAGCGTTATAAATATGATGCGTCGATATTCATTGCTGAATAATGGTCGCATTAATGAAGAAGTTAAACGTCTCTTGGAACTTCCTAATGACGAGGTTTGTATTAAATTAATGGAAGCAGGAATCAGTATGAGGCAAAAAGATATTGCAGAAGTTTTATGCATTACGCCTTCGTCTCTTAGCAAACAGATTTCAAAATTTAAAAAAGTATAAATATGGCAAATGGACCTGTACAAGTCGTTTTAAATAGCGACAGTTTTATCACAGATGTACCTGTAAGGAAAACACCTGTTATAAGAAAAGACTTTTATGCAAATAACAACTTGCTATTTGCAAGCCATAAAACCAATGTTGTTTCTCAAATCAAGGAAATCGGGAAATCAATTAGCGATAACCCCTTTTCAAGGATAGGGTATGTAAAAGTAAGATTAATCCGAGCTGCCATGGCAAAAAGCCATAGACCAGTTAGTAAGATATTAACCGAACGTAACAGTTGCTCTGTTGTTGGAGGAACTTTTAGAGGAGAACTCATTATCAAATCTAATGCAGAGGCCCTAATAAAGCTAGCAAGTCTGATAAATGACAATGCGGAAACACATATCCGTACCCATCGTAAGACAAATGGAGAAATAGAGATAAAACCGTCTGTATGGAGAACCGAATTGGGAGCCATAGAGAGCTTTTCTTTATATTCAGAAACTGATAAGATTATTTCCACTAATAATGACATCTCGGAATGGCTTAAATCAGATGGGAGTATAATATATGTGGATTTATTTGAGGAACCTGTTGCAGAACAATTATGGGATACAATAGACAAAGAGCAGTTAAAAATGCACGAGTCTTTCAAAAGAGGATTGGAACAAATTGCAGGAATAAGAGTTTTTAAATCTCGCATCAACAGTACCACCCCTACGATTGTTTGTAAAATCACCAATCTACCTAATTCACTGGTGTCTCTAAATCATTGTGCACAGCGCAAAGAAATGGAGGTGGAATCATGCTCTGATGTAATGAGATATGTGGATTTTATTGATTTCTTAAAATCTCACCCATTAGTAAGAAATATCCGATTGGTTCCATCGCTTCAGTCAATAACAATACCATCTTTTAACATTGACCACACTGATATTTTTCCAATTCCTACGCCTTTAGATAATAAACGTTATCCATTGGTTGGCGTAGTGGATGGTGGTATCGCTCATATATTTGACTTATGGAAATCTGATGAGTGGGATAACATTATTCCTAAGTGGAAAAATGAGTCACATGGATCTTTTATTGCAGGCCTTTTAGTCAGTGGTGTAACATTAAACCCAACAATATGTAAAGAATCAGATGGATGTTTGCTGGCTGACGCATGCGTTATACCAGATTTACAACACAAAGACCTTTTTAACAGATGTTTCCCTTGCGGACTTGATGATTTCTTTAGCGAAATAGAATCTGCTGTAATAGATCTAAAAGCCAGAACAGGTGCGCGAATCTTCAACTTAAGTATCAATATCGAGAAAGATAGAAACGCATCAGATTATTCTGATTTTGCTAAAATCTTAGATAAAATAGCAGAAGAAAATGATGTTATTTTTGTCGTTTCAGCGGGAAATAAAAAAGGCATAAGGACGGAATGGAGTACAGATGTTGCTGCAAATATTAATCAACTAAATAACGGAACGAATGATATTATCTATGCTCCAGCTGAAAGCGTGAGAAACATAAGTGTTGGAGCGTTAAATCCCGACTTTGTTGGGCTTGCTAGCTATACTTGTAAAGGAAAAGGTTCATCTATAATGGTTAAACCTGATGTCGTATATGCGAGCGGACGTGGGTGTCATTCATCTTCAGATGGGACGGGGTTGTTATCTGTAGATATAAACTCCAAAATATACTCAAATGCAGGAACTAGTTTTTCTACCCCCATAATTTCCAAAACCTTAGCTTGCTTAGATAATGCAATTGAGGGCAATACTTCCAGAGAAACATTGATGGCCTTATTAATCCACAATTCTGAAGTGCCTGAATTTATGAAGAATCGTGCATATAAAAATTTATTAAAAGACTCTATTGGTTATGGGGTTCCATCCTCTTCCTCACAGATGTTAAATGGAGATGAACATTCTATAACTCTTGTATTTGCTGGACGTATTAAAAACAAGAAAATACTGTCTTTTAGTTTTGGATGGCCTCAATCGTTGATAAAGGATGGACGTTGTAGAGGTAAGGTTAAACTGACTTTAGTAAGTACACCTGCAATTGATTATACATATGGAGATGAAATGATCCGAGAGAATGTTCATGTTGCTTTAAGAATGCAACAAAAAGATGGGACAAAAAAGTCACAACTAAAATCACTTTATAGGGATGATAGAGAAAGTGAATCTATCGGGCATCTCTATGAGTGGCAATTGGTGGAAACAGAACAAAAATGGAATCCCATTAAAGTATATGAAAGGGAATTCAAGTCTGTTATGAATCAAGGACCATGGTTCCTTGAAATAGAATATGAGTCCAGAACAACCATGCAATATTCGACAGATGGGGTTCCCTTTACGGCTATTTTAACAATTGGAGATCCTAATAATAACGCTCCTGTATACAATGAAATGAGACAAGCAGTTATTGCAACTGGAGCTCAAATAGCAGATATACAAACAGCAGTAACAATCACACAAAGAGTATAAAAGATAATCATTATGAGTAGAAAACAAATTGATGTTTATCACAATCCTAATGGAGGTTGGGATGTGAAAAAGAATGATTTAAGTCGCGTCTCGCGAAATTTTGAAACAAAGAGCCAAGCGATGGATTGGGCTCGGCAACAAGCGAGAAAAGAACAGAGAGAACTTGTCCCACACGGCCTTAATGGGAGAATTCAAAATCCGAATAGCTATGGTGGAGATCCGTGTCCTCCTAAAGATAGAAGACATTAACATTGTATCTTTCTTGATTATATGTAAAAAGCCCAACTGACTCACTTGGTCAGCTGGGCTTTTCATTGTTAGTGTATTACCGAATGGCGGAGAGCAGAGCATTACCACCGAAGTAGATAGCAAGACATACGGCCACTTCAAAGATTCCTATGGTCCACCAGAAAACTTTGTTGGATAGCCAAACTCCCTTGTTATTGCGGACTACAGATTTGAGGTGGTCGTTCTGCGCATTCCATTCCTGGCGTTGCTGAAGCCGATGTTGCTCCAACAGATTGTTGGCTTGCTGTATCAAATCGTCGACACGTTTTTTGACTTCCTCAAAGGAGTCTGGAGTAATCTTTGCTGGTATGACCATGTTTTCAATCTGCTGCTTCAAATCAGTGATATAGTCTGCAACGTCACCGAGTTTCGAGCAACCAGTCTCGATAACTTTTCCAAGTTCGATCATGCGGTCACACATCTCCTTGGCAGAGGTGATGTGACTATCCAAATCAGAAACGGCTTGGCGCAATAATTCTATCTTGGCCTCCAGCCGTTTTTCTTCCTGAGAGAACTCATGCTGATGGTCTATAGAGCTCAACATGTGTTCGACAGGATTACCAGTGTCCTCAGGCATTGGTGGTGGCACTGGAATTTCTTGGTTAATGTTGTATTTCTTCATAGTTTTTCTGTTTTATCTTCCTCGGCTCCGTCTTATTTTGGGCTTTGGTGTTGTTACCATGGAATGGGCCATCTGAGCACAACGCTTTGCCCATTCCCAATCATCATCGTCATCCTTTCCCCAGCCAGAGGATGGAGAGGTCCCACCTCCCCCGTAACTTTCGGACATAGATGTGGCAACATCAATGTAGCTGGAGAAGAGCAAAAGAGCCACACCGATAATGTGGTTGGCCGCTTCGTCATTGACCTTGAAGCTGGCAACTTCATCCTTCATAGCATCAAGGGCCTTGTCGGGAATTTCAATGGAATAGGTGTGACCATCCACATCTACTTTGCGGAGGCAATAGATTGGTTGCTCGGCTTTTGGCAACATCTTTGGTTGAGGAATAACAGTGTATCTTGGACTGTTGGATTGTCCTGAATGAGGTTGATTCACATTAGAACCCAAAGGATGCAGCTTACGCCATGTCGATTCAATCTTTGAAGGCATTAAGTTACGCCCCTTCCCCAACTCAGACGACTTGTAAATGGAGTTGCCCATGCGGACGGTATAACCTCTTACAACTCCATTGGCGTCATAACGTAATTTCAAGTCGTAACCTTTGGCTTCGAGTTTCTGAACATAGACATCCCATGAGAACCTGGACATGGCTTTGAGTGCATTCATACAATCAAGCGTGATTTTCTCTTTGTTTTCATCGGAACGCTGCTCTGCTTGTACCCATCCACGTTGGCGTGTCACTTCATTGGCTGCCATCGTGGCCCGGATACCGATGTCGTGATCATCGTTCACGTTACCTTCCATGTCAATGCGATTACAGTCAAGATGCATGTGGACGATGCCCGATTTACTGTCGCAGTGTAGAGAGACAACATATTGGGAGTTGGCGATGTTAGTACCAGCAGCGGAGGGGCGGCCAGTCTTTTTTGAGAGGTCTATGCCATCGAATGCTTTGATGAAGTCCTCTGCCAGTTTCTCCCAATCGGCAAGAGTGAAGCCTTCGGTTTCTTCCCTTGCAGGAGAAATCTCTATACGCATCATGAAGTTCTTCATCGGGCGATGCTTCGAACGCTTATACTGAAACTTCATCTGGTGAGCCTGCATATGTGCCCACCAGGCTTCCACCTCAACATCCTTGGGAAGATGATTGAGTTTGACAATCTCTGCCATTCCCATTCGAGTAATGTAGTCGATGGAAATACTTCCATGCGAAATGGATCTTGCTTTGGCTATCATAGGCTATTCTGATAATTGACGTTCGATTTCATACCAGCGACGGATAAGTTTATCGGTCGCAAGAATCCAATAGTTCATGAAGTTAGTGTCACGAAAGTAGCGTAACAGTTCTTCCTGGCTTTTGCCACTAAGAGCATTCTTGATGTGTATAATATCGCCACGGGCATCCGCCAAACTGATGAAGGCTTCAGTCTCTTGTTCCGTAAGATGGAGTTTGGGGCTGTGTCCTACAACACATCTGCGAATATACCTACTTGGCGACATCGCACACAGCTTAGCCTTAACTTCTATTTCTTGTTTCTCTTTTGCTGACAACCGGAATGCTAAGCGACATTCCAGACAAGGCTTTTCAGCGGTCTTTTTATGTGAGTTCTTTTTCATTGTTGATTTTGTTTTAAATGGATAATTGTTAGTCTGATGCGAGCCTGCGAGCGTCTGCAAGAAAGCCAATAAGCGGACCAACAGCGAAGCCGTTTGTTCGACATTGGCACTTCTTGCATAGCTCTCACAAGTTCATTCATGTTTATTCTCAATCCAGCATAAAAGGTCATTGACATCTTTGAAGTCGTCAAAATGCTCTGACATGCTTACCACATTATCGCCATATGCTTCTACGAGTTTTGCATGGGTTTCACGCCCTGCGTGGTCGTTGTCGAGAAATGAATAGATGTGGTCATAACCTTCAAGCAGGGGGATGGCTTTTGGCAGATTTGTGACGGAATTCAAGATGATAAAATCCTGATCCTCGCTTAAACGGCCATATGCATATCCACGCTTTTTCATGGTTAGGAATGACAGATAATCCATGAACCCCTCAAAGACACTGCACTCGCTACGGTGCTGCTCGCGCCGGATGACTGAGATATCCTTTGGTGGTATACAACCTTTGAAGAAAGGATTGCGCAGTTCGCTTCCGCCAGATTTGTTAGGAAACCCGATGGCAAAATATCGCTTGTTGCCAAGAGAATAATGGGTCTCGTTGCAATGCTGGCGACAAATGTCGATGTCAACCTTGCGTTTCCTAATATAGTCTTCCAATGCGAAATGTGTCAGAGGTTTTGTTTCTACGTCTCTGAAATTTGTTTCCGAAGACTGTTGATGGCAGGAAGAAATTGGAATCACAGCCGTGGCGGGTGACTCACGCTCAATCTGTTTGAGTACATGAGAAATGTCATTGGTATGGTAATACAAGATGGCAAAGTCGATAATACTGCCACCACGACCGATGCCGAAATCATACCATTGGTTTCGGTCGGTGTTGACTTTGAACGATGGAGTACTTTCGCTATGCAACGGCGAATGATACCACGACTTATTACCCCTTTGTCGAACAGGGGTGTGTCCGAGTGACTGCAAGAAGTCTTCCAGTCGTATTTGTTTTGCTTGTTCAATGGTCATAATCAAAGAGGTTTTGATGGTTAGGTTTATATTGATTCTCACTATATATGCCCCATGCTAAACTGTACGTCTTGTCATGTTTGACAATAATATCACGGGACATCAGCCACTTGTTGAGTGTAACCAAAGTATTGCGCCCACGTTCAAAGCCGATGGAAGCATAACCATGCTTCAAGGCAATAATCAGATTGTTGTAACCTTGGATGGTGCCCTTCTCGAAAGCAATGCAAAGAGCTTCTTTGTGCTTCTCGTCCGGCAGTTCCGTAAGCGCAATGCGCTCTGTTTTCTGTTGGCATTCATAACCAACAATCAATTCAGGCAAGGATTCCTCATTGATGCGGAATGCAAACGGCTCAAAGTCCTTGTCACGGATATGCATGGCTTTTACCTCACTGATGTTGGCATCCGTCTGGCACTTTGTCACCTGCAAGACAGTCTCTGCCTTGTTGTTTAACTCGGTTCCGATATGACCACGAGTATTGTCGTCACCTTTATTTAGATGGAGGACTGTATGAATGTGCAGATTGTAGCTGCTCGACCATCGCATAAGCATATTGATGATTTCCGTGGATTCCGTCGGATTGTTGATGTCATACATAAGATCACGTATTCCATCAATAACGACCAGGCCGATGCCCTCTATGTTGGAAAGCATATAGTCAATGACCGTCCTTCGTTTCTCGGGAGATAATTCTCGCATGGCAACGAAAAGAAGATTAGGACAATCTGCATTTGTCGGCAATTCGGCCAATCGCAGAATACGTTTCATCACCTTCTGACAATGAAACTTACTTTGCTCTGTGTCAATGTAGAGTATCTTGCGCTTGTCTTGGGGGAATGATGCCGAGTAGCACAGCACCTCATGGTTGGTGAGCGCTGCTGCTACAATGGCCGATACATTGAAGGTCTTCTTGCTTTTAGCCTTGCCTGTGGATGCACTGAAGTTACCAAGCGTACCGATGGTGGAACCGTTCACCCGAAGAGTTTCAGGTGGAACGGTATACTCATCGGTTACTTTCAAGTGGATGGACTGCCAGATGACACGGAACTCGTCCTTGGTCATCGGCTCGCTGGGATTATAGTTACGTGTTTCCATAGCCTACTTGCGATTAAGTAAATACTTCTGTGCTTCACTGGAAATCTGTGCCTGGGTCTTGACAGGATTCTGACGTAACCATTCTTCGAGGATGTTCTTCTCGAAATAGATCATCTTGCCCTGAGGCTTGTAGTGTGGAATAAGACCTGCCGAGGTTAGCTTGTAGAGATAGCTCTTCGACAAGGAGAGGAACTTGCTGGCTTCATCAAAGCTCAGCACGTTCTTGGTTGCATACACGAGGGACTCCAGTTCCTCGATGCGTTGTTCAATTGACTTATTAGCGTCCATATTTCTATAATTATTAAATGAGACAATAGGAGTGCGCGCCCTCCGAAATTTGAATTCGGGAGCAAAGGTATCGCTAATAAGTTTGAGGGTTGTTTGACAATGTTTGATGTGTCAACCCATTGTCAAAGTCTTTGTGCTTCTTTGATGTCTTTTCCTATTCTGAAAGTCCTTTCAGATTGTTGATATACTGATTTATTTTAGCAAACTTCCCTTTCATTAGAATGTCCCGGCAATAATTGACAGCCGTGGATATATCCGTTTGGTTTACAAAGGAATCTTTCTGCGGCGAAAGGAAAAGGTTGTTCTTGTAGATAGCCGATTGCCATTTTTCAGTAATATATGAGTGGTTGGAAAGTTGGTCGAAGAAAAATGCTAACAGACGATTATTGCTTGACCTGAGCAGAGCTATGGGCTGACAATCAAAGATGGATTTCAGTTGTTCAAAGGTCATTTCGCCACCTTTGAACATCCGCACCTCATTGACACAATCTACCAGGGAGTTAATTTGTTGGTCGTTTAACGAGTGTTCAAAAGTGTATTTCTCAACTTGAACATTTTCGGTGGCAGGTTCAGTTATCGATTCGGGGTTAGAGGAAACAGAGTTTTCACCTTTCTCCATCACGATGAAAGAACTAAGGTTCCTTTGGTCATTCCTCTTTTTGAGAAACTGAGTGTACTTTTCATTGACTACAACCTGATAGACAACAGAGAAGTAGGGGAATGACTCATCAAAAATGGTGTTGTCTTTGCAAAAATCATCGTATGTGGCAAGGCTATGGTTGTGAAACCATTTACGTTTCTCTTCCATAGTCAAAGACTCAAAGAATGTGCTTTCCCAAAGATAGTTGGGAAGGTGCAAGTAGTTCTTGATGCTACGAACAGCAGGGAACTTGGAATAGATAGCAGCGAGTTCATCCAGGGCATGGGTGTACTCGCTCCGCTCGACTTCTGCCAAATCATTAACCGGAAGAACTTCTGCTTTGCGTTCAATGGTATCTTCCAGCGAACGCAGCGTTTGCTGGATGCAGTAATCCAGCGTCTGTTGAATCTTGGCTATTGCCTGTTCCTGTTCGTTCATACTATGACTTAACTGCTATTGCGGTGCAAAGATAGTCAAATTCAGTGAGAAAAGGAAAGAAATGGGTGATGTACTACGTTTCTTTAACTTTTCATCTTCCCTCTTTTCGTTTCTTTGACCAACTTTCTGTTATATGTTCAAAATTAACACCTTTTTAACACCCCAGAAAGAGAAAACACCTTGTAAATCAATGACTTACAAGGTGTTCTAAGTACCCAGACCCGGTGTTTGACCCGCTGAACCCGTTCAAGCACGCTGTGGCGGTGAAATACTACAACATCTACTCCTTCTGCAAGGACTTCATGAGCACACCGAGATATCTGGGCGCTTTTGAATGGCTGGAGATGGCGGGCGGCATCGCGGGGCTGCTGATCGCGTATAACGAGAACGCGAGTGCGATATCGTATCACATCGAGAGTCCCCAAAGCTACTGGGACAAGGCCCGTGACCGCATCAAGGAGATCTGTCACCAGCGCGGAGAGGCCTACAGCGAGGCGATGATGGAGGAATACAAGGACGCGGCGATGGAGAAGTTCGCGACAAGCCTGACGGGCCGCGAGAATGCAGGCAAGTATTTCCACACATCGAAGTACTGGAGCCCCGAGGCTGACGACTTTGAGGGGTGGAAGGTTACGCCGATCGACAAGAAGATAAAGGACTTTGTCGATGCACAGATTGCCATCAGCAACAAGGCTGACGCTGCAGCGACTAGCGGCTTCGGTCTTGACCCGGTGCTGTCGAACCTGATCATCCAGAACAAGCTGTCGAGCGGTAGCGAGAAGCTGTACTCGCTGAAGGTGTATAACGCTAGCGAGACGGCGATCCCTGACATGATCCTGTGCAAGCCGCTGCAGCAGTACATCCAGGCGAACTGGCCCGGCCGTGGTATTAAGATAGGCCTTTACCGCACTGCTGTGGAGGCCGAGAAAGAGATAAGTCCCGAAAACCGACTGAAAGAGAATGCCTGACCGTGGCAGAGCCACGGCCCACAAAACACTGAAAGAAAATGCTTAGACTGCAACTGTTCAACAAGGACGGCCAGTGCGGCCGCGAGGAGCTGGTTAACGCGATCGGTGTTATCAGCAAGGACATCACGTTTGACAAATGGACTCCTGCCATCCCGCTGGGTACCCGCCAGCTGGCAGCGATCGTCGGTCGCGACGTTGTCAACGAGCTTGACGGCCTGTACCGTGGAGACACGCCACCCACGGACGACGAGAAGCGTGCCGTGCTGCTGGCTCAGCAGGCTGTGGCGATGTTCACATGGCTGAAGATCCTGGCACCGCTTGACGCCCAGCACGGCAACGCGGGCCGCGGGAAGACCCTGGGCGAGAACCAGCACGGGATGACGGCGCTGCAGGAGTGGGAGGACAAGGAGAGCATCAGGGCAATGGCCTATGAGGCGACTGACGCGCTGATCGAGGTACTTGACACGAATGAGTGGCCGTGGTGGACTTCGAGCGTGAAGTGCCGGCAGCGAGCTGGCTTGCTGCTGCCGAGCAAGGAGGTGTTTGACGAGTACTACATGATCGGGAGCCACCGGTTGTTCCTGACGCTGCTGCCGATGATCGCCGAGGTTCAAGCGGGCGACATCGCGCCCATCGTGACGGCTGCCCACATGACCCAGCTGCTGAGCGGCGACGGGCTGGAGGATGATGTTCGCCTCAAGCTGCTTGACCTGGCCCGCCGTCCGCTGGCGTTGCTGACGATGAAGAAGGCTGTGGAACGGCTGCCGGTGGAAGTGCTGCCTGAGGGCATCGTGCAGGTGCAGCAGCAGGCGACGGTGAAGCAGAAGCTGCGCGCCGAGAAGAGTGCCCGCGAGGCTGTCGCGGCGTCGCTGGGTGCTGACGCTGAGCGCTACCTGCAGCTGCTGCAGGACGCGGTGAGCGCTCTGGACAGCGATGAGGGTGAGGTGGATTATTACCTGAGCGGGCCGACGGTGCAGTCTAAAGGGATAACGTATTGACCGTGGCAGAGCCACGGCCCACGAGACAAGAGAGATGGTGACGGTTGAACATAACGGCAAGAACTACGAGATACCCGGCGTGCTGGATGAGCTGAGTGCTGACCAGTACAAGGGTTACCTGTTCCTGGCTGTGATGCTGCGTCGCGGTATCATTGATGAAATGGGGTTCAGGGCGAAGCTACTGGCGGAGTTGATGGGGCTGAAGGTGGATATCACGGACTTCAAGCCGGATGTTGCCGAGGGACTGATTGCCCAGCTGGGTGTGCTTGACGGTTTCTTTGACGGGCAGTGGCCGATCACGGCCACCGGGAGGAACCTGTTGCCGGAGTTTGCGGGGTGGACATCCAAGGTGGGGGACATGCTGAACGGGCTGGCATTCGGGGAATTTGTCGAGGGGCTGACGCTGCTGGGTCGCCTGGATGATGACGAGGAGTCACAGCAGGCGGTGCTGAACGAGCTTGCACGGCTGCTGTACTCGCCTCCAGAGGACAAGGCGGACGCTGAGGTTCCCGCGCTGGTGGCTGTACACTCGGTGACTTTCTTTACCAGCGTGTTCAACATGATCCGTAAGGAGCCGATCGGTATCAGTGGTGAGATGATCAATTTCTCGATCATCTTCAAGCCGGTGCCGGGGATGCCGAGCAAGGCCGACGACCACACGGGTTGGCACGGGATTGCGATGGAGGTGGCGAGCAGCGGTGTGTTCGGCACGCTGAAGGATGTGAACTCGACGCCGCTGTGGGATGTGCTGCTGTACCTGTACAGGGCAAAGTTTGACTTATTACACGAAAAAAGGAAATGAGAACGATTACTGAAATCATTGTGCATTGCTCGGCAACGCCTGAGGGGCGCCCGCACACGGTGGGCGACATCCGCGCGTGGCACAAGCAACGAGGGTTCAAGGATATCGGTTACCACTATGTGGTGTACCTGGACGGTTCGATTCATGCGGGCCGCAGCGAGGCCGAAATCGGCGCTCACTGCACGGGTCATAACCGTAACAGCATCGGTGTATGCTATGTGGGCGGGATGACGCGCGACATGAAGGCTGCTAAGGACACAAGGACGCCTGAGCAGAAGAAGGCGTTGCTGCAGTTGCTGAAGCAGCTGAAGAAGCGGTACCCGGGGGCGAAGATCTACGGTCACCGCAACTTTGCTGCGAAGGCGTGCCCGTCGTTTGATGCCAGGGAAGAGTACAAATCACTATAAAAGCGGACAATCATGATTGACCTGAAGGATTACCGAACATACTGGGAGGGAATTGCGAACCGCATTCCCATGATCACGTCGTGCATGGGCGTGACAGTGGATGACGACATGGGCCCGAGGCTGCAGGATATCCCCATGGAGACGGCGACGCTGTTCTGGATCGTGCCGAACGCTCAGACGCGGAAGGGTGCCGGTATTGACGACTACCAGGAGGACAACACGTGTGTCATCTTTGTGATGACGAAGTATGACCGTCAGCGGCGTAGCGCTGTTGAGGCTCTGGAGCTGGTTCAGCCGGTGATGGAGTGCATCAAGGGCCTGTTGATGGAGGACATGGCGGGCGGCTGCCCCACCCTGGCGGGTCTGGATGTGGGAACGCTGTCGACGATCCCGGAGACGGGTTTCTATAATGATTTTGCGGGCTGGAGCCTGGGGTTCACCCTAAAGAGCGAGTGAGATGGAGACTGAGGGGCTGAAGATACAGTTTTTCAAGCAGGAGATTGAGCGTGGCATCAAGGACATCTTTGAGGCTCAGCGGATGATCGCGCAGAGTGGCACTTACCAGCGCGGGGCCTCCAGGGAGATCCACCAGCGCAAGGGTGGCGGCCTGGGGCAACGGACGGGCAACCTGCTGAGGGCGCTGAGCAACCCGTCGTACACGGTCACTCCCAGCGGTGGCGGCGTGGTGGCACAGACGAACGTGCCGCTTTACATCCGCTTCCTGGACATGAAGCGGAAGGGCAACTGGCAGATCTACAACCGCCAGATCTGGGGAATTCTTTACCATGACGTGCGGGGGAGGATCCGCTACGAGTTCCAGGACTTCATCGAGCAGCACCGCAAGCAGCTGCAGGCGGCGCTGCAGAACGAGAAGGGCGAGAAAGTTTCACTGTTTTGACCGTGGCAGAGCCACGGCCCACGTAACAAGTTCAACATTAAACATAGGAGGATCGAGTTATGGCAAAGAAAACGTTGTGGCCATTGTTTTGGCTGTTTGTGTTGGCCGGTGCGGCCCAATTGTACACGAGCTTTTTACATTTCCACACCTGGAGTGCTGTGCTGCTGGGCGCGTTGACGGTGGCGGTGCTGGTTGTGCTGGTGCTGACGGGTTGGACGGCGATCAAGCTGCGTCGCGACAAGGGCAAGGATCCCTAGAGAGTTTCTAGTCCCTAGTCCTTAGTTTCTAGTTGGCATCTGCCGGAGCGACTGGGGTCAAGAAATCAAAAGTACAGATTGAGTTGTTAATTGATATTAGAATTAGTTATTAGTTGAAGGGCGGTCGCATCGTGGAGGCGTGGCCGCCCTGTTGTTGAATGAGGCAAATTGTGTAATTAGATTCCCGAACATAGAATTATATACTCCAGAATTGTCACTTTTAACAGTATTTGTTTGTATGTTTGTTTGTTGGTGCTTATTTTTGTGGTTCAAGAAAAAATTACCTCTCGCCCACCCTGTTTTATTTAACTTTTAATCCTTATGTTGACCAATATCATTAATAACGTAGCGACTCTGGTCGCTGTGGGCAAGTGGAACATCCATGTTTTTAATCCAGAATGGGTGAAGGCCAATGTCTTTAATGGCGAGGAAGTACTGATAGGCATATCCATGCCGCTGGGCCCCCTTCAGTTCAAGGGCAAAAACTTTGAGATGACGGTATCTGAGAGCCGGCTTCATTTTGTGCTGTTGTCCAGTGACGAGTCGGCTAGGATTGATGCTGTGCTGGCGTTGAGGGCGATATTGCGTTTGTTGGGCCAGACTCCGGTGACCGCATTCGGCATCAACTTCGACTTTGACACGGATGATGACCTTGGTCAATATTTCCATGGCCTGAACTTCGACAACGTCGATGCACGGCCGTCGTCGGCCACAAGGGAAGTGAAATGGACGCTGAACTATCCCAACAACAATTCCACAAACATCCGCTTGATTGAGCGGGAGCAGGGCTACCGCTTTGACGTCAACTACAATTATCCGGTGAATGATTGCCTGGCCATCATGACCCTTATTGACGATGACTCCCTGATCGCGACCAAGCAGGAGGAATGCGAACAGTTATTAACGGCACTGTTTAATATCAAGACTGATGAAT
Organism: uncultured Bacteroidales bacterium; assembly: GCA_902760865.1. Lineage (GTDB taxonomy): Bacteria > Bacteroidota > Bacteroidia > Bacteroidales > Muribaculaceae > Sodaliphilus. Next base: position 277,036 of record CACWID010000001.1, on the reverse strand, counting down.
AACACGGAAGACATAATTACCACTGATAGCGGGACCCTTCCAGAGGAGGCACCTTCATTCCAGAAGGCGCCTGAAGCCATGTTCAGCAAGCAGAAGAACATCGAAACGACTCTGCAGGACAAACCTGCTGAAGTGTATCAACTCAATGAAGGCGAATCAAAGTTGGTGCGACAATTGCCTCCGACTGCAGCTGATGACGTGGTGTCAGTGTTCGACGTGGCGTGCTATATCATGTCGAAGGTGAAGCAGTGCACGACGATGAAGCTGCAGAAGCTGCTGTATTACTGCCAGGCGTGGTATCTGGTGTGGAATGAACGCCCGCTGTTCCGCGAGAACATTGAGGCGTGGGCGAACGGTCCGGTTATCCGCGAGCTGTATAATTTCCACAAGGGGCTATTCACGATCACCGAGAGCATGATGAACCTGGGCAACCCCAACAGATTGTCAAAGGATCAAATGGATGATGTGGACAGCGTACTCAAAGCCTACGCTCCACAATCGTCACAGTGGCTGATCGAGCAGACGCACCTGGAGAAGCCGTGGCAAGACGCCAGGAGGGGCCTGTCGCCTAACGAGCGTGGACATGTGGTGATTACCCATGCGGCGATGGCCGAGTATTATTCATCGCTGTATGGCCAAGAATAAACGAGGTAAAATTCCTACTGCTGCCACATCCAGAGCCGGAGGCAGGCGTGATATTCCAATCCAGGAACACCCATCGCCTGACCAACAGAAACCATCGTGGAGGTTTGGCCGATTTGACGCAGAATGTGTTGAATGGGGCATGAATACCATGAAGGCCAACCTTGAGACGGTGTTGAATGGCTTGAAGAATTATGAGGCTTTCACTTGGCATGAGATAAAAACGATGACCCATGACAGGGGAAAAACCAAAAACCACAGTGTGGATATAGATGGATTGACGCCTGCAGCCAAAGCCCGGCTGAATCAAATCAAGATTGATGATATTGAAGAGGTTTTCTCTTTGCGTTTCAACAATCTATTCAGAGTGATCGGTATCAGGGTCGACGCTGTCTTATATATACTCTGGATTGACCCTGATCACAAAGTGTGCAAAACCAGCCATTAGCCACTAGGTACAAGCCAGAGGCTTGCAATACATGGACAATCCGTTAAACGAAACGGGGTTTTGGGAATCTAAAGGATAGAAAGGAGACGGAACGATGTCACGGAAGAGAAATAAGGGTTTAGACAGGCGCGGCCGGCTGATGATGCTGATGTGGATGAGCATCTGGCTTGGGGGCTCGCTGTGGAGCGGGCTGCACGGTGGCAACGGCGTGCTGACGGCCTTGTGGCATGGTTTCCTGGTAATGGCTGGGTGCATGGGGCTACTACTCGTTGGTTCCTGGCTCTGGATGTTGCCTGAGGAGCAACGGAGATATCATGAGAGGATTGAAAGGGAGCGCGATGAAAAGCGCAAGTTGAATGAGGAATGGCACAGGCGTCACCCTGGGACGTATGATTACACTAGACCCTCAGACGGTGATTCGGGTTGCATTCCGTTTACATAATCAAATATCTATGTTAACATAGTGTCCTTTTGGGCAATTTCATAAGGTGTTAGCTTTGCCCAAAAAAAGAGAATCATGGCAAAGCTAACACCTGACTATATTGAGTGGGTGATGTCGCTGAACGCGACCCAGGCCCAGCAAGAAATTCAAAAACTAAGAAAAGACAACGATGAACTGGGCAAGAAGACCCGGGAGGTTCGTCGCGCTATGTCTGAGTTAGAAGCGCAAGGAAAGAAAGGCAGTGCTGAATGGAGGAACCTTGACAAGTCGCTGAAGGAATACAATAAGGAAATCGCGCTGAACAAGTCAAAAATCGAGGAATTGACGAAGCGGCTGAAGTTGAATGAGATGTCAGCGGCTCAGTTGGGCAAGCGGTTGAGTGAATTGCGCCGAGAGCTAAAACAGACATCGAAGGCAACTGATCCAGAACGATTCAAAGAGTTGCAGAAGCAAATCACGGCGACCGAGAAGGCGATGGCAAAGGCGACGAGCGGCACTCGCTCGTTTGTCTCGGAATTCTTTAACTTGACTAAAATGAAGTCGGTGATTAACGGCTTCTTTATGGGCATCGGTCAGCAGCTGACGATGGTGGTGCTGAACGGCTTTAGGGAGGGGGTTAATGTGATCATTGACTTTGAGAAGGCGAACAGCAAGTTGGCCGGGGTGTTGGGGTCGACGAAGGCTGGCATTGCGGGCTTGACTGACGAGGCGAGAAGGTTGGGTGCGACGACGGCTTACACGGCGAGCGAGGTGACGGGGCTGCAGGTTGAGCTGGCGAAGTTGGGCTTTGAGCAAGGCCAGATCAAGGCGATGGAGGAAGCAATCCTCAAGTTTGCCCTAGCTGTTGACACTGACCTGGGAAGTGCAGCGAGTGTTGCCGGCGGTGCGTTACGAGCCTTCGGTCTTGAGGCTGAAGATGCCGAGTCGGCCATGGCGACGTTGGCCATCGGCACGACGACAAGCGCCTTGTCGTTTAACGACTATGCAACGATGCTGAGCACGACGGCCCCAGTTGCGAAAGCTTTCGGATTCACGCTTGAGGACACTGTAGCGCTGATGGGCGCACTGAAGAATGCGAACTTTGATGCTTCATCAGCGGCAACAGCCACCCGCAACATCCTGTTGAATCTTGCTGACGGCAGCGGCAAGCTGGCCACAGCCCTGGGCGGACCTGTAACCAATCTTGACGAGCTGGCAGCCGGACTGAAGAAATTGCAGGCCGAAGGCATCGACCTGGCCACAGCCCTCGAACTGACCGACAAGCGCAGCGTTGCCGCCTTCGAGACGTTCATCAATAACGCCGACACTCTTACCACCTTGAGGAACGGTGTTACTGATTGTACAAGTGCCTTTAACGACATGTACAAGGAAATGGGCGACAATACACAGGGATCCCTCAACATCCTTAAATCAACATTTGAGGGGCTTATCCTCCGATTCTACGAAGGCAAGGGGGCGTTCAAGTCGTTTATCGACATGCTCACTCAGTTTGTGCAAGGTATCAGCGATAGTGTTGGTAAAGCCAGCGGACCCATTGACTTGCTTTTCACACTTCTCTCTCGGCTGTTCAAGATTGTGGGGTGGTTGCTTACGGGCATCTCTAAGCTATCAGGAGTCATTTATATCGCTACTGCAGCCTGGGTGGGATATCGCATTGCTACCAGTGCTGTCGTCGTCAAACTCAAAGAAAAAATCGCATTGGTCAAGATTGACACACTTTTGACCAAAACACAGACCTTTTTAACCAAAGCACTCACGGGCGCCAAAATACTTCTCGCTGCAGCCTACGCGAGGCTAAAAGGTAACATTGTACGTGCAAACGCAGCCATGAGGTTATTCAATATAACCACAAAGATGAATCCTATCGGCCTCCTCATAGGGGCAATCACTGCAGTCATTGCTCTATTTGATGTCTTCAGCAATAAGGCTGAAGAAGCCAAAGAAAAGACCGATGAACTCACTGAGTCCACGAAAAGATTGGAATGGCACGAAAGCGAACATAATAAAACTCTGACTGACCAAAAAGTCAAGATTCGTGAACTTCTCCAAGTAGCAGAGGATGAAAGCTTGAGCAAGGAAAACAGACTGAAAGCCATCAAAGAGCTGAACAGAATATGCCCAGAATATAACGGATATATCAACCAAGAAACTGGACTGTATAAAGCCAACAAAAAGGCCCTCGACAAGTACATTGAGTCTCTTGAAAGGCGAATGCGCTTAGCCTATTATAAGGATGAATATGAAAAGTATCTAAGGGCTGAAGAAGAAGCGCGAACCAAGTTCCTAAAAGCCGAAATGGACGCTCAAAAGGCAGCAAAAGAAAGGCCATTTGTTGCCACTAAATATGACCTTAATCCAGAGCAGGCCAAAGCCGTTTCGGGCAGCAATATAGGCTATGCTTCACTTGCGATGGCGGCAAACGCATTACAGAAAGCCAAGTCAGAAACTAAAGATTTTGAGGAAATCATGAACAAGGCCGGCTTTAGCGTTGGCGAAGTTCTGTCATCCTCAAGCGATACGATGGATTCATTCAGCGAGATGACCAATGGGGCATCTGGAAAGGTGGATAAAATGAATACTGGGCTCCACACCACTGTTGACCGGTTGAAGGAGATTAACAGTGAGTTGAAGCAGTTGAGGAAGGCTGACCCGCAGACTGATGAGGAGTTTGAGCAGATTCAAGCTAAGATCAAGGCCTTGACTGAGGAGAAGAACAAGCTGATGGGGAAAGGCGGGAAAACCGGAAAACACGGAAAGAACGGGACGCCTGGAACGTATAAGGAGGATAGCCTGGATGAAGTGACTGCCCCGCTCGACCTGGAGCATCAGCGCAACATGCTCAACCTGAACAAGCGTAAGGCCGAGCTCACCGAAGCCGAGCTCATCATCAAGAAGAGTGAAGAAATCATCCGCTATGAGAACGAAGTGAAGAATGCGCTCCAGGACCTTGCCGAGAAAACGGACGCTACCCATACCAAAACGCTTGACAAGATCAAGAAACAACAGGAACAGTCGGAGGCGAATATCCTGGCCGCTCAGGAAGCGATCAACAATGCCCGGGTGTCACAGGACGAGGAATACTATGGCAAGCGCATGGAAGCGCTGAAGGCCTTTAACAACGGCATCCAGGAATTCATGCAGCAGTCCCTGAACAAGGGAATCATCCAAGAGGAACAGGCTGGCATCTACCGGCTCAACTCCACCCGGTTGTTGCACCAGGCAGAGTTGAAGGAATTGCAGCAGCATCTGGCCGAAATCGGCCAGAAGGACTATTATACCGCCGAGCAACGCAAGAAGATTCAGGAAGACCTGAACAAGCAGATTGCCGCCAAGAACCGTGAACTGCTGGCCGATGTTTCCTCTATTCAGAAGAAGTTTGCTGAGATGACGTCGGACCCGGTGGGGTTGGAGGGGTTGGAGCGGAATCTGGAGCGCGAGAAGGCGGCTGTGACGGCGGCGTATGATGCGATGATCAGTGTTGCCCAGCAGAATGGGCTGGAAACGGAGGCACTGGAGCGCCAAAAGCAGGCAAAGCTGCGCACCCTAGAGTTTGAGCACCAACAGGAGCTGTGGGGCATCCGTGAGCAGTTGGGGTTGTCGTGGCAGCAGGAGTATGACCGTGAGTTGGTTCAGTTCAAGAAATTGAAGGATGATGAGTTGATATCGGAGAAGGAGTTCCAGAAGAAGAAGCTGGAGCTGCAGGCGCAGCATGTGCAGCGGTATTTTGACTACTACAGCGGGGCTGCGAGCTCGATGTTCGGTGCCATCCAGCAGGCTGAGCTTGACATGAGTGAGGCGAAGTATGACGAGCTGATCCGCCAGGCGGAGAATGCTGGCGAGGACACTGCTGCGCTGGAGGAGGAGAAGGAGAACAGGAAGCTGGAGATCCAGAAGAAGTATGCTGACGTGAATTTTGCGATCAAGGTGAGTCAGATCGTGGCTGACACTGCTGTGTCGGTGATGAAGGCGTTTGCGGACTTGGGGCCGATCGGTGGTGCGATTGCGGCAGCGCTGCTGACGGCGACTGGTGTGGCGCAGGTGATCACTGCTAAGGCTGAGCGTGACAAGGTGAAGCGGCTGCAGCCGAAGTCGAGCGGTGCCGGACAGTCGATGGGGACTGCCGAGCGGGTGCTGAGCGGCTACAGTGAGGGCGGGTACACGGGTGACGGGCGGCGGCTGGAGGTGGCCGGGGTTGTTCACAAGGGTGAATACGTTGTTCCGCAGCCTATCATGGGTGACCCGCGGGTGGTGGATGCTGTGGGGATGATCGAGGCGATCAGGCGGCAACGGCGGGGGCTGCCGGGCTTGGGCGGCGTTACCAACGCCGCAAACGGGACCAGGGGCTTTGCTGGGGGTGGCTACACGGGTGACGGTGCGGCTGCTGTTGAGCTGGCTGGTGTTGCGGCTGAGTTGCGGGCTGCTACTGAGGCGGTGCGGAACTTGAGGGCGTATATTGTGTATCAGGACATTGAGAAGGCGGGTGAGGTGCTGACACAGGCGCGTGCTCCGTTTACTCGTAAAAAGTAGATATCATGCTGAAGATTGAGACGAAGCGGGGCGTGCTGGACCTGAGTGGCGAGTTGACGCTGCAGGTGGAGGAGAAGTCGCCGGTGATGAATGAGCGCGGGAGCCAGTCGCTGCCGGCGACGGTGCCGGCGACGGCGCGCAACCTGCTCATTACGGGTTTTCCCCATCGGCTGGACGGTGTGGAGTCGCCCATGGGTGATGACAAGTCGTGTGTGGTGAGTGACGGCGTGTATCACCGTCGTGGCATCTTGAACCTGGTGAACGCTAGCCGGAGGGAGGGCATCACTTTTAATGTGGGTTTTGACAACTCGGAGGCGTATGAGGCGTGGAAGAAGCGTAAGCTGAACGAGCTGGCGCTGCCGATGGTGGGTGACGGCACTGTGAGCTACCTGAAGGGGCTGCTGCAGGCGGCGTACTCGAACGGTGGCGGTGAAGACTTTGCTGTGTTCCCGGTGGCTGTGGAGCGTGAGGAGGTGACGACGGGCAACACTAAAACGACGTACTGGGGGCTGCTGAACCGCGTGGACGGCAACGGGATGCTGGTGAGCGACGCCCGGACGCAACAGCAGCCTGTTGACGGGACGATGATGAACGTGATGTTGCCTGACGGTTATGGTGTGACGGGGTTCCTGTATGTGTGGCGCGTGCTGGAGCTGGCATTCGGGGACCTGGGTTATGAGATCGAGTCGAATCCGTTCAAGGGCGCTGCTGTGGGTGACCTGTCGCAGGTGGTGGTGCTGAACAATGTGGCTGACGCGATCTGCACGGGGTGGCTGAAGTACAGCGATCTGTTGCCGGACTGTGAGGTGCAGGCGTTCCTGCAGGCGCTGAAGGTGAGGTTCGGGCTGGTGTACCTGCTGAACCAGGACACGAGACGGGTGAGGCTGGAGCTGGTGCGTGACATCATCACGAAGTCTCCTGGGCTTGACTTGACGCCGTGGCAAGCGGAGTGGCCGCTGGTGAGCTATGAGTCGCGGAAGCAGTTGAAGCTGAGCGCGAAGACGAGTCTGCCTGATGCGGCGCCGGTGAACGAGCGACTGGAGGATTTTGCGAAGGGTCTATCGCTTGATGACCTGACGACGGTGGAGCAGCGACTGCCTGGAGACCCTCTCTCGTCTCCCCTGCTGCTGGAGCGGATGACTGGGAAGCTGTATAAACTGGATAACGTCAACACCAAACCCAACCAAAATACCTATGTTTACACGGATAGCGTGAGCGGCTGGTTTAACTGGGACCCGCAGACGGAGGGTGTGGATGTCGAAGAGCTGAGCAGTGAGGACGAATGCGTACCGATGCTGCTGATCGGCAATACCTATTATCCCGGTTATATTACCGGTGCTGTTCACCGCCACTCTTACATCAAGGGCCGCGAGAGCGAGAAGGAGGAGAACGAGACGCCGCTGGCGCTGGTCATATCCTATGGTCAAAGCGGCCGGATCACGCCGCCGGGAGATGCCCAGGGCGAGCGGCTGTCGCTGCTGTTCCAGTGGAATGACGGCCTGTATGCCCGGTTCTGGAGCGGCTATGACGACATGCTGCGCCGATCGTTCAACAAGGTGGAGGTCACTACCAGGATGAACGCTATTCAACTGCTGGGTCTTGACTTGCTGGAGCCAGTGAAGTACCAAGGGCAAGCATTGCTGATCGATGGATTTGACTACATGCTGCCCATGGACCGCAATGTTGAAGTTGCCATGACGTTGCGCACGATGCGCCCCATTGGAGATACAGCTACGGGACAGATTGTACCCGATGTAGGTCCCAGCACGCAGACATGGAAATGGGTATTCTACCGTTCCAACCTGGACGAGCAGGTCGAGCGAACGCATCAGCGGATGATCCAGACCTACGGTTCGGCAGATCTCCTCGAAGTCATCGGCGGCGACGCCTGGGCCAGCGATGTCGAGTTGATGGATCCACCAAGTGGTCCAGGCAGCGTCTGGCGTGATTATGAAGCCACGGTTGTGTTTGGTGTTTACGAGACCGACGAGGATGGCCGGGTTCTGTATGTTTCCCTGCATGTGCCCGTGCAATACCGAGTCGGGCTGGTCGCAGAATACAGTTAAAAAACCGTCCTTTCATTATGTGGATTTTCTATAGACCTTTGCAGATATGACAAACAGCATCACCATAGCGCCCCAAGTCAGCGACTGTCGCAGCCTATTCGAGGTCTGGCGGGAGTCCAACATTGGTCGCTATAGCGAGTTTATCAGTTTCATCACCAGGCCCAGCGGTGAGCGTTCCCGTTTCCTGATGACCGTCCAGGTCACGGGGGAGCGCCACGGCAGCCTATTGTTAAACCTAGTTACCACAGGCTAATGCCCATCACATTGACACCAACGGCCACTGGTCATGCCTTTACCCGCAATCCCATCATGCTCGACATGCCGAGGGCGGGGCGGTGTGTGTATTCCATCTATGGCCAGGGTTACACAAGTGATCATCCGGCCTATAAGGGAGAGGTCACAGCTCCGGCCACCATCAATCTAGCCGAATTTATCGATGCTATCATATCGCCTATCTCGGATCCTGGTGAAGATGGAGGCATGATAGCCTATGGCCTGCATGACGGCAGCGTGATTGTTGAGGTGGATGACGGTTCCCAGGAGCCCTACACCTGGCAAATAGTTGCACATCAGGGTGGTGTCTCGAAGCAGAACTACCGAAAGCTGAAACTGGCGAACACAGACATCTTTGCCGCTCGATTCTTTAACCCGTCCTGTAACTTTTTCCTCACCACCCGCACTCATGACTGGCGTCTCACCATCAAGGAGAGCGAGCTTTATCCACTGGTCTTTTTCTACCCCCTCGAGGGGACGGTCTCGATCTGTGACATCGTCAGCGGGAATTCGGTAAGCCTGCCAGCTACATACAACCAGGTGGATTACCACGGCAAGCTGTGCAGTGTCGACCTTAAAGCTGTAAGGCAGCATTTCCTGGACGAGTATGATTGCATCGTGGGCGTGTTTGACATTCTCGTTGATGATGATCCAGCGGCGCGCGTCGCTATCCAGGAGGCGCGTCCCCAGCGCGAGCGTTACCGCCTGAAGTTCCGCAACAGCTTCGGTGCCTTTGAGATTGTCGAGATCACCGGTAATGCCCAATGTACCCCAGAGGTCAACGGTGAGCAAGAGGATGAGCAATACAAGCGGTACATGGCCGACATCGACGACTTTGCCGTCGAGCGGCAACGGGCTGAAATCTCAAATGTCATCAATCTATCTACTGGTTATAAGACACGACAGGAATTAGTGTTCATCCTCGATGCCATCGCCAGTGAAGAAGTGTACCTGCTCGATGTGGCCAGTGATCCCGTTAAGGTCATCGTGACAGCCGAAGAACTCTCCCACGACCTTCATCCAAGCGGTCCTCAGGCTTTCAGCTTGAAGATCACCCCTGTCGATGGCGACATCTGCCTCACCGGGGAACTCCCAACAGAAACCATGCCCGTCCGGGGCGGATTGTTCTCCCAGGAATTCAGTGAAGAATTTGACTAAAAACAATAATTATGAGTAACCAGACACAACAACAGATCGACGCCCTCATCCAATTCATCAACGACGCAGAGGAGCCTGGCACAGTTACCAATCTCATCGTGGCCGCAGTGCTCGTCTTTCTTTCCGACAAGGTCAAGACCATGGCGACCGCCAGTGCGCTTGACGCCGCCGTGTCAGCCCTCGAAGCCGTTGACGCATCACTCAACCAAGCGATCCAGGACGAGGTCACGGTTCGACAGGCTGAAGATACGACTTTGTCCGATCGAATTTCAGTTTTACAGGTGGCACTCGATCAGTTGATGAGCGTAGGACTAATAAGTGTCATCAACAACCTTACTGAAGGTGGAACGGACAAGGCTCTTTCGGCTGAGATGGGCAAGGAGTTGGGCCAGAGGGTGGAGTCGCTGGAGGCTTCGGACAGGACAATTACTTATGACCAGACAACGGACACTTTCTCAATCGTGCGCTCACCAATGCTCAGTGTGCTTGGCAATGTCGTTCTCTCTGGTACTAACAAGAGCGGCACATTCAAGGTGAGCGGATCCAATCTCAAAGGCGACGTGACGGTCCGCGTCAGTGCGTCGGGTTGGAAGCTGAGAGTCGGCAGCGGAACGAAGGCAGAGTCGGTCACGCTGTCACCGACGGGCAGTGTACTAGCAGAGACAACGGTTACGGCGATTTATGAAGGTTCGGCAGACAGCGTGGGCAATACCATTGTTGTCACGAGTGCAGGCGCTGAGAGCAAGACCGTGACGGCTTCGTACATGGCCGCCCCATTGCCGACAATCTCTGCAGTCTCATCAGTGCAGATATCAGCTATTGCTGGAGGTTCAGGCACTGCCGCTATAACAGTAGAAGCATCGAACTTAACATCAGGTATCACAGTCACAAAAAGCGGCACGAATGCCTCAAAGTTCTCGTTTTCTCCTGGGTCGCTAGGTAAGAATGGCGGCACGTTGACAGTCGAGTTTAACCCCGAAGCATCGGACACCGCAAACCAGTCTGCCAAGCTGACCCTCAGCAGCGCTGGAGCTACCCCTGTTGAAATTACATTGACCGGCAAGGTCCAGGTGCCGTCGCTGACAGTGGCGCCGACGCAGCTTAACATGCAGAGCGAGTCGGGTTCCCCGGCTACCGGCACCGTGAACATCAAGGGCAGCAATCTGCTGAATGATGTCGGGCTGTCGGTGTCCGGGGATGGTTTCAGTGTGTCGAAGAGCCTACTGACCGCGGCAGCTGTGAATGCCGCAGGCAACAACGGCATCGATGTGACAATCACCAGAAGCAACAGTGCAACGGCAACGACTGGTACACTGACCATCACAAGCGGTTCGTTGACCCGCACGGTGACGCTGAACTGGGAGGAGGAAGAGGCTGAGACGGAGGCGGAAGGCACGGAAGTGGTAAGAAATGTTGGCTACTCAACCGCAGGGACACAATCGCCCGATCTATGGGTATTTTTCACTATACTTTCAGTTGCTAGTGGTAGTACACATGGCACAGTGGAGGCATATGCCAACAAAGCTCCGTGGTGGGATGAAGACTCTAATTTTGTTTGCGACCGACTCATCTTGCCAGATTATATCATGATAGGCGAAAACTATTATGATGTGACAAACATCAAAGACTGGGGGTTTGGTACAAAGAATTTCAACAAATTCGTAATTCCGTCAAGCGTGTCCTCTATGGCTGGGTACTCATTTAACAGCAGTTACTCAAAGATACTTGTACTCAACAGCAATGTAACAAATAATGTGTGGGGGCGTGGCCGTTTCGATACGTTTGATTTCTTTTCTGGGAAATCTGCACTTGGTTCACAACTCAACTATGCAGGCCCTCTCAAAAAACTTGTACTCCGTAAAGCTGATGGTATTGTTACAATCAATGCAAATGCATTGGGTAAATTGGCAACAAGAAAAACTGATGAGGGTAGCGAATTTGTGCCTTGCAAGGTTTATGTGCCTAATAACTTAATAACAAGTTATGAAGGGGACACGAACTGGGCCACATATATCACAGCAGGTCTGTTGGAATTTGTGGACATTGCTAATTATCAAGAAAACTCCTAATAAGAAATCATTATGTCAAAATTAACAATAGACGGCAAGAGAATCGGCACGGATGCCGATATCGTGGACTACAAGAAGAACAACTGTCCCACGGTAGAAGATGCGCTCGATGCGCTCTTTAATGGGGCAGGACAGCAAGGTGGTAGCGACAGTGGCAATCAACCCACGATAGACAAGATTGATGCTAGCAGCGTGGACTACAAGAAGAACAACTGCCCCACGGTAGAAGATGCGCTCGATGCGCTCTTTGAGAGAGCGGGGCAAGGCAGCAGTGAACCGCAAAGCGGCAAGATTGACGCCGGCGGATCGTGGACTGCGCTAGGAACCTCCATAACCTATTATGATGGCGAAAACCTTCCCAGTTGGGTCATTTCCTCTGGCCTGACAAAAGGTTATGTGACGAGGGTGACAGAGCGGATTAATTTCACCTCGGTCACCAACAAGGGCGGCAACGGACACTACATCGGTCAGACGGCCACTGGATCAAATGCCAACAGCGATGGAAAGAACGCCGCAACACTGCTTCCAGACGGTTCCAGTGCCGATTTCTACACAATTGAGTACGGCATCAACGACTGGGGGATGAATATCCCGCTTGGCACGATGGACGATTTTCTGCGCACCGAGGGCGTTACCCTTGATACCAAGTCTTTCTACTATGGTTATCGAACTCTGCTTGACAGGATTTACGAGGTCAATCCGAACGCTGTAATCATCCTTTGCACGACACGCAAGGGGCATGGCGGCAACTACAACCCGTCGGCTTCCCGTGTGCGACTGGTTCAACGAGTCAAACACTAACGACACCAACATCGACCAGAACTCGTGGTGGCATAGTTGGAATCCTGGCCGTCTGCATCCTAACGACAGAGGCAGCCAGAAGATGGCCAATCTGCTTGTGCATACGTTCGAGAAAGTCTTGACCAACGGGGCGTCATCGTCTGGCGGTTCGTCTGGCGGGTCTGGCTCGTACGCAGAGAACGACCCGACCGTTCCATTATGGGCAAAGCAGCCCACCAAGCCGTCATACACTGCATCCGAGGTGGGGGCAGTGCCGACATCCCGAACGGTCAACGGCAAGTCTTTGTCAGATGACATCACGCTGTCGGCCAATGATGTCGGTGCGTTGCCATCAAGCACCCACATCCCGACCAAGACCAGTGAACTTAATAACGACAGTGGCTTCATTACGCAGCACCAGAGCCTTGCGAACTACTATACCAAAAGCGAGGTTGACGGCAAGGTGTCAATGCCTATCGTGTCGCTCACACCGACCAACAGGACGGCGGCGATTGAGCCGAACAAGTACTACCTGCTTGGCAACGTGGGCAGCGCAACGGCTGCGGACAATGCGTTGACGTTATCGTTCTCTACAAGTGCGACCGTGGCACTGTCATTCATGGGCAGGTTCACCGCAGTTGCAGATGATCTTACACTGTCATTGCCGAGCGGCATCCGTTTCACGGATTCCGTCCCCGACATCGTGGCAGGCAAGACCTATGAGTTCAACATCTTGTACGATGTGTGCATATTGACCGACATCTCACCCAAGGCTTGATTATGAACGAGGCGATTCTTAGAAGACGGGTCAAGGCGGTGGCAGGAGGTGGCGATGGGCCTATCGTTGGGCCAGAGCCTTACCTTTGCCAAAGAAATAACTGTACCCTTAACACCAATATCGCAGATTATCAAGATTTGGAGTTTGAGATAAAGTTTATACTCTTTAATAATGCCCGTAAAAATCTTATATATTCTGCGTACAATAGTAACGTTGTAGAATTAGTTAACCAGAGCGATGGTACTTGTACATATAAAGACTATCATTTTGTCGTTAACGAACCTTACGTTTTAGCTAAAAAAATTATAAAAGGTGGCTCCTATGACTTAGACTATTACTATGTTAATGGAGCGAAGATTTCTACAGGTTACACTCATACAGAAATCGGAACTGGTACTATCAAACTAAGTTACCACATATATAATTGGCGAAGTTTCAATGGTGGCATAGCATACCTTAAACTTTGGCATAATGGAGAACTTATATTTGATGGAGTTCCTAAAGAAGTTGATGGGGTCTGCGGCCTTTGGGATAACATAACTGGACAATTATTCACAAATAGCAACCCAGATTATCCTAATGACAGATATACAATTGAATATTTATAACAACCAAGCAATATGTTATATTACAAAGAAATAGACGGAAAGGCAGTGTTCTTCACTGGAAACGTGTTGTATACTGATGATGCAAGCATCCTCAACCCGACAAACGAACAGATGCTTGCGGCAGGGTGGCTTGTATATGTCGAGCCGGAACCTACGGCTGAGGAACTGTTGGCAATGGCGAGGACTAGCAAGATGGCCGAGATTGACGGTTATGACCAGAGCGAGAACGTGAATTTGTTCTATCTCGCAGGCCAACCGATGTGGCTTGATGCACAGACACGTCAGACGTTGCGCATCAGCATAGAGAGTTATGCGGCTTTGGGCAGAGAGACTGCAACAAAATGGTTCGGTGGGCAGCAGTTCACATTCCCGACAAGCGCATGGCTACAGATGCTCAACGCACTTGAGGTCTATGCGGCAGAGGCTCTGAACGTCACCGAGGCTCATAAGGCTGCGGTAGCGGCTATGGACAACGTGGCCGACATCGAGGAGTATGATATCACCGCAGGCTACCCGGAGAGACTCAATCTGACAACGGAATGGCTGCGTGCGCAAGCGCAACAATAATTGCTATTGCGACATTCCTTGTCTATGTTACAGAAGCCTCCGCCAAGCACATGTCCCCAGGGCTGCATAGGTCTTAGGCGGCAATGCTGGCGGTGCTGTGGCTGGACGAAAGCGGCCGACATGATGCTTCTAGGTTGGTTTTGTGGAGAGAGTATTTATGGCAATAGCTATCAAGGGGTCATTGCTGTGTGACAATCTGACTGTACAGCACGCCTTCATGTGTTACCAAGCCAATTCATCGAACACATGAATGCCTTGGTCCCGATTTTCCTGATTGATATGGGCATAAATCATTGTCATGGCAAGCGACGAGTGCCCTAAGATGTTGGACAAGGTCGCTAAATCACCCTTGTTCTTTTTATAATATAATGTGGCGAAGGTGTGTCTTGCTGCTTTGGCACTTATTTGTTTATAGATTCCGATACGTTCACAGATAATTTTCATTCTCCTGTTTATGTTTTGGTCTGTCGGCAGTTTCATAATCAATTGGCCATGAGTTCTTTTTCCTTTGTAATAATCTATCAGTTTTTGAGCTGGTTCGGACAGAGGCACAGAAACCCGTTTTCTCGTTTTTTTGCGAACATAATGAAGCTCGTTCTGACGGATTGACTCTATGGTGACCGCTCTAGCATCTCCGATGTGCAGGGATGTAAAGGTCATGAATAAGAAAAAACGCAATATGTCCTGATCCTTTTCTTCCAATTCTTCTCGGAGATAAAAATCCACCATCAACTTCAGTTCATCTTCCGTGAGATATATGATATTTGGAGCCGCTCTTTTAATGCGGAATGCCTCAAACGGATTCTTTATTATAAAACCAGCCCGCACAGCGGCTAAAATATACCCCCGAAGTACTGTCATGTTTTTCCAAATAGTCGCATCACCGTTGCCTAGTTGACGTAGATGCGCCACATATAGGTTAAGAAATTCTGGAGTAATCTCATAAAACTGGAGGTGTGGGTTGTAGCCTTCAATTTTCTTCAGAATACTCTTATGCTGGCGCCAGGTATTGCAAGACAGAGCACGCCTGTTCGTTTTAAGACGCTGCCATGCAAAATCTATGAAACTTTGTCCGCCTGATGGGTGTTGGTATAGGGTGAAAAACAATTCCTTAGTAAGAGGCATCCCAACTAGGCGGGCGCGAACCATCACATCATTAATTTTGCCTCTAGCATTCTCAATTACCAGGTTTAGGTCTCTCGCTGTCAGCCCACGCCCTTTTACCTTCTCTGCAACAGGATCCCAATCGCAAGCCTTGACATACAAATTCAAGGGAATTCGGACTTTCTCGCGGCTAAGATGGAAAACAGCGTATAGAGCAGCGCTCCCATCACGCCGTTCCTCACGTCTTCTTTTAATAGAAATGATTGCCATAATCAGTGTCATTTTTGTGCCGACAAAGCCTTCTGTGACGCTTTTGTGCCGACAAATTTAACAAAATGACATTAACCGGGCGAAAGATAAGAGGCTAATGCCCAATATTTTACAAAAACGCCCCAACGTGAGTTAGGGCGTTCCGTGGTACCTCCGGGGATCGAACCAGGGACACGCGGATTTTCAGTCCACTGCTCTACCACTGAGCTAAGGTACCTTTTCAAAAGCGACTGCAAAGATACGGCGACTTTTTGACGTGACCAAATTTTTTTGCGAAAATTTTTACTTTTTTCTTTTTTTCGACGAAAAGCATTACCTTTGTAAAACTGAAACAAGACTAAAAAACCTCGAGGATATGTTGCCACCCATCATCAGATTGCTGCGACCGAAACAGTGGAGCAAAAACGTGTTTGTCTTTTTGCCGCTGTTCTTTGACAAGAAGTTCACCGACGTCCACTTGCTGGGGCTCACGGCGGTCTGCTTCGTCATCTTCTCGCTGGCGGCGAGTGCCGTTTATTGCCTGAACGACATCCTGGACCGCAAGGCCGATGCCCTGCACCCCGTCAAGTGCAAGCGCCCCATCGCCTCGGGGGCGGTGAGCGTCGGAGCCGGATGGACGGCGATGGCTGTCTGCGCATTGCTCGCCGTGGGGCTCACCCTGTGGCTCATACCAGACCTGACGTGGCTGCTGCTGGGCTACATGGCGCTGAATGTCGCCTACAGTCTGTGGCTGAAGCACGTCAGCCTGATTGACATGCTGGTGGTGGCATCCTTCTATGTGATGCGCGTGCTGGCCGGAGCCATCACGGGCAATATCATTCCGTCGCAGTGGATTGTAGTGATGACTTTCCTGCTGGCGCTGTTCCTGGTGCTGGGCAAGCGGCGCGACGACGTGATGCTGCAGGCCGAGACCGGGAAAGCCGTCCGCCGCGGCATCGCCAACTACAACCTGCAGTTCATCAACATGGCGCTCACGCTGGTGGCCACGGTGACGATCGTGTCCTACATGATGTACACCATGACCGGCACTGTCGCCGCGAGGCTTGACAGCCAATATGTCTATTGCACCGCCGTATTTGTCCTGGCGGGTATCCTGCGCTATCTGCAGATCACCGTGGTGGAGAACCGCAGCGGCAGCCCCACCGGGGTGCTGCTGCGCGACCGCTTCATCCAGCTGTGCCTGGCGGGATGGTTCATCACCTTCCTCATCATCATCTATTATTGATTTTAGACGTTAGACTTTAGACACTAGACGTTAGACTTTAGACACTAGACGTTAGACTTTAGACACTAGACGTTAGACACTAGACATTAGACACTAGACGTTAGATTCAACTAGGGACTAGAAACTAAAAACAGACATGAAACGCGTCGTCGCCTTTGACTTTGACGGGACCTATACGCTGCATGACACGCTGCCACGGTTCCTGACACATGCCTTCGGCAAGTGGCGTTACCTGTGGGGGCTGCTGCTGACGCTGCCGTGGATTGTGCTGTTCAAGTTGCACGTGCTGCGTGGCGGCCAGGCCAAGGAGCGGCTCATCGGCCACTTCGTGAAGGGGATGCCGAGGGAACGGTTCCTGCAGTTGTGCGCCCAGTTCAAGCAACAACAACAATCGCTGACCCGTCCTGAGGCCCAACTAGCTATGGACCGCGCCCTCGAGAGAGGGGACCAGGTGCTGGTGGTGACCGCCAGCCTGCGCGACTGGGTGGAGCCGTGGTTCAGCGACAAAGACACGACCGTGCTCGGCACAGAGCTGGAAGTGGATGACGACGGCCTGCTTACCGGGAAATTCGCGACGCCCAACTGCAACGGTGCCGAGAAATGGCGACGCATCACCCAGGCCGTCCCCGATGTGGAGCAACGCCACCTGACGGCCTACGGGGACAGCGGCGGCGACAGCGTGATGCTCTCCCATGCCGACAAGGCCTACTTGCGTGACTTTGACACGACGATGGACCGCCTCTCCTGGACCAAGCGCCACCCCGGGCAGCTGTTCTGGGCCGTGCTCGCCGCGCTGGTACTGTACCAGCTGCTGGGAGTATTCTTCGGGATGGACATTGCCGACGCTGGCTTCTACCTCACCTTCTATGACAACATCTTCACGCACCCGAGCAGTGTGGAGTATAATTTCATGTACTACCTGAGCGGCGTCATCGGCGGCACGTTCCAGTCGATGTTTCCGTCGATGGGCATGTGCGGGATGCGCCTGCTGGGCGTGGCCTTCAATACGGCGTGTGCCGTGATTCTGTACTTTGCCCTGCGGCGTCATGTCGATGAGCGGGCCATCGCGCTGGGCTGTGCCCTGGTGGTCACCTCGTTCATCGCCCCACCCTACACGCTGTGTTACGACCTCTGCACCATCGTGTTCTACGTTCTCGCCATCACCCTGCTGTGGCGAGGCATGGAAAAGGACAAGATGTGGATGATTGCCCTTGCCGGAGCGATGGCGGGGTTGAACATCCTGGTGCGCATTCCCAATGTATTGGGACTATCGATGGCCCTATTACCTTTTATCAGATACTTTGCCGAACGACGTCGGTCAGCACTCAGCTGGAAACGCACGGCGGGGCTCACGCTGGCCTTCCTGGGCGCGGCAGGGCTGGCCTTCGGCCTCGTGCTGGCACTGATGCCCGAACACCACTATACCTGCCTGCTCAACGTGTTGCGTGACCTTCGCGCCATTGCAGCCGACGACAGCGGCACGGCCTCACACACCACGGGCCGAATGATGACGGTCCAGCTGCGTTTCTATGCCACCGAGTTGTGGGTAGCCGCCAAGTTGGCGGTGCCGGTCCTGCTCTACTGGTGGGCTCACACGCACAACAGGACGCCGTGGCTCTCGTGGGTCCTGAAGGCGGCAGCGCTGGCCGTGTTCGTATGGTTCGTTTACAGGATGCACCCGCTGCAGCCGCTGTGGGTGATGTGCCTGGCTGGTGGAATCATGGTCATGATCAAGCATTGGCACGGTCGTTCGGGCCTGACATGGATGGCGCTGCTGGGCATCGGCATGATGCTGGTGATGCCCCTGGGCAGCGACGGGGCCTACAACAACGGAACGATTGTCGCCTGGGCTCTCGCGCCGGTGGCCGCCTTGTGGTGGCTGCGACGCTCGCGCATTGCCTTCCCGCTGGCGCTGATCGCCGTATGCGCCATCCGCATGGTCACGGGCGGTGCCTACTTTGACGGCGGGCCCTTGTGGCAGAAAACCTACGCCATCGACAACGACCGGGCGGCACACATCTACACGACCCGCGAGCGTGCCGAGCTGATGAACACCGTGCTGCACGGCATCACGCCCCACGTGAAGCCCGGCACAGTGCTGATGGCCTATGGCAGCGCGCCGCTGATGAATTACCTCACCCACACGCGGCCTTATCTGGGCTGTTCGTGGGTGGAGCAACTGAGCGTCCCGATGCTCGAGAAAAAGCTGGCCTATGCCCCCAAGGCCGGCTTCCCCATGGTCCTGCAGCAGAAGTTCAACCCCCTGGGCCCCTTCTGGAGCGAACCGAGCACGGATTTCAGGACCGACTATGGCCAGCAGGATGCCTATCGCGACAACCGCAAGCTGGAAGTGCTCAACCGGTTCCTCGAGTACGGTCGGTACCGTGTCGTCTATGAGGACTCCCACTTCATCCTCTACCAGCCCGGCTGGGGCGAGAGAATATAGGATCGCCTTGGCGTGAGGAATCAACAAAGAGAAACCTAAAAATGGAAGGACTGCTGCAATACATCTGGCAACACAAGCTGTGGTTCAGCGAGGACATGGCGACCAACGACGGCCGCCGCGTGCGCGTCATCGACCCCGGCCTGCTCAACACCGACTCGGGGCCCGACTTCTTCAACGCCAAGGTCGAGATTGACGGTCACATGTGGGTGGGCAACGTCGAGATACACGTGCGCGCCAGCGACTGGAAGCGGCACCACCATGACGAGGACCCGGCCTATGACAGCGTAATCCTGCACGTCGTCGAGAAGGACGACGCCCCCGTCACACGCATCAACGGCGAAATCATCCCGCAGGTCGAGCTGCAGGTGTCGCCGCGCTTCAACGAGTGCTATGACCGCCTGGTCAATGCCAAGGTGGAACTGCCCTGTGCCGCGCGCCTGAAGGAGGTACCGCCCCTGACCGTCACCGAGTGGATCGAGGCCCTGGCCTTCGAGCGCCTTCACGGCAAGGTGGACCGCGTGCGGGAACTCTACGACCGCTATCATGGCAGCTGGGAGGACATCTGCTATGTGATGCTGGCAAGGACGCTGGGCTTCGGCATCAACAACGACGCCTTTGAGCGGCTGGCGCGCATCACCCCGCTGCGCCTGCTGCACAAGCACAGCGACTCCATCCTGCAGGTCGAGGCCCTGCTGTTCGGCCAGTCGGGATTGCTGAACGGCGCCCACAGCGAGGATCCCTACTACCAGCAGCTGATGCGCGAGTATGCCTTCCTGGCCAACAAATTCTCGCTGCGCCCCATCGAGGGCACGGCATGGCGCCTGTTCCGCAGCCGCCCGCAGAACTTCCCCTATCGCCGCATCGCCCTGCTGGCCCAGTTCGTCCAGGGCGGTTTCAACCTGATGAACGACATCCTCAATGCCGAGGACACCAAATCATTGCGACAGCTGTTTGACATCGAGCTGAGCGGCTACTGGACGACGCACTACTCCTTCGGCAAACCGTCGCCCAGCGCTGGGCGCGCCCTGTCGGGCAGCAGCATCGACATCGTGCTCATCAACACCGTCGCCCCGCTCTACTACGCCCGCGGCGAGATGACCGACGACTACCCGATGACCGACCGCGCCATCGCCCTGCTCGAGGACCTCCGTCCCGAGCAGAACAGCATCGTGGCGATGTTCAGGGCCGCCGGCATCAAGTGTGAGGACGCGTTGACGAGTCAGGCCCTGATCCAGCTGCGACGCAACTACTGCGAGGCCCGCAAGTGCATCTACTGCCGCCTGGGGCACCGTCTGCTCGCCAGTGACGCCCGCAAGGAATAAGCAAAGTTAGGTAGGGCCAGAAAAAAACGGCATTGTCGGGGAACAACGGCTATGTCTTGTTTACTATTCTCCTGTTGTCGTCTTTAACCTATTTCGCCGTGTCCCCGGCAATGCTCCGGGTAATAGTCAGTGTGCGTGTGTGTTCCCTAGCAAGGCAGCTTCGCCGTTGATGAGCGCCGCCCGCGCGTCACAGCTCATCGATTGGGTGTTGCCGGTAAAAGCTCTAAGGCTCCATTTTTCCTTATAACTATATTCATTAACCAAATCTCTTTCATTCTGACAGCAAAAACGCTTTTCCCGTCTTGCTGATGCAAAGTTAGGACAGCCCGCACCCGGAAGGCAAACTTTTTTTCGCCAAAAACGCAAAGTGTAAAAATTTTAGACAGTAAAGTGTCTAATTTTTTTACACTAAGGGGTGCGGCAGCCCCTGTCGAGCCCCGCACCCCCAGTGATGGAAGGTATGGAAATGGCAGTTTACTTAGCAATTCCTCCCCTAAGATAGGGGAGGTGGCGCAAAGCGCCAGAGGAGTATGATTTACCGTCAAGGCACTTACTCTGGGGGTATCAACGCCCCCGGCCCCCTCTAATCTTAGAGGGGGAGTTGCTAACGCGCTGATTGACATTCAATATCATCATCGAACCCACGTTACTTAGATGTCGCCGGTGAGGATCTTGTTGATCAGGGCGGTGATGTCCTGGATGGATACCACGCCGTCGCCGTCCACATCGGCATAGATGGGCACCTCGCCGCTGGTGAGCAACAGGTTGATGAGGTTGGTCACGTCGCCGATGGCAATCGTGCCGTCACCGTTCACGTCGCCGGGACCCGCACCGGGGATGCCCTCCATGGTGGTGAAGTTCTTCCAGTACTGGGCCGCCTTGTAGGCCTGGAGCGAAGCCTCGGGAACGCCCAGCGTGGCCGTATAGCGGTTGAATGTGCCGTAATTGATGGTGGGCGGTGTCAACGCCAGGCAGTTGACCCGGGTCAAGGCGTCACAGCCGTAGAAGACGCCCCAGTCCATCGTCTTCACCGAGCGGCCGATCGTCACATGGGTCAGACCCGTACAGGACTCAAAGGCTCCGCTCTCCACCGTCTCGACGGCGTTGGGGATGGTCACGCTCGTCAGCTTGCCGCAGTACTCAAAGGCATAGCCCTTGATGCGCTTGACCGCCTTGCCCATCTTGAGCGTTTCCAGGTTGGTACAGTTGTAGAAGGCATTATAGCCGATCACTTCTACCGAATTGGAGATGACGACACTCTGCAGGCCCGTGCAGTAGTAGAAGCAGTAGTCGCTGATGGTCTTGAGCGAATTGCCCAGCTGCACACTGGTCAAGCCCCTGCAATCATAGAAAGCCCAACTGCCGATGCTATCCACCGAATTGGGGACGACGAGCCGGTTCAAAGCATGACAATCCTCGAAGGCCCTCTCGCCGATGTACTTGACAGAGTTGCCCAGATTCAGATCGGCCAATTTTTCACAACTGTTGAAAGCCCATTCTCCAATACTGTCGAGCGAGTTGGACATGACAGCACTCTGCAGGCTGGAGCATTGATAGAAGGCGCTGGGCCCGATGACCTTGACTGATGAGCCCTGAAGATTGAGATCGGCCAGCTTGGTGCAGTTGCTGAAGGCGCTGGCCCCGATGGTCTCGACTGATGAGCCCTGAAGATTGAAGTCGGCCAACTTGGTGCAGTTGCTGAAAGCGCTGGCCCCGATGGCCTCGACCGAGGAGCCCAGATGCACTTCGGCCAGATTTTCGCAATTCCTGAAAGCTCCGGACATGATATTCTCTACCGAGTTAGGAATAGTTATACTCGTCAGCCCGCGACAGCAGGCGAAGGCTCCGCTGCCGATGGTCTTGAGCGACGAGCCCAGGTTCAACTCTTTCAATCCATAGCAATCATAGAATGCGCTGTTGCCGATGGTCTCTACCTGATCGGGGATGGTCACACTTCTCAGTTTGCCGCAATAGTAGAAGGCGTTATTGCCGATGGCCTTGAGCGAGGAGCCCAATTCCAGCGTTGCCAGGCTGTCACACCAGTAGAAGGCATGGTTGCCGATGGTCTCTACCGAATTGGGCAGAGAGATCGCTTTCAAGCCCGTGCGTTCGTAGAAAGCTGAATCGCCGATGGCCACTACCGTACCAGGGATGCTACTGTTCTTGCAGCCCACCACCACGGTATTGGTCCGGCTCTCGATAATGGCATTGCAGCCCTCGCGAGAGTCATAGACGGGATTTTCGCCGGCCACGACGATCGACCGCAGCGAGTCGCAGTAGTCAAAGGCGTTGCGCGACAACGTGTCCACCCGTGCTGGTATCGTCACCGACTGCAGCCCGCGACAATAGATAAACGTGTAGGGCTCAATCCTCCGGAGCGAATCGGGCAAGGCGATGGACGACAGACGCACACAAGAGGCGAACGCTCTTTGTCCGATGGTCTTCACACCGGCAGGCATGGTGACGCTCTCCAGCCTGCTGCAGCTGGCGAAGGCATATTTGCCGATCGAGGTCACAGATGCGGGAATGTCCATGTGGGTCAGCTGGGAGTTCCCGTAGAAGGCATAGTCTGCAATCGAGGTAATCGAGCCGGGGATGGTGGTGTTCTTGCATGTGAGCACAATCGAGTCGTTGGCCGTCATGATCACGGCATTGCAGTTGTCGCGGGAGTCATAGACGGAGTTATCGCTGTCCACGACAATCGAACTGATGGCAGAGCAATAGCGGAAGGCATTATTGCCCAGTCTGGTCACCGAAGCCGGCAGATGCAGAGCCGGCAGGCTGGAGCAACTGGAGAAGGCGTTGTCGCCAATCGTTGTGAGCGTTACAGGCAACGAGAGGCCTCCCAACTTCGGACATGAAGAAAAAGCAGAGTTGCCGATGCTCTCCAGCGCTTCCGACAACGTGAGCGAGGTCAAGTTATTGCAAGAGTTGAAGGCATAGTCGCCGATGGTGGTGACCGCATTGCCCATCGTGACGCTCGTAATGCTGGAGTTGCGACTAAACGCATGGTCACCGATAGTGGTCACCCCTGCAGGCAACTCAAGATTCTCGAAACAATTACAGTTATAGAAGGCGTAATTGCCGACGGCCTGGAGCGCACCGGGAAGCACAACGCTGGTGACCCGGCTTGCGCCATAGGCAAACTTGTCGGGCAAGAGCTCGACAGCGCCATCGATCGTCAACGTGGTGAGCTCATTGTACTTCAGGTCACCGGTGGTCAGGCAGCGACGGGCATTCCAGTTCAGCGACGTCAAGTACATTGAGGGAATTTCGCCATCAATATAGTAAGCGCCCTCAGCCACAGGATAGCCGTAGTAGTCACTGCCGTAATAATCATTGTATTTCTCACCTTTGCCGAAGGCGTGGTCGCCGATGCTCTCGACATTGCGGCCCACGGTGAGCCCCTTGATATTGCAACAACCGCCGAAGGCATAATTGCCGACCTCGGTCACGGCATCGCCCAGAACGATATTACCGCTTGCATTCCAGCAGTTGAAGAAGGCATGGTCGCCCAGCACCCGCAGCGAGGCGGGCAGGACGATGGAGGTGATGAAGGAGCTGCGGGCAAAGTCCGGAGGCAGCACCTCGACCTCATTGCCGATAGTAATCTCCCTGACAGGTGATGCGCCGTCCGGGGTCTCGTTATAGTATCCTGTCGGGATGTCAGGATTCTCAATAGGACTCGGGAAGAAGAGTCCGCCATAGCTCCAGCACTCGCGGGCATTCCATGTGAGCGAGGTGAGCGACTCGCAGTTGCAGAAGGCGTGTTCGCCCATGCTGGTCACATTGACGGGGATTGTGACGGCCGTCAGATGGATGCTGTTGTAGAATGCATCCTCGCCGATGACCTCGAGCGACGCGGGCAGATTGACTGACGTCAACTGGCTGTTGGCGGCAATGCCTTGAGGCAGGACTTTGACCTGGTTGCCGATGATGAACTGCGTCAGATTGGTCTTCACCGTCTCGTAGAGGTCCTCATAGTAGTAGGGGTCGTAGTAGAAGTTCTTGCCGTAGCCGATGTTGTCATAGGTGAATCCACAGGACCAGCACTCGCGCGCGTTCCACACGAGCGTCTGCAGGTTAACGAGCCCCTCGAAGGCATTCTCGCCGATGCTCGTGACATTCACGGGGATGGTGAGGGTCGTCAATCCGGAGCAACCGCTGAAGGCTTTAGTCCCGATGGTGGTCAGCGATTCAGGGAGGTTCAGAGCGGTGAGGTAACAACCCATAAAGGCGTTAGCCCCGACGCCGGTGACGCTATAGGTCACAGCGCCGTCGGTCACGCTGGCCGGAATGGTCAGATCGCCGCTGACGTTCTCGCCCCCGGTCACCATGACGGTGTTAGCGCCGGTGATGAGGTAATAGAGGCCGCCGCTCTCAAAGTTGTAGCTCGTGTTATAGGCTTCCTCGCCCTGGACGTTCTCAAACAGCTTCCACCAGTCGGCATTCTTGTAGCTGTTCACTGTCGCTGCGGGCACGTGCAGCAGTGCATTGATATAGGCCTCGGTCGCGAAACCGTTGTCGGCCGCCATGTAGGGAGGATTCAGGCTGCGGGTGCTCACCGACGTCAGCCTCGTGCAGCCGTCAAAGGCGTTGTCCTCGATGCGGGAGACCGTGCCGGGCAGCTCCAGCGACGTCAGCGCGGTGTTTCTGAAGGCATCGCTGCCGATGGTGGTGACACCATTGGGGATGTAGATGCCCGACAGGCGGGTACAGCCCGAGAACGTCTCGTTGCCGATAGTCGTCAGCTGCGGCGGCAAGGTCACCGTCGTCAGGCCGGTACAGTCCTTGAAGGCGCCCTGCAGCGTGGACACGCTCTTGGGAATCGTCAGGCTGGTCAGCCCGGTACATCCCTGGAAGGTGCCGTTCAGGCTCTTGATGCCGTCATGCAGGGTCACACTGGTCAGGCCGGTACAATAATAGAACACGTTCCAATCCAGCGAAGTCACCGACTTGGGAATCGTGATACTGGTCAGGCCTGTACAATAGGCGAAAGCCGATTTCCCGATGCGGTTGACCGATGGCGATATGTTGATGCCGGACAGGCTACTGCAGTTATAGAAGGTCTCATCAGGGATTGCCCTGATGCAGGAAGGCAGATTGACATTTGTCAGACTCGTGCAATTCCTGAATACGCCAGCGCCCATCCAACTGAGTGAGCGGGGCATGGCCACGCTCGTCAAGCCGGTACAGTCCTGGAACACACCGCTGCCCAGCGAGGCGAGCGTGAGGGGCATGGTGACACTCGTCAGGCCCGTACAGCCAGCGAAGGCATAATTGCCAATAGTAGATACAGTCTTGGGGAAGATGATGTTAGTCAAACCCGTGCAACCGTCAAAGGCATGTTCCCGAACCTCGGTCTGCGAACTCGGTATCCGAATGCTCGACAGGCCCGTACAGCCAGCGAAGGCATAGTTGCCGATGGTCTTGAGCGTCGTGGGTAACTTCACCGACGACAAGCCGGTACATCCCATGAACGCTTCGTTCTCGATAGTATATAATGACGAGGGCAAGACAATCTCGGTCAAGCCCGTGCAGTTGCGGAAGGCACCCTCACCGATGGTGGTCACCGAGAACTGAAACTCATAATAACCCTCACCGCCCGAAGTTATGCCATAGACCGTCGCAGTAACGGTGGGGGGAATGACAATCTTTCCGCTGTAGGTGTTGGCATCGGCGCCGATGACCTTGGCGTCCATGCCTGCATCAAAATAGACATCAGACAGCTCATAGTGGACGCCCTGATACCAGAACTGTGTCTGGGCGCCTGCTGTGATCGCCGTCACAAGCAGGATGAATAGTGAAAACAGTAATTTCTTTTTCATTGCAGTATAGTATTTAAAATAATAATGTGTAATATCAGTTGTTCGGTAATACTTTTCTCGGAATAAGCGCCTAGTAGCAGCCTTACAAAATTAAATGAAACGACGCCGACTCGCAACTGTTTCCAATAAAAAATCGGCAGAAATATGATTTTTTCGCGCCACAGTGTCTAATTTTTTTACACTATAGCACCCCTGCACTCCCATCCCCCTCAAAAAAAAACGCCGCGCCACCATCGTGACAC
The DNA here is from genome assembly GCA_902760865.1 of uncultured Bacteroidales bacterium. Classification (GTDB taxonomy): domain Bacteria; phylum Bacteroidota; class Bacteroidia; order Bacteroidales; family Muribaculaceae; genus Sodaliphilus. The sequence continues at coordinate 250,241 of CACWID010000001.1, read as the reverse complement.
GGCAGCCCGTGAGACTGTAGTGAAACCCGACACATGACGCTGCCCAAGTCAGCCTTACTTGAAGCAACTATATCAGTAAAGCGACATAGCGCGAGCTTTGACCTGCGAGGCTGTGCCATAATCGCGACTCGGTAATATAACCGTGCTATCGCACGGGAAATTAAACAAATTTTTAAATTAAAATTAATATATTATTCATATTAATAAAAATTTTAAAAATAATTTGCTTAATTTCCCGCCCGCAGGGCGGTTATAATTCTAGCAATCAAAATTATGACACACCCTCCAGTCGCAGCCACAATGATAAAGGAAAGAAAGACAAATAGCTGATTATCATATTGACAATCACGCTATTGTCTTTCTTATCCTTCTTGCCCCTCAACAAACGTGTGAGTCAGGAAACGGCGTGAAGAGGAGGGGGTCAGACCGAATCGGGAGCGGACGACGGTTCCTCGAGCTTCTCGTCGGGGATGAAGTCATCGTTCAAGGGGATGAAGAGCGAATCTTCATCAAAGTCCATCATCGTGGAGTCAAACTCCTCGGTGGGGGCTATCGCCGAGCAGCCCGAGTAGAGGTCGGCATTGATCACTTCCTTGGCTGGCTCGAAACGGCGGTGGTATTTCTGGAACTGGGGATCGCTCAGCACGAGCTGCAAGAAGCGACCGCACACGGGCAGTGCCGTGCGGCTGCCCTGACCCAATGCGCCCCAGCGGAAGTGTATCTGGCGATACTCGCCACCCACCCATGAGCCGCACACCAGGCCTGGCGAGACAGCGACGAACCATGCGTCGGCATGGCGGTTGCTCGTACCCGTCTTGCCGCCCAGGTCCACGTCATAGAGCGGACGCGTGATGTAGCCGTTCAGGGCCATCGCTGTGCCGCCGGCATCGGTCCGGCACGCCATCAGCATCTGCTGCATGAGCCATGCCGAGCGGTAGGTCATGGCGCGCTGGTGCTTGGAGGGTGCCTTGTAGATCTCCTTGCCGTCACGGTCCACGATGCGCGTGACGATGACAGGGTCGGTGCGCATGCCGTCGTTGACCACGGTGCAATAGGCGTTGACCAGCTCCATCAGGTCCACGTCGCTGGCGCCCAGCGAGAGTGCCGGCTTAGGCTCCATCGGCGACTTGATGCCCATGTCGCGCGCCAGCTGTGCGATTTCGCTGAATCCCACCTCGCCGGCCAGCCTGACGGTGACGCTGTTGATACTCTGTGCAAAGGCGGCACGCAGGGTCATCTCGGCGCCCGTGAAGGTGCCGTTGGCATTGGTGGGCCGCCAGTGCTCCATCTCCTGCTTGTCCTCGTTATAGACCAGCGTGTCGATATACTCGTCGAGGCGACGGTCACACGGCACGAGGCCGCGCTCCATGGCCATGGCATAGACAAAGAGCTTGAAGGTCGAGCCCGGCTGATGCTTGGCCCGCACCTTGTCATACTTCCAGGTGTCGAAGTCCACGTCACCGACCCAAGCCTTGACATGGCCGTTCTCGGGCTCCATCGCGATGAAGCCGCAGTGCATGAAGTGCAGCATATAGCGCACCGAGTCGAGCGAACTCATCTCCATATAGAGCGAATCGTTCACGTAGTCGAACAGGTGCACCATGTGGGGCTTGTTCATGTAGTAGTTCACCGAGTCCAGGTCGTTGGGGAAACGTGCCAGCAGCTCGTGGTAGATGGGCGTGTTGCGCGCCTTGTCCTCGACAAAGCCCGCAATGGGCCGGTTATTGTCGTCGAGCCAGCAGTCCTGGTTGCCCCAGTGGCTGTTGAAGCTCTGCTGGACGGCCTTCATCTTCTCGCTCACGGCCTGCTCGGCATACTCCTGCATCTTGCTGTCGAGCGTGGTGTAGATCTTGAGGCCGTCACGCTCCAGGTCGAGCTTCAGTCCCTGCGCACTGGCAATCTCCTCGACCTCGCGGGCCACCGCCTCGCGGAAGTAGGGAGCCACGCCGTCGTAGTTGCTCTCGAGCGTGTATTTCAGGTCGATGGGCAGCGATGATATCGAGTCATACTGGGCCTGGGTCAAGTCGCCGCGCTCCACCATGTTCTTGAGCACCTGATTGCGCCGGCGCAGGCTGTTCTTCGGGTTGATGCGCGGGTTGTAGGTGCTGGTGGCCTTGAGCAGGCCGACGAGCACGGCACTCTCCTCAATCTTGAGGTGTCGCGGTGTGGTCTTGAAATAGGTGTTGGCCGCCGTCTTGATGCCGTAAGCGTTGCTGCCGAAGTCCACCGTGTTGGCATACATCTCGAGGATTTCCTTCTTGCTGTAGAACATCTCGAGCTTGGTAGCGATGATCCACTCCTTGCTCTTCATGATGAGCATCTTGACGCCAGGGATGTAGCCCAGCAGGCCCGTAGAATAGTCGCTGCGGGTCCTGAACATGTTCTTCACCAGCTGCTGGGTGATGGTGCTCGCCCCGCGGGGACGGCCGTGGAGGATCATGTCCTTGGCCGCGGCGCCCAGGCCACCGAAGTCGATGCCGTGGTGGAGATAGAAGCGCTCGTCCTCGGTGTCGATCAGCACCTTGAAGAACTGCGGGTTGATCGAGTCATAGCTGACGGGGGTGCGGTTCTCGTCATAGTATTTGCCGATGGTCTTGCCGTCGGCGCTGTAGAGGTAGCTCGCCTCAGGGTTGCGCGGGTGCATGATGCTGTAAGTGCTCGGCGACTTGCCGAAGAGCCACAGCAGGTTAATATCAACGGCTACCAGATATAGCAGGAACAGGACGATGAACGTCCCGATGGCCGCAAGGGTCTTCATCCACCAGGGGCGGCCACGGTACAATCCCTTGTACCAGTTCTTGAAGCGCCGCCATCCGCGGACGATAATATTGCCTGATTTCTTGTCGCTCATGTATCGTAGTATAGAGATTAATTAGTCATCAAAATAAAATTACCCTTTTCCCATGAAGGCGCCTGCTACTGGACATTGGCACTGCCACTGAGGCGGCGCTTCAGGTAGCGGGGAATGAAGCCCAGGTGGGCAAGGGTGGCCCGCCATGTGCCGTAGTGATGGCACATGATGCGGTAGCGCTCCCACAGCGACGCGCGGTGGTGGCGCGTGGTCATGCCGTCGGCCAGGTAGCTGATGATCGGGGCCGGACCGGCATAGGCGTTGGCAGGAGACTTCTTCAGTACCCTGATGCACCAGTCATAGTCGGCGCTCAGGCGATAGCGCAGGTCATACTCCGGAGCCAGGTCACGCCGCGTGACGAAGGCCTGGTGACAGACCACCATGCCGTTGAGGAAACTGGCTGCCGTCAGGCGACGGGGCGCAGTCAGGTGGCGGCGGCCCACCACGTCGCGCTGGGCATCGACGAGCTGGGTCTGCCCGTAGATGACGCCCGGGTTGCTCCCGACCAGCTGCGCGAGACGCGCCAGCACCGTGTCGTCGGCAAAGGCGTCGCCGGCATTCAGGAAGATGAGATAGCGCCCGCGAGCCCGCGAGATGCCCTTGTTCATGGCGTCATACAAGCCATTGTCAGGCTCGCTGAACACTCGCAGGGCATTGATCGACATGCGACGCACCGTCTCTAGCGTGCCGTCGGTCGACGCGCCATCGATGATGAGCAGCTCGTAGTCCGTGTTGGTCTGCCGCTGCACACTCTCTACCGTGGGAGCGATGACATCGGCAGCGTTCCACGTGACAGTGATGATGGAAAATAGCGGTTCCATGCCTAATAATGGTTCTTAATGCGAGGCAAAATTACAGTTTTCTGGGAACTTTTACAATCAAATGACCATTTTTTACGTTAATAAGATATAATAATGAAGATGATTATGAGATTTCACAAGCTATTCCTTGCATTTGCCGCCCTGCTGACGCTGGTGACAGCCACGACCTCGTGCGACCACATTGACAACAAGAGCGTGCCCAACTTCTCGGTTCGCATCGACCTGGGCAACTATGCCCTATGGAACACCTATGGCGTGAACGGCGTGGGCGACTACCGCATCTTTAACCGCATGAAGCAGATTCCCGCCAACTTCCCCTACAACGTGAACACCTATACCGGCTTCGGCGGCGTGCTGCTGATGATGGGCATCGACGGGCCGTTGGCCTATGACCTGTCGTGCCCCGTGGAAATCAACCAGGAGGTCATCCTGTCGATCGACGCCGAGAACTTCAATGCCGTCTGCCCGCGGTGCCACTCCCGCTTTGACCCGCTCATGGGAAACGGAGGCCCCCTGAGCGGCGTTGCCATCAACAACAAGGTGGGGATGCGGCAGTACCGTGTGATGCCCAACAACGGCGGCTACACCATCGTCAACTGACCCACATCGTCGAGACAGTGATGCAGCTTTTGGAAATGTTCCACGAAAAGCTGCTTTACAACATCAAAAATCCACTTTTTCAACAAAAAGGCACCTTCATATTGCATTTTGCAATTTGAGGGGTCGATTTGTGCATCATCGAAGGCAATTTTGGTAGCAAAAATTCAAAAAATAAATCTTATAGGATGCCATTTATTGTTAAAAAGTGTAAACTTTTTCATTTTTAATTTCCAAAATTTAAACATTCAGACTGCCCATGAGCCCCCATTATAGGGGGATTGGCGTGGAACAATCAGTCAAAAACGGCGATTTCGGGAAATGTTTACAAGTGTTTAAGTAGTTTGGCCGGGTTACGGGTTTGAGGTACCTTTGCAGCGCAAACCAGGGCGTACGGCATCGTTATCGTTCTCGATGCCCTTGACGAAAAGGCCGCCGATGAGCGGATTTTCCAGTCCTATAAATTAACAATTATGAGTTTTATCAAGAGTAAAATAAGTTTATCAGCATTATTTGTAATTTTTGCATTCACCTTTACCGGTTTTTCGGCCCAGGCACAGCGACTGGAGACACGCCGACCCGGTACAGTTCTCGAACAGCTGGAGCAGAACAGCCGCAACAACATCATTGACCAGGTTATCAGATACGCCTACCGTTTCCGCGGTACGCCTTATCGTTATGGTGCATCCTCTCCCCGGGGCTTTGACTGCTCGGGCTTCACGAGCTACGTGTTCAGGCGCTTCGGCATCGAGCTCGACCGCTCATCCCGCGGCCAGATTACCAATGGCGAGCGCGTCCTGAAGAAGGACCTGCAGCCTGGTGACCTCGTGTTCTTCCAGGGCCGTTCGGGTCGTGGCGGTGTGGGCCACGTGGGCATCGTCACCAAGGTGAACGACGACAACACGTTCCACTTCATCCACTCGGCCTGCAGCAGCGGTGTTACCGAGAGCAAGAACACCGAGGCCTACTACAGCCGCCGCTACGTCGGCGCCTGCCGTGTCCTGTAAAACAAACCAAATAAGAAACACAGCGTGCGTCCCCCGCTTGGGGAGCGCACGCTTGCATTATCTAAGTGTGTAGGGCCTCGCCTTGGCGTGGCCGAAAACGGCAGAGCCTCAATCGCTATACAGCAATATCTCAATAAGGGCAGTCACGTCGCTGACGTTGAACTTGCCATCGCCATTCACGTCGCAGTAAGCCGGAATGTCCTCGCCGCCCTGCAGCAACTGGTTAATCAGTCCCGTCACATCGCTGATGTTCAACCTCTCGTCCCCGTTCATGTCTCCCAGACCATAAACGTTCTTAAAGAAGTTCCAACCGACCGCTTCCCTATAAGCCGAAACCGAAGCCATCGGAACGCATAGTGGAGAGCCCACGTTTGTCGATCCATTAATGAATAAATGGCTGTCAATTACTGGCGGAGTTTCGGCAAGACAGATCACGCTTCTTACCCAACAGCCGCCGAAGGCATCTTCACCAATAGACGTGACAGAACTGGGTATCCTCACGTTAGAATAAAGCTGGTTGATGAACGCATAATCACCGATGGTAGTGACGGTGTTCGGGATGACGGTGTTGCTGCAACCCGCAATCAACTTATTGCTTAATGTTTCGATGATGGCATTGCAGTTATCGCGGGAATCATAGACGGGATTACCATTCTCTACCGTAATAGTCATCAAAAGGGCATTGCTGGTGAACGCACGAGAACCGATGGAGGTGACCGACTTCGGAATGGTCAGGCTCTTCAGATTACAGCCATCGAACGCGCCACGCGCGATTGAAGCGACTGAGTTGCCAATGGTCACATTCGTCAAACTCGTGCTCCTACAGAACGCAAGCTCACCAATGGAAGTGACCGAGTTGGGGATAACGACACTCGTCAACGCGCTGCATCCGTTAAATGCCGCATCCCCGATTGAGGTGACCGAGTTACCAATGGTGACATCCGCTAGACCGGTGCATCCGCTAAACGCACCGCTGCCGATTGAGGTAACGGAATCGGGAATTCTCACGCTTGTCAAGCCGGAGCATGCGCAGAAGGCACGACTACCGATAACAGTAACAGAATTACTGATAGTCAAACTTGTCAGAGCACTGCAGAAATTAAACGCATATTCACCGATAGAGGTAACCGAATTACCGATAGTCAGACTTGTCAGATTAGTGCATTCAGAGAACGCGTAATCACCGATGCTGGTAACTTCGTGACCAATTGCCAAGCTCTTCAACGCCTTACACCTATAGAACGCATTGCTCTCGATAGAGGTAACCGGGTATGACCTTTCCTCAAAGTCAATGTAAACCGCCTCGGGAATCGTGAGATCTTCACTTGGAGCGTAGTTGCCGGTCACTATGGCCACTTCTCCATTGATGCGGTAGATGATGCCTCCAATGCCAATATCATACTCCTGTTGGGCCAAAGCGGTGAGTGCGGCCATGAGTACCACGAGTGTTAAAAGGACTTTTTGTTTCATTGTTGTAGATGAATTTATCAGTTAATCGTATGTTCATTATTGCAGTTATCGACATTTGACTGCCGATGGCAAATTTATTGAATACTTCATTGATTAAGCAAAACAATTCTAATAAAAAACAACAAACTGAGGCAGTTTTAAGCAAAAGTGTAAAATATTTTTACACTTTGGCCCATTCGTGGTAGTGATACACTTGCGGGGTTGAGACGTTTTTAGTAAGTTTGCAACTGAAAACCCAGGATGTTATGATAATGAAAAGAAGATTATTAGTATTGATGATACTCGCCGTGGCGGCACTTTGGGCCAGAGCAGGCCACACGCTCATCGACGGCGTGCTGGACAGGTCCGACATCTACCCCGGCACGGTGCACACCTTCCAGGTCTATGTGCCCGACCAGTATGACGGCAAGCGGCCGGCGGCCCTCTACGTGGGACTCGACGGCGTGCTGTGCCATGCCCCTGAGGTCATGGACTCGCTCATCGCTGCGGGCAAGATGCCCGTCGCCATCGGCGTGTTCCTGCAGCCAGGCGTGATCAAGGGTGGTGACGGCACGGTGCTGCGTTACAACCGCAGTTACGAGTTCGACTCGACGACGGGCGAGTTTGCCCGTTTTCTCGAGACCGAACTGCTGCCGGCTGTCGAGCAGATGACCACACCGCGCGGCAAGGCCATCCGCCTGTCTCCCAAACCCCAGGACAGGATGATTTTCGGGTTGAGCAGCGGCGGCATCGCGGCCTTTAATGCCGCATGGCACCGTCCCGACCTGTTCGGCAAGGTGTTCACTGGCGTGGGCACGTTTGTGGCCATGCGCGGCGGCAACGAGCTGCAGGCCCTGGTGCGCAAGACAGAGCCGCTGCCCCTGCGTGTGTTCATCCAGGACGGCACTAACGACGTCTGGAATCCGCTGTTCGGCCATTGGTACGAAGGCAACCAACTGATGGCCAGTGCCCTGCAGTTTGCCGGCTATGACGTGGAGTGTGACTGGAGCGACGGCGGCCACAATGTGACCCGCTCCACCCAGATTTTCCCGCAGGTGATGGAATGGATGTGGCGCGACTGGCCCGCAGCTGGCATGGCGGGACAGACCCGGAATGACTTCCTGCAAGACCTGCTCATCGCCGACGACAAGGGTTGGGAAAACATGGGCTCCGGCGTGGAGGGTAAGCGCGTGAACAGCATCATCTACCCCGACCTGACCAACATCGCCATCATCCCCGAAGAGCCGGGCAACGCCGTGTGGCAATACATCCTACAGGGCGGCCAGCCCACCCACGGCGAACCGTTCTACTGGCTGCATAACGACGATGCTAGCCGCCCGCTGGACATCCAATCCATCACCCTCGACGGCAAGGGCAACCTGTGGGCCGCCACGTCCATGGGGCTGCAGATCTGTGACCAGAACGGGCGCGTGCGGGCCATACTGCGTCTGCCGACGGGCTGCAGCCCGGTACACGAAATCATAATCCGGGAGGGCGAAGTCTGGTTGCACACGGCCACGGCCGACTGGCGGCGACGCCTGAACGTCACGGCCCCCACCCTGGGCACACGCCCCGAGAGCCAGGGACAAGGCTGACCCCTGGGTACATCATTAATGAACTAACACTAGTTTAACGGAAATAAAGCGCTGATTATCAAGAGGCCGTGTCATAATTAGCCTCATGATTTTTAATCGGCCTAACGGCCGAGAAATTAAACTAAAATTTAAATAAAAATTAAACAAGACAACATTTTTATTTAATTTTATTAATAATTTTGCTTAATTTCTCGCGCGTAGCGCGATTCAATTTGCAGCGAATGAATTATGACACAGTCGCGTACTAATGCGCTGACAAACAGTAAATGATCTTGTCGGACCGAGGTTAAATGACGGTGAAGCTGGTGGTCTGTAACCTGGTGATGGTCAAGACTGGAGCCTCGTTTTTCCACAACACGGTTGTGGTGATAAATTCTTGGTTCTCGTCATAGAAGTACTCGAGGGTAACGACATAGACGTCGGAACCATAAGTCATGATTTTGACCACCTCCGACGACATTGAAATATCGGGGAAGTACTCCAAGTGACGGATTTCTCCATTGTGCCAAATCGTAGCCACCGAGCTCTTTTCCTCAAGCACCTCAGTGCCAGCGGCATAAACTTCGCCATTACACTCGGTGATAGAGCACACTTCACCTAATCGGGTATCTATATCGTAATCATCGATAGAGGCCTCGGACAGCGGCAGCACTTCAAGTTTCTTGTCCACCCAGATCACCGGCCATCCATCGATGGAGCCTCCAATCAGGCAGTGAGTGCGATTATAGGCATAAACGCAGGTGCACTCACCACGAATGGCATTGCCGAAGAGCGGAAGAATCTCGGCTGTAAACACGCCCTTATGCTCGGTGTAGAGCACTGGCAGGAATTCACCATTAGAGTCATCGGTGACTTTATGCCCCACCACATAGCACTCGCCCTCGCTCACCGCAAGGGCTTCTTTGGCAGGAAGAAAGCGATTTGCATCTTCAATGCGGAAGATGCCGCTGTTCTTCAACACATGCGGGTGGTCAAGCAAGTAGATGTAAGAGTCCCACTTGCCAATACCGTCGATCCAGTGATTGACATCCTCGATAAAATCGACATGCAGCGTGTTCCACTTGCCGTTTTTCCAGTAGCCCACTCTCTTATTCTCGTTGGTGCCCGAGACGAAGTAGTCGCCTTTTTCGGAGATAATCTGGCTTGCAAAGGTGCAATTTGGCAACGCGGTCACTAGCTGATCGTTCTGATCGTAGATCTCGCCCGTGTTGGTGAGAAAGAGCACCTTGCGCTGGTCCTCAGGCTTGATATAGTTCTCGGGTTCATCGTGCTGACAGGAAGATGCCAGAAGCAAGAATGCCTGCATGATCAGAATGAATGTATATCTGCTTTTCATAAGTCCTTGACGATATGAGATTAGTTATGAAGACGTTATTGCACATCACGCTGATTCCAATCATGCCAACGGCCGAACTTTCCTGCTTGAAACACCGTCACGCGCAACATATCTGCAAAATTCGTGATAATTCTTGAGGCACGCAAGCATTTAGTCCACGAATTTCAAGAGATTACATCATTTTCTTCCCGATAATCACCGGCATGGCAGTCCTCGGCCATGCCTCGGCATCGCTTCTACATCAGCGTTTTGCCATCGCGATGCCTGCCGTTTTTTGCCGATGCAATCGCTTTCAGAGTCGTTTTTTATCGGCCAGGAATTTGGGATGTGAAAAGTTTATAGTATCTTTGTAGTTTAAATCAAAGTGTCGAAAAGTCATGATGGAGAACAATAACATAACGCCTGAGATGGAAGACCAGATGATCAACGAGGCCTACCAGAACTTGTTAAACATCTATCTGTCAAGCAATCACCGCAAGAAAGTGGAGATTATTGACAAGGCATTTAAGTTTGCGCGCGAGGCCCACAAGGGCATCCGTCGCCGTTCCGGCGAGCCCTACATCATGCACCCTATCGCCGTGGCTACCATCGTCATCCAGGAGATCGGTCTTGGATCGACGAGCATCAGTGCGGCCCTGCTTCACGACGTGGTCGAGGACACCGACTATACCGTCGAGGACATCGAGGCTCAGTTCGGCCACAAGATTGCACGCATCGTGGACGGGCTGACGAAGATCTCCGGCGGTATCTTCGGTGACAAGGCGTCGCTCCAGGCCGAGAACTTCCGCAAGCTGCTGCTGACGATGAACGAAGACATCCGCGTGGTCCTCATCAAGATGGCCGACCGCCTGCACAACATGCGCACGCTCTCGTCCATGCCCCCCAACAAGCAGTACAAGATTGCCGGCGAGACGCTCTACGTCTATGCCCCGCTGGCCCATCGCCTGGGCCTGTATGCCATCAAGACCGAGCTCGAGGACCTCAGTTTCAAGTATAACCACCCCGCCGAATACCAGCGCATCCTGAGCCAGATTATCGACAGCGAGGAGAGCCGCAACGAGCTGTTCGCCCGCTTTTCCGCCCCCATCCGCGAGCGCCTTGACAACATGGGCCTGAAGTATGAGTTCAACGCGCGCGTCAAGTCGTGCTACTCGATCTGGAACAAGATGCAGACCAAGCACATCCCCTTCGAGGAGGTCTATGACCTGTATGCGGCCCGCATCGTGTTTGAGTGCGAGGACGAGAGTGCCGAGAAACGCATCTGCTGGAACATCTACAACGAGGTGACCGAGGTCTATACCAAGCACCCTGACCGCGTGCGCGACTGGCTGACCACCCCCAAGGTGAACAAGTACCGCGCCCTGCACGTGACCGTCATGGGCCCTGACGGCAAGTGGGTGGAGGTCCAGATTCGCAGCCGCCGCATGGACGACACCGCCGAGCGCGGCTTTGCGGCCCACTGGAAATACAAGATCGGCGAGGGCGAGGAGGAGGAAGAACTGTCCAAATGGCTGAGCACCATCACCGACATCCTCAAGGACCCCGAGCCCAACGCGATGGACTTCCTGGACACCATCAAGCTGAACCTGTTTGCCAGCGAGATCGTCGTGTTCACCCCCAAGGGCGAGACGATAACGTTGCCCACCGGAGCCACTGTGCTCGACCTGGCTTTCGCCCTGCACACCGACCTAGGCACACACTGCATCGCCGGCAAGGTGAACCACCGCCTCAGGCCGCTGTCCTACAAGATCGCCAGCGGTGACCAGGTGGAAATCGTCACCAGCAACATACAGAAGCCCAAACCCGAATGGGAGAAGTATATCGTCACCGCCAGGGGCAGAACCCGCCTGCGCGCTGCGCTGCGTCACCAGCGGCGCCTGGCCATCGAGCTGGGCGAGAAACGCTTCATGGACTTCCTCGAGGAGCACAACATCCCCTTCAGCAACGAGGTGCTGTCGCTGGCCATCTCGCGCCAGAACGCCAGCAACAAGGAAGAGCTGTTCCACATGATCGGCAACAACGAGGTCATCCTCAACGAGAGCATGGTCACCAAGAAGGAGCAAAGCTCACGCTTCAACTGGCTGCGCCGCAACCCCTTCAAGGGCAAGGACAACAAGGACGACCACAAGGCTAACGACAAGAAGGCCAAGGACGAGGGCCAGGAGACGGGCGACAAAGGCATCGACATGAAGGCCGTCTATCACCTGACCACACGCGACGGCAAGAGCAACTACCAGATTGCCAGCTGCTGCCACCCCATCCCCGGCGACGACACGGTGGGATTTGTGACCAACAGCAACAAGGTGGTGGTCCACAAGATGGACTGCCCCACCCTGGCACGTCTCAAGGCCAGCCAGGGCTCACGCCTGCTGCAGACCCAGTGGGAGGACCCGGGCGAGAGCTTCCAGGCTACCATCCGCATCGAGGGCATCGACCAGATGGGCATTCTGCAGTCCATCGTGAACATCATCTCGACCAACATGTCCATCAACATGAAGCACATGCAGGTCACTGCCGATCAGGGCGTATTCAACTGCGACCTGACGGTGCTGGTGAGGGACACCACGGTGGTGACCAACCTGTGCCGCGAGATCAAGAAGGTGAAGGGCGTGAACGATGCCACCCGCATGAGTTAACCGCCCCCAGTCCGAGAAGATAACAACATCGACAAGAGATATGAAACAGAAGAGAAATAACCTGCTCATCGCGGCGCTGCTGGTGCTGTCGGTCGTACTGATTGCAGTGACACTGTTCTTCAGCCGCGAGAGAGACCAGGTGCCGAGTTTTGAGGTGGGCAAGCCCTGGCTGCACCCACGGCTTGAAGCCAATTTCGAGTTTGAGATTGAGCTGGACGAGGAAACCAGGCAGCACATCATCGACAGCGTGAACAAGAACTTCGCCAAGATCTACAAGCTCGACCAACAGAAGAGCGACGTCAAGCTCACCCTGCTGTCGCGCGCCCTGGCGGGCAAGCCCGGCGGACAGGCACTGCTGTCGGCCGTGAGCCAGCTCTACACCGACGGCATCGTCGTCAACGACGCCGCCAACGACATCCGCTCGGGCAAGCAGCTGCGATTCATGGTAGGCAACAACCAGCTGCAGGTCGTTGACGCCACCAACATCAAGACGCTGTCACAGGCCTATGCCTGGCTCACCGACTCGCTCAAGGACAACGCCGCCGTGCAAGAGGCCCTCAAGACCGTGGACATCAACCAGTACCTGGTGCCCAACATGATGGTGGACGAGGAGGAGAACGAGAAATGGATGGGCGAGGACCGCCGCAACGCGCTGCGCCCGCCGGGCAAGGTACAGGCTGGCGAGGCTATCATCACCCGCGGCGAGATCGTCACGCCCAAGAAGGCATCGGCCATCCAGAGCTACAGCAACGAGCTGATCCGCCGCAACAAGCAGCGCAACGTGGACGAGACCCTCAACCTGCTGGGACAGGTGCTCATCGTGGCGACGCTGATGCTGGCCTTCTACTTCTTCATGAAGCTGCTGCGCAACCAGGTGTTCTCAAGCACACGCCGCATGGTGTTCCTCATCACCTTCATCACCATGTTTGTCATCGCGGTGCTCCTGTGCGTGAGGTTCAAGTTCTGGCTGCTGTATGTCATCCCCTTCGGACTGGTGCCGATCATCGTGTCGTCATTCTTTGACGACCATACTTCATTCTTTGTCCACATCGTCACGGTGCTCATCTGCTCACTGGTGACGGTGAGCCATCAGGCCGACTTCATCATCATGCAGTTCCTGGCGGGCATCATCGCCATCGTGTCGGTCAAGGAGCTGACCAAGCGCACGCAGCTGGTGCGTTGCGCCGCCCTGATTTTCCTGGCCTACTGCATCACCTACCTGGCGATGACGCTCATCAACGAGGGCGACTTCGCCAAGCTGGACAAGTACTATGTGGGCTACTTCCTGATCAACTGCGTGATCCTGTCGTTCGCCTTCCTGATTATCCCCATCGTGGAAAAGGCCTTCGGCTTCACCTCGTCGATGACGCTCATGGAGCTGTCCGACATCAACAATCCGCTGCTGCGCCGCCTGTCCACCAACTGCCCGGGCACCTTCCAGCACTCGCTGCAAGTGGCCAACCTGGGCGGCGAGGCCGCGCTGAAGATCGGCGCCAACATGCAACTGGTGCGCGCCGGCGCCCTCTACCACGACATCGGCAAGACCATGAATCCGGCCTTCTTCACCGAGAACCAGATCGGCGAGAATCCGCATGACCACCTGGTGCGTCCCGAGGACAGCGCCAAGATTGTCATCGACCACGTCGCCAACGGACTGAAGCTGGCCGACGAGGCCCAGCTGCCCAAGGTCATCAAGGACCTCATCGCCCAGCATCACGGCAAGGGCCTGACCCGATACTTCTACTACAAGGCACGAGAGGCACGTCCCGACGTGGAGGTGGACCCCGCGCCGTTCACCTACCCCGGCCCCAACCCGCAGACCAAGGAAGCCGCCATCCTGATGATGGCCGACGCCTGTGAAGCTGCGTCCAAGAGCCTGAGCGACCATAGCGAGGAGGCGATTTCAGCCCTGGTGAACAAAATCATCGACGGCCAGGTGGCCGACGGCCTGCTGCGTGAGACGCCCATCAGCTTCCGCGATGTAGAGACGGTCAAGAAACTGTTCATCGAGCGCCTGCGCACCGCCTATCACGCCCGCGTGGCCTACCCCGACGCCGTCAAGCCCGTCCCGCCCGCCGAGACGCAGCCGTCCAATAACGGCACAGGCGACAACTAGGCAAAATAATCCCTGCGGCGGCACAATAAATCGCCCGGTCAGCAAGTTTATATAAGTAAGAAATGGTATTACAGACGATATTACTGATAGCAGGTGTGGCCTGCCTGGTCATTGCGCTGGCGCTCGTGTTGTGGCCCCGATGGGTCGCTGCAGTGCCCGCCTTTGCGGGGCTGGTGCTGATGCATTGGAGCTACACCATCGCCGTGCCCGTGACGACATTCGTCTTCTGGGGCATCGCCACGGCCATCACCATCGGGCTGTACTACCTGTCGTCCTCAGGCGAGCCTGACGGCAACCGCTCCAGCAACCTGTACATCGGCTTCACCGCCATGGCCGGCGGCATGCTGGGCATCATGCTCGCGCCGCGCATTCTGGTCCTGGGCGTGATACTGGGCGCCGCGATGGGCGAGCTGGCCTATAGCCGCACCCCCGCCGGACGCTGGCTGCTCTCGCCGTCCACCACGTTCTGGCGCTACTTCCTGGCCAAGTGCCTGCCGGCCATCGTCGCTGTGTCGATCGTGAGCATCGCCGTCATGGGTGTGGTCATCGACTAAAAACTAAGAACTGAAAATGAAACGACTCCTACATATCATCGTCCTGCTCCTGACGCTCAGCGTCGGGGTGACGACGAGCACGTCAACCTGGGCACGCACCAAGCAAGAGATGCCCAAGCGCAACGAGCCTAGCAAATTCGCCATCAAGAAGGTGGACTTTGACCACGTCAAGAAGGTGACCGAGGACCCCAGCAACGCTTACTATTTCCCCAAGCTGATGAGGGCCTATAACAGCAACGACACCAGCCTGTCGATCGAGGGCTGGAGGAACTTCTACTACGGCTACACCTTCCAGGAGGACTACAACCCCTTCCGCGAGAGCACGTTTGCCAACGTGGTCGAGGACCTCTACTACAGGCAGCCGCTCTCACGCGCCGAGTGTGACAGCATCGAGAAGTATGCCGAGAAGTCACTCAACGACAACATGTTCGACCTGAACCAGATGAACTACTACATCTACGTCCTCAAGGAGAAGAAGAAACACGCCCGTGCTGCCGTCTGGCAGTACCGCCTGGACCGCCTCATCGCCGCCATCATGTCGAGCGGCAAGGGCACCAAGGAGGAACCCTGGGTGGTCATCGCTCCCGAGCATGAATACAACATCATCAACTTCCTGGGCTTTGTCGCCACCGAGCACGAGACCCTGGACGGCGGCATCGACTACATCAAGGTGCAGCCCGTCGCCGGCAAGAGCGCCGAAGGCTTCTACTTCGACATCTCCCGCATGATGCAGATCGCCGCCCTCAAGTTCCCCGACTATTAGGAGACAGATTAGCCTTTTAACTTATAGGGCTGTTTTATCCTGCCGGATGAACTATTCGCTTTATTCTATCACTCATCAACACAAAAAGCCGCCAAGTCAGGCGGCTTTTTCGCTATTTTTATATAACTTTGCCACGTTGACCGGATATTGCTTGATCCGGTCACATGTAAGTCAATTATTAACATTTTATTCACTTTAAATCAGCATGACAAGAACTATCAAAACATTCATGGTCCTGATGCTTGCGATGTTGAGCTGCGGAGTGGCAAAGGCACAGACGCAGATGACATTCTATGAGCCACACGGTTACGCGATTGCCGTTTGGAACCTGCAAGACGTGAGCAAAGTGACCTTTGAGGGAGGCGACATTGTCGTGACTTATGGGGCATACACCGCTGCGAACCCGCTGTCCGAGGTGATGTCCATCAAGTTTACCGACAACGAACAGACCCCGACCTCGGTAGAAAAAATTCTTGACGACGCGTCACAAGTGCGCATCGCCGCCAACGAGAGTACAGTACACGTGATCGGCGCCAACCATGGCGCAGTAGCCATCTGGTCGGTAAGCGGCCAGCAACTGTACGACAACCGCAACTGGAATGGTGAAGAGATCAACATCTCACACCTGGAGCGAGGCATCTACATTATCACTATCAACAACTCAACCTTTAAATTCAAGAAATAATGAAAAAATTATTCTTCCTCATAGCAATGGTTGCCCTGAGCCTGTCGAGCTTTGCGCAATCCACACCCAATCGACTGATTGTCACCATGAAGAACGGTGACGTGACCGTATATAAGATCGCCGATGTTGACAGCTTGTCGTTTGACCTGATCGAGGGCGACATCACGGCTGCCGCCACCTTCAACGGATTTGAGTGGGACGGTGACAATGGTAATGTCAACGTGAGCATCGCCATGAGCGACGCTGCCGCTTCCTACCGCATCGTTATCCTGCCCGCCGACCAAGCCGCTGTTCCCGAGGCCGCTCTTGCCGCACAGCCCATGAGCGACGCCCAGGGCGAGATCAACATGGCCCTCGAGGCCCCGACAGCCGGTGCCGAGTATACCATCGTCACCGTGGCCTATGACAAATACGGTATCGCAGGCGATGTCATGACAACAACATTTGTAGTGCCCGAGCAGTCGCACGACATGCCCGCACTCGCCATCGCCATCCCCACCAGCTTCAACGACGGCTGGGTACAGCGTGTGATGTACGGCGACGTGAAGGTGGCCGAGGTCTGCAAGGAGTATATCAAGGACTTTGACGACAACCGCATCGTGGTTTACCCCTGTGACGAGAACGGCTATGCTATCCTGACCAAGGGCGTTTCGGCCAGCGATGGCGGCACCGTGGTATGGGACGAGGAGAACAACACCGTCGCCTACACCGCCGGCAACAGCACCGCACTGACCATGGTTTATCTCGTGAACGGCGAGATCGTCATCAGCGCACCCGAGACCGTCGAGGCAACCGACGTCGAGGCCGACCTGCTGATTGACAAGCGCGGCAACGAGGAGATCTCCTACAAGATTGTCAAGATCGGCACCCAGTACTGGCTCGCCGAGAACCTGCGCGCCACCAAGTGGATTGACGGCACCGCCATCCCCATGTACAAGTCCACGCAGGCCACCGAGTGGAATGCCAACACCACCGGTGCTTACCACGTCTTTGCCGACGACGATGAGTACATCAGCATCTACGGTCTGCTCTACAACGGCTACTGCATCGCCAATGCTGAGATGCTCGCTCCCGAGGGCTGGGAAGTTGCCAGCATGGATCAATGGACTGCCCTGCGCTCCTATGGCGGCCCCACTGCCAACAACTTCAAGAGCGACACCGAGTATTCCTGGAACCTCGGCAAGGAGGGTAACAACGTGACGGGCTTCAACGTTTGGGCCGCTGGCCTGTACTCATCGGCTACCGGTGATGCCGACGACGGCGCCGACGCCTGGTACTGGACCACCACCCCCTATGTGGATCCCCTGAGCTCTTCGCCCACCTTCCAGATGATCCGCTTCAACCAGACGAGCAAGAACATGGTTCGCTACACCACGTCGGGTCACGCTTACACCTTCGGCCACAGCGTTCGCTGCGTTCGCAAGAAATAAGTTCATATCCCACGTTCGATAACAGAGGCCGGGCCGACTCAAGGTCCGGCCTTTTTCGTGCTTGATGGCCGGTCTTAGTCAATTATCTTTTTTTAATGTACAGAAATCAAGATAAATGATTATCTTTGCAGTCAAATACCGTTTTGACCTATGATGAAAGAAAACCTGATCAAGATTTATGAGCGCAGTTTCATCGACAACTGGGAACTGTCCGCGTTGACAGACTACAATACCGGCGAAAGCCTCACCTATGGTGACTTTGCCCGCAACATCGCCCGACTGCACCTGCTGTTCAAGAACTGCGGTGTGAATCCCGGCGACCGCATTGCTCTCATCGGCAAGAACATCCCCAACTGGGTGACCATCTTCATGGGCACAATCACCTATGGAGCCGTGATTGTTCCCATCCTGCAGGAGTTCAATCCCGCCGACGCCCAGCACATCATCAACCACAGCGAGGCGACAATGTTGTTCATCAGCAAGTCAATCTGGGAGAACCTGGAGTTTGACAAGATGCCCCGCGTGCGTGCCGCTTTCCAGCTCGAGGACAAGAAGCTGCTCGCCGTCAAGGAGGGAGCAGAATCCATCACCGCGGCCAAGGAAGGTCTTGATGACGCATTCAATGAGCAATACACCGACGGCTTCTACCGCAACGACATCCACTATGCCGACGTGCCTAATGACGCGCTGGTCGAGATCAACTACACGTCGGGAACGACGGGCTTCAGCAAGGGCGTGATGCTCACCGCCAACAATCTGGCCGGCAATGTCGTGTATGGCATCAACTCGGGCTTGCACTTCAAGGGCTCGAGGGACCTGGCCTTCCTGCCGCTGGCACATGCTTTCGGCTGCGCCTTCGACATGTTGGTGCCTCTGGCCGTGGGTGGCCACATCACCCTGCTGGGACGCATCCCCTCTCCCAAGATTCTCGTCAAGGCGATGTCCGAGGTCAAGCCCAACGTGGTCTTCACCGTGCCCCTGGTGCTGGAGAAGATCTATACCAAGATGATCGTGCCCATGATCAGCAGGGGAGCCCTGCGATGGGCTCTGGCGGTGCCTTATCTCGACAGGCGCATCTATAGCCAGATACGCAACAAGCTGATCGAGGCCTTCGGCGGCGAGTTCGAGGAGGTCATCGTCGGTGGCGCTCCGTTCAATGCCGAGGTCGAGGACTTCCTCTACAAGATCAAGTTCCCGTTCACCGTGGGCTATGGTATGACCGAGTGCGGTCCCCTGGTGAGCCACGCACCCTGGCGCGAATTCGTGCCACACAGCGCTGGACGCATCCTGCCGGGCATCATGGAGTGCAAGATCCTGAGCGACGACCCCGAGAACGTGCCGGGCGAAATCTGCGTGCGCGGCGAGAACGTGATGCAGGGCTATTTCCACAACACCGACGCGACCGACAAGGTGCTGCACGAGGACGGATGGCTGCATACCGGTGACATGGGTACCCTGAATGCCGACGGCACATTATTTATAAGGGGACGCCTCAAGACCATGCTGCTGAGTTCCAGCGGTCAGAATATCTACCCCGAGGAGATCGAGGCAAAGCTGAACAACATGCTCTACGTGAGCGAGAGCCTCGTCGTCATGCGCGAGGGCAAACTCGTGGCACTCGTCTATCCCGACTATGACGCGATGGACCAGCTGGGCGTGACCCGCGACAAGCTGCCCGACCTGATGGAGGAAATCCGCACCGAGCTCAACAAGCTGGTTGCCCCCTACGAGCGTATCGCCAAGATCCAACTGATGGCAACAGAGTTTGACAAGACACCAAAACGCAGCATCAAACGGTACCTCTACAGCAACTGATTTTGCACCAAAAATGACCCGTTTACGAAACGGTGCATGCATCATTAACAAGAATTAACAGACGGCAATAATAAGTTGCCTGTTAATTTTATCTTCTGAATATCAGTATGTTACAAGCATATTTTTAGCGTAATTTGAAAAATCGGCTTGAAAAATAATACAAAAAAAAACCGAAAAAAGTTTGCAGGTGAATTTTTTGTTATACCTTTGCACCGATTTTAACAACAGATAATTAATTGTTTTATTATTTAAAAGTACTTAAGAAAATGAAGAAGTTAGTTTTAGCTCTTGCTGTTATCGCTAGCGTTAGCATGATTTCCTGCACCAACAATGCCGAGCAGGCTGCCGAGGAGAACGTTGACACCACCGCCGTTGTTGAGGAGGTTGTTGACACCACCGCTGCTGTTGTTGATAGTGCTGCTGCCGTTGTTGACAGCGCTGCTACCGAGGCTGCTCCCGTTGAGGCTGCTCCCGCTGAGTAAGCAAGACTTTACAACAAGAAACGTTTGAAGCTGTTCCCGCCGTTAGGCCCGAGCAGCTTTTTTTGTGCCCTTTCCAGAGACAAAAACTATTCCCCTATAGCTGCTATAGATACTATAGACGCTATAGGGGAAAGTATTTTTTATTGGGAACCAGTCGGTTACAGGTTGTTCTTCTCGATATCCTTGAAGTAGCGGTAGGTGCTCACCTTGAGCTCATCGACGGCTGCCTCGTCGGCGATGATGATGGCGTGGGGGTGCATCTGCAGGGCACTCAGGGTGCACATGTGGGACACGCCGCCCTCGACGGCCTGCTGCAGGGCGCGAGCCTTGGCATGGCCGTTGACGATGATCATTACCTCGCGGGCATCCATCACGGTGCCGACGCCCACGGTCAGGGCGGTCTTGGGCACCTTGTTCAGGTCGCCGTCAAAGAAGCGGCTGTTGGCGATGATGGTATCCTGGGTAAGGGTCTTCTGGCGCGTGCGTGAGGTCAGGGACGAACCCGGCTCGTTGAAGGCGATGTGGCCGTCGGGGCCCACGCCGCCCATGAACAGGTCGATGCCGCCGGCTGCCTGGATGCGTGCCTCATAGTCAGCACATTCCTTCACCAGGTCAGGTGCGTTGCCGTTGAGGATATTGACATTCTCGGGCTTGATATTGATGTGCGAGAAGAAGTTGTTCCACATGAAGGAGTGGTAGCTCTCGGGGTGCTCCTCGGGCAGGTTGCAGTATTCGTCCATGTTGAAGGTGATGACATGCTCGAATGACACCTTTCCGGCCTTGTTCATCTCGATGAGTTCACGGTACATGCCCAGGGGCGAACTGCCGGTGGGACATCCCAACTTAAACGGTTTCTCAGCTGTAGGTTTTGCTTCGTTAATACGCTTGGCCACATAGCAGGCGGCCCACTTTGATACGCTCTCGTAATCGGGTTCGATGATCAGTCGCATAGAATTTTGATTTTGATTAGATTTACTATTATAGGGGCAAAGTTACTTCTTTTCTGTGATAACTCCATAAAAAAATTGTAACTTTGCGCTCAAATTCAACCAAACGAACCAAATGGACAACAATAATAAGCCCCTCATCCTCATCAGCAATGATGACGGTTACAACTATAACGGCATCCAGACGCTCATCAAAGTCGCACGCACGCTGGGCGATGTGTTTGTTGTGGCTCCCGCCGTACACCAGAGCGGCAAGTCCAGCTCCATCACCTTCATCAACCCCGTGCGCACCATCCCGGTGGCCAGCGAGCCGGGCTACACGGCCTATCTGGCGACAGGCACTCCTGCCGACTGCGTGAAGTTGGCGCTGAGCCAGCTCATGGCCGACCGCATGCCCGACGTGGTGCTTGCCGGCATCAACCACGGCTACAACAGCGGCCTGAACACGCTCTACAGCGGCACGATGGCATGCGTCTTTGAGGGCATACTGCACGGTGTGCCGTCGGTAGCGTTTTCTTTCGGGGACTACAGCATCAACGCCGACACCAGTGTGTGCGAACCCATCGTCAAGCATGTGACCGAGCGGGTGCTCAAGGGCGGCCTGCCCAAGGATGTGTGCCTCAACGTCAACATCCCCAAGATGGACGGCGACTTCAAGGGCATGAAGGTAACCACCGGCGACATGGGCCGGTGGGTCAATGAGTGGGAACACCGCACGGACCCCTCGGGACGTGACTACTACTGGTTGACCGGCGACTTTGAGATCGCCGACAAGGACGAGGGACTTTCCGACTACTATTGGCTCCAGCGCGGCTATGTGACGGTCACCCCCACCCATGTTGACCAGACCGACTTCGCGTCGATGGCAGCCATCAGCGACTTGCTGTTATAATCCAATCAAGATATTAACACATTATATATAATATAAAAAGAGACAACAATGGAACGAAGAGTAAGAGTGCGCTTTGCGCCTTCACCCACAGGCCCGCTGCACATCGGCGGCGTGCGCACGGCACTGTATAACTACCTGTTTGCCCGCCAGCACGGCGGCGACATGATCCTGCGCATCGAGGATACCGACAGCACCCGCCTGGTGCCCGGTGCCGAGGACTACATCAACGAGGCCCTGCAGTGGCTGGGCATCGGCATCGACGAGGGCGTGCGCGAGGGCGGCAAGTACGGCCCCTACAAGCAGAGCGAGCGCCGTGACCTGTACCGCAAGTACACGCAGCAGCTCATTGATGCGGGCAGGGCCTACTATGCCTTTGATACCCCTGAGGAGCTCGAGGCCAAGCGCGCCGAGATCAAGAATTTCCAGTATGACGCACGCACGCGCGGCATGATGCGCAACTCGCTGTCATTGCCCGCCGAGGAAGTTAAGGCCCTCATGGACAGCGGCGTCAAGTGGGTGGTGCGCTTCCGCATCGAGCCCGACCAGGATGTCGTGGTCCACGACCTGCTGCGCGGCGACGTGACCATCAACTCGTCGATTCTCGACGACAAGGTGCTCTACAAGAGTGCCGATGACCTGCCCACCTATCACCTGGCCAACATCGTGGATGACCACCTGATGGAGGTGTCACACGTCATCCGTGGCGAGGAGTGGTTGCCCAGTGCTCCGCTGCACGTGCTGTTGTATCAGGCCTTCGGATGGGAGGACACGATGCCCGCATTTGTCCACCTGCCCCTGCTGCTCAAGCCCGACGGAAAGGGCAAACTGAGCAAGCGTGACGGCGACCGCCTCGGTTTCCCCGTCTTCCCCCTCGACTGGAACGACCCCAAGAGCGGCGAGCGCTCCAGCGGTTACCGCGAGGCCGGTTACCTGCCCCAGGCCGTGATCAATTTCCTTGCCCTGCTGGGCTGGAACCCCGGTGACGACCGCGAGATCTTCTCGATGGACGAACTCATCAAGGAGTTCTCGATCGACCATTGCTCACGCAAGGGTGCCAAGTTTGACTTCGAGAAGGGCAAGTGGTTCAACCACGAGTACCTGATGAATATGGACAACAACGAGCTGGCCCAGATGTTCAAGCCCGTGCTCGAGCAGCATGGCGTGAACCTGGCCGACTACAGCGATGAGTACATCACCGAGGTTGTCGCTCTGGTCAAGAGCCGTGCCAACTTCGTGTGCGACCTGTGGGACCAGGCCAACTTCTTCTTCGAGCGCCCTGCCACCTACAGCGAGAAGGACATCCGCAAGCGCTGGAAGCCCGAGACGCCCGAACTCATGCACCAGCTCGCCTCGCTGCTGGAGAACGCCGACACGAACGACGCCCAGGCCTGTGAGGAGATGGTCATGGACTGGATTGACAAGAACGGCCTGCACAAGGGCAACGTGATGAACGCCTTCCGCCTGACCGTCGTCGGCGAGTGCCGTGGCCCGCACATGTTCGAAATCACACGCCTGCTGGGGCGCGACGAGATCCTCGCCCGCCTCGAGGCCGGCATCGAGAACATCAAGCTGCCCGCCGAGAATGCCTAAATGGCTTTTTGCCATATTGACCCTAATGCTTTCCGTTCCATCTCTTGCAGCCCAAGAGGTGGAATGGAGTGTTGATGCCAGCACTCTCATCAACAACCGCGAGGGCGGAGATGACAATTCCACTCCCGACCAGACCTTCATATTCACGCGTCTGGCCCCCGAAGTGGGCGTTTCGTTCATCGACGGCAGTCATGTGCTCAAGGGCGGCGCCGTGTGGTACCAACCCATGATTGACAATCTGGACGGCTACAAAATTCTGCCCACCCTCTATTACCGGTACAACGGCAGCAACGGTTGGCATGTGACGGTCGGCCTGCTGCCCCGCACGCTGATGGTGGAGCGCGTGCCGCACTACATGTGGAGCGACTCGCTCAACTACTGCCAGCCCAACATCAGGGGCATCATGGCACAGTTCATCAAGCCCGCCGGATATAGCGAAATCGTCGTGGACTGGCGCCAGATGCAGACCGAGCGACAGCGCGAGGCCTTCACCCTGATGGCCAATACCGAGTGGAAAATCGCCGGGCCGCTCAGGGCGGGCGGACACCTGCAGTACAGCCACCTGGCGATGCAGCGCAACCACCCCGCCGACCAGCACGTCAACGACGATGTCATCATCAACCCGATGTTGTCGCTAGACCTGTCGCGCCGCACATGGCTCGACTCGTTGCGGCTGTCGGCAGGCGCCATCATTGCCATGCAGCGTGACCGTGGCATCGAGAAGTGGGAACGGCCCGCCGGATTCATCGCCACCGCGACGGCGCGATGGCGCTGGCTCCAGCTCAACGAGACTTTCTACACGGGCCAGCGGTTGATGCCGCTGTATGCCCGTTTCGGGAGTCAGCTCGTACAGGGCGACCCCTATTACAACAACAAGACCTACAGCCGCACAGACCTCATCTTCCATATCGTGAACAACCGGTTCGTAGACCTAAACGGCTCGCTGACACTTCACGCGAGCGACAAGACGACAGGCTTCTGGCAGCAGATCACATGCCACATCTATATCGATAACCACCTGTGGAAACGCCGCCACGACAACGCCTGGCTCAAGAAAGGCCACCTGGTCCCCCTCTTCTAAAGTCTAAGGTCTAAAGTCTAAAGTCTAAAATCTAAAACTCAAACAACAATGGATCCCATCTACAACATAGGCATAGCCACTTATCGCAATGCAGTCAGGCTCGCGGCCGCCTTCAGGAAGCCCAAAGCCAAGCTGATGCTGCGCGGTCAGCGCCGTTGCTTCCGCACCCTGCAGCGCAAACTGGACCCGTCCGGAGGCTACATCTGGATTCACGCCTCGTCGCTGGGCGAATTTGAGCAGGGCCGCCCGCTCATCGAGATGATCAAGCGTAAGCAACCCGAGGCCCGCATCCTGCTCACGTTCTTCTCCCCCTCGGGCTACGAGGTCCGCAAGAACTACAGCAAAGTGGACACGGTGGTCTATCTCCCGTTTGACCTGCCGAGCAACGTGAAGCACTTCCTGGACCTGGTCAAGCCGTCGGTGGCGATTTTTGTCAAGTATGAGTTCTGGGGCAACTACCTGCAGGCGCTCAACCGGCGCGGTGTGCCCACCTATATCATCTCGTCGATTTTCCGACCCAAGCAGGTCTTCTTCAGGCCCTGGGGCGGCATGTTCCGCAAGATGCTCAAGTGCTTTGACACCATCTTTGTCCAGAACGAGCAGTCGCGCGAACTGCTTGCCAGCATCGGCTTGAAGGACAACGTCATCATTGCCGGTGACACACGATTTGACCGTGTGGCCGACGTGAAGGCTGCAGCACGCGAGTTCCCCCTCGTGGCCAAGTTTGTCGAGAAGTCACCCTTCACGCTGGTCATGGGCAGCTCGTGGCCGCCCGACGAGGATATCGTCATCCCCTACTTCAACGCCCACCGCGACATGAAGCTCATCATCGCGCCTCACGAGTTTGACCGCCAGCGGCTGCACACGCTCATGTCCAAACTGTCGCGTCCGGCCCGCTTCTACAGCGAGGCCACGCCACAGAACATCGAGAGTGCCGACTGTCTCATCATCGACAGCTTCGGGTTGCTATCGTCGCTTTACCGTTACGGCCAAGCGGCCTACATCGGTGGCGGATTCGGTGCCGGCATCCACAACATCAACGAGGCTGCCGTCTATGGCATCCCCGTCATCTTCGGCCCCAAGCACCACAAGTTCCAGGAAGCCAGCGACCTCATCGACCTCGACGGAGCCATGAGCATCCACGACGCCGACAGTTTCTCGGCCGCAATGGACCCCCTGCTCGAGAACGAGCCCCTGCGCCTCAAGTGCGGTGCCGCCGCCGGCAACTACATCCAGGAACACCTGGGCGGCACACAGCTCATCTACGACCTCATCTTCAAAGAAAAAGACTGAGAACCAATCAGCCCTCAAAACGATTACTATTGGGGCATCAACGCCCCCCGACCCCCTCTAATCTTAGAGGGGGAGTTGCTAACGTACTGATTGACAATTAATAATTTCGTCGAACTCACGTTAGCGTAATTCGCGTTTTAATTGAGTGCGGATGCCTCCCTAATCACTAATCTCTAATCACTAATGACGCTTGTACTGGCTCGGTGTCATGCCAGTCACGCGCTTGAAGAACTTGGAGAAGAATGCCGGATTGGGGAAACTGAGGTTGTCGGCAAGCTGGGCGACAGTGACGTCGCTGTGCTTCAGGGCCACCTTGGCCTCGTTGATGAGCGCCCTATCGATCCACTCCTTGGCGGTCGTGCCGCTGGCTTGCCTGACCAGGGTGCCCAGGTAGCGCTGGGTGAGGCACAGCCGGTCGGCATAGAAGTCCAGCGTGTGGTGACGGAAACAGTGTTCGTTGACCAGAGCGATAAAGCGGTTGAATATGTCCTGCTGGCGAGATTGGGCCGTGGGGACATCGATATCATAGCGCTCAAACAAGCCGACGATGTAGTTGACAATGGCGGCGATGAGCGAGGCCGCCACATCACGGTTATGCTCAGGGTCTTCAACCAAGTTGCGCAACAGCCCTATCATCCTGTCAGCCAGTTCACATTCTCGCTCGCTCACCTGGAGGTAGAAGTTATGAATCCGCCCGTTGAGCGCGGCGGGCAATCGGCCGCCCATAGCACGGCGCAGGTAATCTTCCTTGACGACAAGGCCAGATATCGAGACGTCCGACGAAATCCTGTCCATCTGAATGATGCCGCCATTGCCCATAAAGCCCACCGTATTGTCGCTGATGTGATACTTCAGCAGGTTGGCGGTGATATCAACGTCCCCCTTGTGGAAGACGATGAAACGGAAATCGTCGATGCGGTAAGGCACCGAGATCTCAAAGATTCCCCGCATCGCCTGGTAGGTATTGGAACCGAACACAATGGCAAAGTCGGGAGAGATGTAGGGCCTCACTCCCTGAATCTGAAAACCGGAATCATTCAACTCGTCAAGGCTTGACAAGGGCAGACGCCGCGGCTCGTGTTTTGACATATCTTTGTGGCATTGATTTTGGATGCAAAGATAATAAAACAGCCTCAAAAACTATCATTATTTGACGAAAATTGTACAAAAAGGAAGTTTTTCTATCATAATAGATAAATGCAGGTATAGAATGTTGTTGTAACTTTGCGGTGTGAAACATAAGAAATGCATCGCGACATGATGAAAAGACTATTGATCATAGCACTGGCGTGGCTACCGCTCTTCACTTCAGGGCAGACCCTGGAGGAGTGCCAGCGCGCCGCCGAGCGCAATTACCCGCTCATCGCCCAGCATGACCTCATCGCCCGCACCACCGACCTCACCGTCGCCAACATCCAGAAGGGGTGGCTCCCGCAGGTGTCGGCGACCGCCCAGGCGACCTACCAGAGCGCCGTGACGTCGTGGCCCGACGAGATGCAGGCCGCCTTGGGCCAGATGGGGCTGGACATGAAGGGCCTGGCCAAGGACCAGTACCGCGTGGGGCTGGACGTGCAACAGACCGTGTTTGACGGGGGCACCATCAGCGCACAGAAGCGCGTCGCCCGCGAGCAGGGAAGCATGCAGCAGGCGCAACTCGACGTGAGCCTGTACAGCGTGCGCCAGCGCGTCAACGAGATGTACTTTGCCCTGTTGCTGCTCGAGGACCAGATGCGGCTCAACCAGGACCTGCAAAATCAGCTCAGCGCCAGTGAGAAGAAACTCTCGTCGATGGTCAAGCATGGCACCGCCGCCGAGTGCGACCTCAACAACGTCACCGCCGAGCGCCTGAACGTCGTCCAGCAGATGACCACCCTGGAGTCGCAACACCGGGTGCTCATGGGCATGCTGGGCACCTTCTGCGGACTGGAAGTGACCCATGTCACCAAGCCCCAAGTGCCCGAGGCAGCCATGGACAACAACCGCCCCGAGTTAAAGCTCATTGACAGCCAACTGCGCCTTGCCGACGCCCAGGAGAAGGCCCTCGATGCAGCCCTGATGCCTCGCTTGGGGGTATTCGCCCAGGGCTACTATGGCTATCCGGGCTACAACCTGTTCAAGGACATGACCGGCCGTCAATGGTCGTGGAACGCCATGGTCGGTGCGCGGCTGACGTGGAACATTGGCGCACTCTATACCCGCCACAACGACAAGGCCAAACTGCAACTGCAACGCGAGACCGCCCGAAACCAGCGCGAAGTGTTCCTGTTCAACAACCGGCTGGAGCAGATGCAGCACCAGGAAGCCATCGACCGCTACCGCAGCCTGATGAGCCAGGACGAGGAAATCATCGCACTGCGACAGCAGGTGCGCAAGGCCGCCGAGTCCAAGCTGGCCCACGGCATCATCGAGGTGAACGACCTGCTGCGCGACATCAACAACGAGAACGCGGCCCGCGTGCAGCAGTCCATCCACGAGATTGAGATGCTCAAGCAGATGTATGACCTGAAATATACCACCAACAATTAATATAACACGACATGACGATGAAGAAGATATTGATACTGGCAAGCCTGGCACTGGTCGTGGCGGCTTGCGGCAAGAAGGAGAAGGCCTTTGACACCACAGGCACATTCGAGGCCACCGAGGTCACGGTCAGCGCCAAGGCGACAGGCGAACTGAAGTCACTTGACGTCACCGAGGGGCTGACGGTCGAGGCCGGGACCCAACTGGGGCACATCGACACCTACCAGCTCATGCTGAAAAAGCAACAGCTCGAGACCCAACGCGGGCAACTGGCGGCAAGCAAGCGACAGATGTCGTCCAACCGCTCGGCCACCAACAGCCAGCAGCTGGACCTGAACAAGCAGCTCTCGTCCATCCAGCAGCAGATTGCCAACGCCCAACGCGAGCGCCAGCGATATGCCGAACTCGTCAAGGACGGTGCCGTGCCGCGCAAACAGCTTGACGACATCGACAACCAGATCAAGGTGCTCAACAGGCAACTGGAGGCCACCCGCGACCAGATACGCAGCAACAATGCCGCCCTGGCCGAGCAGGGAAAGGGCATCAGCGCACAGATGGACGGAATCGACGCCCAGGTAGCCGGGATTGACGCACAGCAGCGCCAACTCGATGACCAGATTGCCAATGCCGACATCATGGCGCCCATCTCGGGCACCGTCCTGGAGAAGTATGTCGAGCAGGGCGAATATGTGACCACCGGCAAGCCCCTGTTCAAGATGGCCGACGTGGAGCACATGTTCATCCGCGCCTATGTCACCTCGGCACAACTGCAGAGCATCAAGGTCGGCCAGCAGTGCAAGGTCTTTGCTGACTATGGCGAC
Source organism: uncultured Bacteroidales bacterium (assembly GCA_902760865.1). Lineage (GTDB taxonomy): Bacteria > Bacteroidota > Bacteroidia > Bacteroidales > Muribaculaceae > Sodaliphilus. Next base: position 220,957 of record CACWID010000001.1, on the reverse strand, counting down.
GGCAAGAAGAAGGAATATGCCGGCACCGTGACCTGGATCTCGAGCCGCTCGGAATTCACGCCCAAAACCATCCTGACCGACGACGAACGAGCCGACCTGGTCTATGCCGTCAAGATAGCCATCCAGAACGACGGCTTTGCCAAGATCGGCATGTACGGCGAGGTGAAATTCTAGATTATTGATTAAAATATAGTGACTATAGATACTATAGTCACTATAGGAACTATAGAGATAGAGAATAGACGGCAATGAACGCGATTGAAGTCCATCATGTGTCCAAATCCTACGGGGCAGTCACGGCGCTCGACGACGTGTCGTTCACTGTGGGCAAGGGGGAGGTCTTCGGGCTTATCGGTCCTGATGGGGCCGGCAAGACAACGATGTACCGCATCCTGTGCACGCTGCTGAAACCCGGGCAGGGCAAGGCCACGGTCGATGGCTTTGACACCGTGAGCCAGATGGCCGACATCCGTCGCCGCGTGGGCTACATGCCCGGCAAGTTCTCGCTCTATCAGGACTTGACCGTGCAGGAGAATCTGGAGTTTTTCGCCACGCTGTTCGGCACGACGGTCGAGCAGGGCTATGACAGCATCCGTGCCATCTACAACCAGATTGAGCGGTTCCGCGACCGCAAGGCCGGGGCGCTGTCGGGCGGCATGAAGCAGAAGCTCGCCCTGTGCTGTGCCCTGGTACACCAGCCCAGCGTGCTCTTCCTCGACGAGCCCACCACAGGCGTCGATCCCGTGTCGCGCAAGGAGTTCTGGGACATGCTCCAGACCCTCAAGAAGCGGGACATCACCATCATGGCCTCGACACCCTACCTCGACGAAGTGCGCCGCTGCGAGCGTGTCGCATTCCTTGACCAGGGCAAGATCAGGGGCATCGGCACAGCAGACGAAATCCTGACACGGTTTGCCGACATCTTCAACCCGCCCGGCATCAAGCATGCCCAATCTGGCGAAGTAACGGACGAGAATGTCATCGAGGTGGAGCATCTGGTCAAAGCCTTCGGCTCCTTCCATGCCGTGGACGACATCAGCTTCAGCGTCAAGCGCGGCGAGATATTCGGTTTCCTGGGTGCCAACGGAGCGGGCAAGACGACCGCCATGCATATGCTCACGGGCCTCAACCAGCCCACCAGCGGGACGGGCCATGTGGCGGGCTACGACATCCGCACCGAGCACGAGCAGATCAAGAAGCACATCGGCTACATGAGCCAGCGGTTCTCGCTCTACGAGGACCTGACCGTGCAGGAAAACATCCGCCTCTTCGGCGGCATCTACGGCATGAGCGACGCCGACATTGCCAGCAAGACCGACGAGATGCTGGAGCGCCTGCAATTTGCCGAGCACAGGCACGACCTGGTGGGCTCCCTGCCCCTGGGCTGGAAACAGAAGCTGGCCTTCTCGGTCGCCATTTTCCATGAGCCGAGCATCGTGTTCCTGGACGAACCCACCGGCGGCGTTGACCCGGCCACGCGCCGCCAGTTCTGGGAACTGATCTATGACGCGGCGGCGAGAGGCATCACCGTGTTTGTCACCACCCACTACATGGACGAGGCCGAGTACTGTGACCGTATCTCCATCATGGTTGACGGCAAGATCAGCGCCATCGGCACTCCGGCCGAACTGAAAGAGCGGTTCCATCAGCCCGACATGGACCATGTGTTCACCCATCTGGCACGCCAAGCGACCCGTAGCAGCGATTAATGATATAGAGTTTCCAGTTACACTCGACTGACAACTGAAAACTGACAACTGAAAACTGAAGACTGAAGACTAAAATAAAATGAAGCAGTTCATCTCATTTATCATCAAGGAGGCAAGGCACATCGTGCGGGACAAGCGCACGATGCTCATCCTCTTCGGCATGCCCATCGTGCTGATGCTCATCTTCGGTTTCGCCATCACGACCGACGTCCGCAACGTGCGCACCATCGTGGTCACTTCATCGCTGGACCATCTCACCCACCAGGCTGTGGACCGGCTTGCAGCGAGCGAGTACTTCACAATCACCGCCACGGCACCCACCCCACAGGACGCCGAAAGGCTGATCCGCAGCCAGAAGGCCGACCAGGCCATCGTCTTCAGTCCCGACTTTGCCTCCCGTCGCGGCGGCATCCAGTTTATCGTCGATGGTGCCGACCCTAACATGGCCCAGCAGTGGACCAACTATGCCACCGCCATCATCTCCGGCTCAGACGCGTCACCAGTCAACAGCAAGATGCTGTACAACCCTCAGATGAAGTCGGCCTACAACTTCGTGCCCGCCATCATGGGTATGCTGCTGATGCTCGTGTGCGCGATGATGACCTCTATCTCGATTGTGCGCGAAAAGGAGAAGGGCACGATGGAGGTGCTGCTTGTCTCGCCCGTCAAGCCCCTGATGATCATCATCGCCAAGGCCGTACCCTACCTGGTGCTCGCCTTTGTCATCCTCACGACCATCCTGCTCATGGGCCGCTATGTGCTGGATGTCCCCCTGCAGGGCTCCATCGTGTGGATCTACCTCGTGAGCACCATCTATATCGTGCTCGCCCTGTCGCTGGGGCTGCTCATCAGCAACATTGCCACCAGCCAGCTGATGGCACTGCTGATGTCGGCCATGGTGCTGCTGGTTCCCATTGTTATGCTCAGCGGCATGCTCTTCCCCGTCGAGTCCATGCCGCGGGTGCTGCAGTGGATTTCGGCCATCGTGCCGCCACGGTACTATATCGAGGCGATGCGCAAACTGATGATTATGGGCGTGGGCATCGGCGAGGTGCTGCGCGAGGTTGCCATCCTCACGGCGATGACCGTCGCGCTGCTCGCCGTGTCGCTGCTGAAGTTCAAGACCCGACTGGAATAAAACCGTTGAGCCATGACACTGAAATATCTCATACAAAAAGAGTTCCTGCAGATACGCCGCAACGCCTTCCTGCCCAGGCTCATCGTCATCTTTCCCATCATCGTGATGTGCGTGATGCCGTGGGTAGTGAACATGGAGGTCAAGAACATCGTCGTTGAAGTGGTCGATAACGACCGCTCGACCCTCTCCCGGCAGCTGGTTCACAGCATCGAGGCCAGCAACTACTTCATCTTCAACGGCCTGCAGCCCACCTACCAAGCAGCCCTCAAGGAGATTGAGACCAGCAAAACGGACATGGTGCTCGTGATCCCTCAGAACTACACCCGCGACCTGACCAACGGCGCACAGCCCCAAGTGCTCATTGCGGCCAATGCCGTCAACGGCACCAAGGGGGCGATGGGCAACGCCTATCTGTCACAGATTGTCACCGCCACCGTCAATCCCGACATCGCCGCCCTCCAGTCGCGGGTCTCGACCCTTTTCCTCTACAACAAGCACCTCAACTACAAGGTGTTCATGATTCCCGCCCTGCTGGCAATGGTAATGATGCTGATGTGCGGCTTCCTGCCCACGCTCAACATCGTGGGCGAGAAGGAAGCGGGCACCATCGAGCAGATCAACGTCACGCCCGTGCCCAAATGGGCCTTCATCCTGGCCAAACTCATCCCCTACTGGCTCATCGCGCTGTTTGTCATCGTGGTGTGCCTGATCCTGTCGTGGCTCATCTATGGCATCACCAGCCAGGGCCCCTTGTGGCTCGTGTTCCTGCTGGCCATGCCCCTAGCGCTGTTCTGGAGCTCCTTCGGACTCATCATCAGCAACTACAGCGACACGATGCAGCAGGCCATCTTCGTGATGTGGTTCTTTGTCGTGATGATGTTGCTGCTGAGCGGCCTGTTCACCCCCACGCGCTCGATGCCCGACTGGGCCTATGCCACGACCTATGTCAACCCGATGCACTACTTCGTGGACGGCATCCGCACCGTCTTTATCCGCGGAGGCGGCCTGCAGGCCATCGCCCACCAGGTGCTGGCACTGCTGGGTATCTCCTCGGTCATGGCCTGCTGGGCAATCCTCAGCTACAAGAAGAATTCATGATTTCACCCGACTGACTTCTCCAACCGGGAGCCAACATATAAAGCCACAATAAAGCCATCGTTATCAAAAAAAATCAGAAAATCGTTGATTATTAGCAGGAAATGTTATACCTTTGTGGCGCTTTAACGAAAAATTCAGACGATGGTAGATGCTTTGAAGTTGAAACTCAAGACGTTACCATTTGGCACTCATGTGATTGAATGTCATGTGGACGAGACGTTTTTTAACACCGAGGAGCAAAACGAGGTGCGCCGTGCGAGCGTGGATGTGACCCTCGAGGTGACACGCAAGAGCGAGAACACCTACCGCCTGGAGATTGCCTGCCGCGGAACGCTGACAACCGGATGCGACCGCTGCCTTGACGATCTGGATTTGCCGGTGGATGTGGACTACCGCCTGAACGTGGAGCAGATGGGCACCGAGCTCGACGACTCGTCGGACGAGCTCCTGATTGTGCCGTCGGAATGGCGAGAACTCGACACCGCGCCCCTGGTGCGGGACACAGTGCTACTCGCCATGCCGATAACGCACTGTCATGAGAGCGAGGACGACTGCAATCCCGAGATGCTCAGAGTGCTTGACAGCCATCGCGTCGAGGCCGTCCCCGATGACGATGACACAACCGAGAGTGAAACAGACGGCACCGACCCGAGATGGGAGGCGCTGAGAAAACTGAAAGAACAACAATAATTTTTAAATAACAACAAGAAAATGGCACATCCTAAAAGAAGACAGTCCAAGACTCGTACCGCTAAGCGCCGCACCCACGACGTGGCTGTGGCTCCGACCATCGCTCAGTGCTCTAACTGTGGTGCATGGCATGTTTATCACACCGTATGCCCCGAGTGCGGCTACTACCGTGGCAAGAACGTGATGGGCAAGGAGGAAGCTTAAATCGCCGTTTGACCGCTCCAGTTCGCTGTAGCGGCGCAACGCGATGAACGCGAACGAGATATCCTGAATGGGCGGAATCCGCAAACGGCGTTCACTCTCATTTAGGATATTGAATTTTAAATCACACACCTCAACAATTAAGGAATAAGATAACGCTTTCAAGCTTATGCTGAACGCAAAAATCACTGGCATCGCGTCTTTCCTGCCCGATGACGTGCTGGACAACGAGATGCTTTCACAGATGGTGGACACCAACGACGAGTGGATCACCACGCGGGTTGGCGTCAAGGAACGCCGCATCCTCAAGAAGCCGGTCGGATCTTCCTACATGGGAATCCAGGCCGTCAACAAGCTGCTCGAGGAGACCGGCACCGACCGCAACGACATTGACCTGCTCATCTGTCCGACTTCCAACCCGGACCACCGTTTCCCCTCCACGGCATCAATCATCGCTCACGGGGCGGGTATCGAGAAGAAATGCTATGCCTATGACATCCAGGCCGCATGTGCCGGATTTCTGGTAGGACTCTATGAGGCCACGGCATTTATCCGCGCTGGTATCTACAAGAAGGTCATCGTCGTTTCGGCCGAGAAGATGTCGAGCATGGTCAACTATGACGACCGTGCCACGTGTCCGTTATTCGGCGACGCTGCCGCTTGCATGCTGCTGGAACCCACCGAGGAACCCATCGGCGTGATGGACGGCATCTTCCACGTGGACGGTTCAGGACTGGAGCACCTGGTCTATAAGGCTGGCGGCTCGGCCCTGCCCACAAGCCACGAGACGGTTGACGCCGGCTTCCACTATGTCTATCAGGAGGGCCGTGCAGTCTACAAGCACGCCGTCATCGACATGCTCACGTCCAGCAAGGACATCATGAAGCGCAACAACCTGACCAACGAGAACATCCAGTGGTTTGTTCCCCATCAGGCCAACATGCGCATCATCGAGGCCGTCGGAGCCCGCCTGGGCATCGACGAGAGCAAGGTGCTGGTCAACATCGAGAAGCGCGGCAATACCAGCGCTGCCAGCATCCCCCTGTGCCTTGACGAGAACAAGCACCTCATCAAGAAAGGTGACAAGCTGGTTCTCACCGCCTTTGGCGCCGGCTTCACGTGGGGAGCCATGTACCTGATCTGGTCGCTGTAGAGCGGCGGCCACACCAAGGGTAAACGAAGCATCACTACTCACAAGCGCAACACTCACGAGTAGCGATGCTTCTTGAATAAATACTAATGGCTAGCAACTAGAAACTAAGGACTAGAGACTAATGACTAGCGACTAGTGACTAGCGACTAATGACTAAAAAACAATGCATCGAGCAGGATTTGTCAACATCGTGGGAAACCCCAACGTGGGGAAATCGACACTGAGCAACCGGCTGGTGGGCGAGCGGCTATCCATCATCACCAGCAAGGCCCAGACCACACGCCACCGCATCATGGGCATCGTCAACGGTGAGGACTACCAGATTGTCTTCAGCGACACGCCTGGTGTCCTCAAGCCCAAGTTCAAGCTGCAGCAGAGCATGCTGGAATACTCGACCGGCGCACTCGTTGACGCCGACGTGCTGCTCTATGTGACCGACGTCATCGAGAGCCCGACCAAGAACCAGGACTTCCTCGACCGCGTCGCCCGCGAGAAGATACCCATCCTGCTGGTCATCAACAAGATTGACCTGCTCAAGGGTAACGACGACCTGATGCGCATCATCGACCAGTGGAAACAGCTGCTCCCCAATGCCGAGGTGTTCCCCACCAGCGCGCTCGAGAACTTCAACGTAGACAACATCATGGCGCGCATCGTCGAGCTGCTGCCCGAGAGCCCGCCCTACTTCGGCAAGGACGCCTTGACCGACCGCAGCAGCCGCTTCTTCGTGACCGAGATCGTGCGCGAGAAGATTCTGCTCACCTATGACAAGGAGGTACCCTATGCCACCCAGGTCATCGTCGAGAAGTTTGACGAGAGCGACACCGCCATCCACATCATGGCCGTCATCTATGTCGAGCGCGATACCCAGAAGGGCATCATCATCGGCCACCAGGGCAAAAAGCTCAAGCACGTGGGCATCGAGGCCCGCAAGGACATCGAGAAGTTCTTCGACAAGAAGGTCTATCTCGAACTGTATGTTAAGGTAGAAAAAGACTGGCGCAACCAGGAGAGCAAGCTCCGCGCCTTCGGCTACATCGAGTAACGGCCACGCCGTGGCGAGGCCCCACAACTGAAAACTGACAACTGACAACTAAAAACTGACAAAAATGGGACGACTAGTAGCAATCGTGGGAAGGCCCAACGTGGGCAAGTCAACACTGTTTAACCGCCTGACGCAGACGCGCGACGCCATCGTCAACGACACGAGCGGCACCACGCGCGACCGCCAGTACGGCAAGATGGAGTGGAACGGCATGGAAATGTCGGTCGTGGACACCGGCGGATGGGTGGTCAACAGCGAGGACATCTTTGAGGAGGAAATCAACAAGCAGGTGCAGCTGGCCATCGACGAGGCCGACGTCATCCTCTTTGTCGTGGACATCAAGAACGGCATCACCGACCTTGACGACCATGTGGCAGACATCCTCAGGCGCACCTCCAAGCCCGTCATCGTCGTTGCCAACAAGGACGACAACAACCAGTCGATGTATGCCGAGGCCGAGTTCTATTCACTGGGCCTGGGACAGCCGTTCTCAATCTCGGCCATCAACGGCACCGGCACCGGCGACCTGCTCGACGAGGTAGTCAAGCAGATGCCCGACAAGGCCAACGAGGACATCGACGAGGACCTGCCCCGCTTTGCCATCGTCGGCAGGCCCAACGCCGGCAAGTCATCGCTGGTCAACTCGCTGATGGACGAGCAGCGCAACATCGTCACCGACATCGCCGGAACCACCCGCGACAGCATCTACTCGCGCTACAACAAGTTCGGCTTCAACTTCTATCTCGTGGACACCGCCGGCATCCGCAAGAAGAACAAGGTCAACGAGGACATCGAGTACTACTCGGTGCTGCGCTCCATCCGCGCCATCGAGAACAGTGACGTGTGCATCCTGCTCATCGACGCCACCCGCGGCATCGAGGCACAGGACGTCAACATCTTCTCCATCATCCAGAAGAACCGCAAGGGACTCGTCGTGCTCGTCAACAAGTGGGACGTGGCAGAGGACAAGTCTCAGCAGGCGTTTGACCACTTCGAGGCCACCATCCGCGAGCGCTTCGCCCCGTTTACCGACTTCCCCATCATCTTCGGCTCGGCGCTCACCAAGCAGCGCATCCACAAGGTGCTGCAGACGGCCATCGAGGTCCACAACAACCGCAAGGTCACTATCCCCACCTCGCAGCTCAACAACGTACTGCAGGCCGACATCACCGCATTCCCGCCACCCGCCGTCAAGGGCAAGTATGTCAAGATCAAGTACATAACGATGTTGAAGGGCGCCCATGTGCCCACCTTCATCTTCTTCTGCAACCTGCCGCAGTGGGTCAAGGACCCCTACAAGCGGTACCTGGAGAACAAGATCCGTGAGCACTGGAACCTGAACGGAACACCTATCAACATTTTCTTCCGCGAGAAGTAAAAAACACATATTCGGGTGGCTTGAAAAAGCCACCTTTTTTTATGTAATATGAGCTTCCAAAAATGTTACAAAGTTATTTAGCATTAATATTCAAAAAAAAGTGCCAAAAAGTTTGGTGTAATCTAAACTTTCTTTGTACCTTTGCAGCGTAAAGGTAATAATAAATGTGAATTACTGACTGCGAAGATACAACAAACAACAAGAACATATATACTTGAATTTTGGTTATGAAGATGGTGTGCTTTTGTGAAAAAGTGCACTTTCGCTTTCTATATACCCCATCCAGCAACAAAAAACTGAAAACTGAAAACAAAAAACTGAAAACTTTATACTACCTTTGCGAACAGATACTAACCAAACAATTATTGACTATGAAGAAAATCAGAATGATGGTCGCCCTGATGACCATGATGACAATGGCAGCCATGGCTCCCAACGCCCTGGCACAACAGACGACCCAAAATGTGCAGCAACTGGAGAAGGAGATTGAGCTCCACGAGAAGAACATCAAGGAGAAAGAGACCGCCATCAAGGACCTCGAGCAACGCATCGACGAGATGAAGTCGCAGGTCAAAGAGCTCGAGAACCAGAAGAAAGAGCTCGAGAAGGAGATGAAAAACGAGGCCAAGCTCCGCAAGGACAAGTTCACCACCCGTGACGAGCTCGTCTATGATCAGGAAATCGTCGATGTACTCTACAACCCCTACAACAAGAGCGACGTGGACGAGGCACTCCAGAGCTTCGAGGGCATGGAAACCAAGGACGTCATCAAGAAGAAGGAACTCGTCGAGAAGTATGGCGAGTACTCCAAGAACCTGAAGGAATTCCTCGAGAAACAGAAGTCCGAACTCGCCAAGCACAAGTGGGCCTACCAGTCATCGGCCAGCGACATCTACAAGAAGTTTGAGAAAGGCCTCAAGGGCACCAAGTACTGGAAAGTCTATAACAAGAAGGAGAAGAACGAGAGCATCGACTACCTGGACCGCGTCATGGACAAGATCATGCTCTTCAAGAACAACGGCCTGAAAGACGAGCGACAGCTCAACGACGCCATCAACATGCTCTACGCCAACTAAAACCGACTGCCTATAGTGCGGCTCAAACCTGCTTGCCAGCATGATGAACGGGAAAAAGATATGCAAGTCCCTTCGTGAAATCCGCTGCCGCATCGCCAGGGCCAACGATATCGACTACACGCCGGCCGTCTGCGCCCATGAGGGCAACTGCTCCGGCACCTGTCCGGCTTGTGAGAGCGAATTGCGTTACATCGAGCGCCAGTTGCTCCGACGCACCGCCACGGGCAAGAAGATTGTGCTGGCAGGTTTGGCCTTGGGTGCCGCCTCCCTGATGCCCATGCATGCACAGCAGGTGACACCCGCAACTTCCCCAAGCACCCAGCAGCAGCCATCGCGGTCCATTGTCGATGCCGCTCCCGGCGACACCACAGCAGTCGTGGTGCGCGGCAAGATCATCGACAAGGAAGACCAGGAGCCCATCATCGGTGCGTCCGTGATGCTCAAGGGGACCAAACTCGGCATGGCGACCGACATCAACGGCAATTTTGCCATTCGAGTGTCCAAGGACAGCCAACTCGTCTTCATCTTTGTGGGATACAAGAACTACGAATACGAGGTAAGAGAGGCAACTCCAGGGGAAGAAATCGTCATAGTCCTTGAACCCGATGAGTCCCAAATTTTGATGGGCGAGGTAATGATCGCGCGTCCACCCATGCCCGCCGTCGATGCCGACATCTACATGCCCGACTAAACCCCACGGCTCCCGTTCAAGACAATAACAGGAGACATGACAAATACATCCTATCGCCCTCGTAATACAGGTCACGACTATTACGGCAGGGGCACCTATCTCATCACGCTGGTGGTGAGCGACAGGTTGCCGTTGCTTGGACGCTTGGGCGATGATGTCAGGCACCCCCAGGTCACGCTCTCACCGCTAGGCGAGGTGGTGAAACACGAGTGGGAAGCCACGCCCGATAAACAAGCGGCTCATGGCAATCACGTGGCGGTACACGCCTGCGTGTGCATGCCCGACCATTTCCATGGGGTAATCGAGGTGCTCGAGCCCATGCAGTGGAGCCTGGGCGACATCATCCAGGCCTTCAAGGCCTCGTGCACCAGCTACTGGCAGCGGCAACAGGGGCACGGCCACTCCATCAATCGACCGATATCGGTCGATTGCTACAGTCCCCTCGCCCCCGCATGGCTCCGCGAGAAAGCCCGCCTCCACAACAACGAGGGGACGCTCATTCGCGCCATGTCCAAGCGGCAGCGCCAGGAATATTATGCACTGGTGAGCAGGGAGCAGCGACCGCTGTTCGACGACAATTACGACGACACCGTGTGCCTCGACCAGCGCCACCGCCAGGCCATGGTTGCCTACGTCCACGATAACCCGCGCCGAGCCATTTTGCGCCGCGCCCTGCCCCAACTGATGCAGCGCAGCCTCCACGTCAGGATTGGACAGCGCGACTTTGGCACCTTCGGCAATCTGTTCCTACTACGGTGGCCCGGCAAGGTGCAGGTGCAATGCCACCGCCGGCATCCCGTCACCAGGGTGCCCTACGAGACCACGCCCGACTATGCCCGCCAGCATCAGCAGTGGGTCGACGCCATCATGCAAGGTGCCACTGTCATTGTCACCCCAGGCATCTCACGTGGCGAACTGATAATGAAAAACGAATGCCTCAAGAACGGCTATCCTCTCATCCATATCCAGAAAGAACCCATCACGGCCTATTGGAAACCCGAGCGGCTGCGGTTTGACGCCTGCGCTAACGGCAGCCTGCTCATTCTCGCGCCTTGGGAACTCAATGCCATGGCGGACGTCAACGGGGTGCCTGCCGACACCGACTACAGCCGTTTCCACAACATGAATCATCTTGCCTCCGAGGTCTGCGCATTCAACGGCAACGCCACTATCTTGAGATAACCGCTGCCAATGTACCCGATAATAACTACCGTATTCAGTATTTATTGTGGTATTTTATCAATATTTCAAGCCGTTTTTCTTGCAAAACGTGGTATTTTTACCTTATCTTTGCAGTCCGAAATATGAAATACACATTCTTTTTTGTTTAATTTTTTAATTATTTTTACCATGATTGAAACACAATTTGAAGAAAGGTGGCAAGACCGCCTGCTAGCCGAGGAAAGGGCTAAAAAGGAATTCACCAGCATCAAAGAGAAGTATGTTATCGACGGCAACGTCGACTATCCCGAACCCGAGTACCTCATCCGCATCGGCGACGTGCCCACCCTACCCAAGGGCAACCTGGTGGCGGTGAGTGCCAAGTGGAAAAACGGAAAAACGTTCTTCTGCGACATCCTGAGCGCCATCTTCTTGGACTCCAGCACTTTCATCAACTGCGAGAACCTGATCAAGCAAGGCAAGGTGCGGTTTATCGACACCGAGCAGTCGAGGAATGACACCGCCCGCATCCTCAAGACCATCCGAGCCATCATTCCCGAGGACAGGCACGATGACATCGAGGTGTCCTGTCTGCGTGATGCCGATATCGACAGTTACAACCAGGGTAATGGTGACGTTTCCCGCTATGAGTTTGTGCGCCAGTCCATCGAGATAGAGCGTCCCGACCTGGTCATCGTTGACGGCATTGCCGACCTCATCTACAACTACAATGACGTGACCGAGAGCCAGGACATGGTCAACAAACTGGCGGCCCTCGCCAACAAGCACAACTGCTGCATCGTGGTGGTCATGCACCAGAACAAGGGCAGCCACGACAAGATGATGAAGGGACACATCGGCACCATGCTCTACCAGAAGTGCAGCGACGTGTTCCAGGTCGAGAAGCACGGCGAGATATTTCTCGTCACCCATCCCGTGTCGCGACATTGCGAGAGCAACGGACTAGTGTTCAAACTCGACGAGAATGCCATCCCAAGGGACGGGGCGGCCGACCGCCATCGTCAGTTGCAACTCGAAAAAGAACAGAGCGAGCAGCAAGCAAGGGAAATCCTCGCCGCCGTCATTCCCCAGGACGGCACGCCCATCAAGCGCAGCGACATCGTTGAGCAACTCACCGAGAAGCACCCGTTCCAGCGAACACGTTGCTACGAACTCATCAAGCAGGCCTTGGCAACGGGGTGGCTCGAAGAGGTGGACCGGTCGAAGGTAAGGCTCAAGGCCACAGCCGACGTTTCGTCCGTTCGTCCGTTATAATATATATATAAATTGAACGAACGAATGAACGGATGAAATTGTGTCATCGATAGTTTTGACACAACGATTTCATTTCTGTCATTAAACTATATAATACCTACCCTTTCATCCGTTCATTCGTTCGTTCGCCTGTACACATTATTTCACTTTTTTAATTTTATTTTTACCATGAAAAAAAAAAATCAATTTAACCAAACTCGTTGACCTGCTTGCCGACTACATTGTCACGGGCATTCACATCAACATCGACAGCGAAAGTGAGGTGAAGACCATCTCGGTTCGCAATTCCCGTAACGGCCAGGCTGTGAAGTTCACCTTCAAGGTGCCCGTCACCGGTGTTTGCCAAATTGGTAACTGGGACGAAACGACCGAGCCAATGAACAAGCCTGAAGATTAATTCATCCGCACGTACGTTCGTACGAACGTACGGACGGACAGCCAGCGATTTCTCTGACGGCTCCCGCACTGTAGGGCCTCCCCCAGGATATGTCCTGGTCAGTCCTGACTGACTTCCACGGCTCCCGTTCGGGACGATGTGGGGCAAGTCAACTACCGCCAATAGAAAAAGCACCTACGAAATCAATCGTAAGTGCTTTATTTTCAATTGGGTGGTCCCACTTGGGCTTGAACCAAGGACTCCCTGATTATGAGTCAGGTGCTCTAACCAACTGAGCTATAGGACCGGCTCTTGACGGGTCATTCCATCAATTGCGGATGCAAAATTACTAAATTATTGCGACATGGCAACGCATTACCGCTTTTTTTTCATTATTTAAAAGAACTATTGGTATCAAGAAGAATATGCATGATACCGCCATCAGTAATTTGCAAGAAACCCGCAATAAATCAGGCAAAATGTTACCATATTATTACATTCTGCAGAAAAATGCCAGCGAAACGAGAAAACACGAACAATTTCACATTTTTTAAACTTTCAGCTATTCATCATTAGAGAAATATTTAGTTAATTTGCATCGTCAATAAATGACAAAGCCATATATCCATCAGGATAAGGTTAGAATGAATGCTTTTATGGGGTAAATATAGTTTTCAAGTATTAGTAATTATGAGGGTCTCAGCAGTGAATGCTCAGGCCTTTTTTCTTACCCGTACATTTCCATCAGTGTCAGGATTCCTTCGCGTCCCATGTTCAACATCAGGTCGAGGATGCTCAAGTCCGGCTTGAAGCCACCTTGGGCGGTCCACATCTGGTAATAGGGCACGTTGGCAATGGGCAGCGCGTCGGGCTTCTTCATCGCGATGCGTCCTCTCAGGTCGTCGCTCCCGACGGGGAAATCTCCACCATCGACATAGCGGGTCTCTATCGGCAAGTCCATGAAATCGACTATCACTTCATGCATCTGGGCATTGAAGTCGTGCAGCCAACGCTGATTGCCGTTGATGACGCGCGACAGGTCGTCGGCGACATAGTCAAAGTAGGGCGAACGCCCGTATGCCGAGAACAGGGCGCCCCAATGCAGACGTCGCCAGTCGCCGTGCTCCGAGATGAGCACGTCGCGCAACGGAGTCATCATGTTGTTGGTACTCCCCACGAGGGGCACGGTGAGCGTCTGGATGCCGTTGGGCCCGTCGATGCGGTAGCGGTGGTGGCTGTGACGCAACGGCAGGCGCCGCTCGTCCAGATCTACCAGCAACGTCCCTGCCCTGAGCGCAACGGCATAGCACCGCACGCTCGCGGCACACATGCTGCCCATGATGATCGATGATACCGACGGCACAAGCATTCTGGTTTATACTCCTAATCCTTAGTTGGCAACCGCCAAACACCTAAAGCCTAACAGCTAATGGCTAACGGCTAATGGCTAATGGCTAACGACTAACGGCTTTCTTATCCGGATTAGGCATCTTGAAGATGCGATTCCAGCGGATGCCGCCGTTAAGCAGGCTGTGGTCCTTGTCGAACGAGATGAGGATGATGGACGGCGTGCCGACGATGTGGTCCTCGGGGACGAAGCCCCAGAATCGGGAGTCGAGCGAATTGTCGCGGTTGTCACCCTGCATCCAGTAGTAGTCCATCTTGAAGGTGTAGCTCGTGGCCGGCTGACCGTTGATGAGAATCTGGCCGCCCTTGACCTCCAGCGTGTTGCCCTCATAGTTGCGGATGCAACGCTCATACAGCGGCAGGTTAGCGAGGGTCAGATCCACCTTGGCGCCCTTCTTGGGAATCCAGATGGGGCCATAGTTGGCATGGGTCCAGCCGTAGTCGGTACCCACGGGATAGGTAACCATTGCCTCACTCTCATCGGGCTGATAACGCTGGATGCCGACCAGCCAAGGCAACCGCTTGCTCTCAAGGGTCTTGAGCATGTCACTGGTCAACGGCAGGACATAGAGGTTAGGAACCACGTTGCCGTACATGTCCAGGGCATGGCGGCGGTCAGCGACACTCACGCCCAGCTCCTCGAACAGGCTCTCTTCAATCTGGGTGCCGTTGGTCTCGACATAGTACATGTACTGCACATTCTTGGGCTGGGGCACGGCCTTGCCGTTGATATAGACGATGCCATCCTTGATCTGCAGGGTCTCGCCCGGCAGTCCCAGGCAACGCTTCACGTAGTTGTCGCGACGGTCAACGGGACGATAGACGATTTCGCCGAAGCGGTCCTTGTTGTTCCACACCGCATCACGGCCGTAATCCATGCACAGGCTATAGTAGTCGGGGTTGGGCATCTTCAGGGCGACGGTGTCGCCGGCAGGGAAGTTAAACACCACGATATCCATGCGCTCGACATTGCGCAGGCCCTTCAGGCGGTGATAGTCGAGCTGGGGATGCTCGATATAGGACTTGCAGTTGAAGAACGGCAACATGTTCTGTGCCAGGGGAAAGTGGAGCGGTGTCTGGGGGACACGAGGA
This sequence comes from uncultured Bacteroidales bacterium, assembly GCA_902760865.1. Lineage (GTDB taxonomy): Bacteria > Bacteroidota > Bacteroidia > Bacteroidales > Muribaculaceae > Sodaliphilus. Next base: position 205,467 of record CACWID010000001.1, on the reverse strand, counting down.
CCGTAGGTCACCTTGTTGACCCACAGGAAGTCACCCGTCAGCAGCGACTTCTCGAGCGACGAGGACGGAATCTGGTAGTTCTGTCCCAAAAACAGGAACAGGAAGTAAACCAGCACCAGGGCATAGACGATGGCGTCGAGCCAACTCATCAGCGTGCGCAAGGGGCCAGGTTTCCAGCCCTTCCAGGCGCCCCAGGGGATGTATTGCGTCAGGTAGATGTCGGCAAGCAGCAACAGGCCCAGCAGGAGCAATGGATTGCCCATCCAGATGGTCCACAGAATATAGATCAGCGCCACGCAGCCGAAGCGGCACCAGCGCGTCTTCTTCACGCGTGACAAGCGCTCCTTGAGAGATCCGGTCTGCCTTACATACTCCTCTTTTTTGTCTTTATTCTTATCTTTTTTGTCAGTTGCCATGATTCTTTTGTTGATTGGGAAAATTTCGGTGCGAAATTACTAAATAATGCGGAAATAAGCAGTAACTTTGCCCAATAAGAAACAATTTTTATATAAATTTGGCGACACCTTAACAAAATCAAATACATCCGTTTTTGTTTTCGGTTTACACAACTTATAGGAATAGTTATGAAAATCAGCAAGATTATAGCACCGGGCGAAACCATCATGTACAGGCCGCGATTGAGCAAAATCGCCTACTTCCACCTGGGCAGCCTGATCCGCAACCTGACGACGACCATCTTTGTGAGCGACAAGCGCTTCTTCCACAGTCACGGATGGATACACCGCCACGCCCACGAGATCGTCATCGGCAAGGTCGAGAGCATCCTCGTCGAGCAGAGTTTCTGGGGGCGCATCTTCAACTATGGCACCATCAAGGTCTCGGGCACAGGCGCCGGCACCATCGTGCTGCGCTTCATCAAGCGTCCTCTCGAGTTCCAGCGCCAGGTACGTGCCATCCAGGGCGCCGGCGACGCCGCTCCGGCCTAACATTCCATCAGAATCAACCGATATGGGCAATCCTTTCATCAGACTCCATGCATGGCGGCCCGGACGCATTACCACCGGGCTGAGCCATGGCTTAGCGTTCATGCTGTGTCTCATGTGTGTCCTGCCGCTGCAGGGCCGGGTGATTGACATGAAATGCGAGGGCCTTACCGCCCCGCTGGGCATCGACACGACGGTACCCCACTTCAGCTGGAAACACGTGCTCTCGCACAACGGCGAGCGCCAAACGGCCTACGAGATACAGGTCGCCAGCGACAGCTTGGTCCTAGCCAAGGGCCGGGCCGACCTGTGGAGCAGCGGCCGAGTGAAGAGCGACGACCAGGTGATGGTACCCTATCAAGGAGCCGCGCTGCAGGAGCGGCAATTGTGCTACTGGCGCGTCCGCACATGGGACGAACGGGGAAAGCGCTCGCCGTGGAGCGGCATTGAGCGTTTTGCCGTGGGCATCCTGGGCGGCATGTCGGGCCAATCCATCGGCAACTGGCAGGGCGACACCCTCGCCACGACCCCGATGTTCCGCAAGACCATTACTGTCACCCGAGGCAAGCAGGGCATCGCTCCGGTGTTCATTCACATCAACTCGCTGGGTTACCACGACCTGCTCGTCAACGGCCGTCACGTGGGCGACCTCGTGCTGCAACCTGCCGTCTCCCAGCTGGACCGCCATTCCTTGATCGTGACCTATGACATCACGCCCTATCTGCAAGAGGGCGATAACGAGGTTCTCATCCGTGTGGGGCAAGGCTGGTACCGCAAGACGACCTTCGGGGCACAGTTCGACGGCCCCCTGGTGAGAGCCGAGGTCTGCCAACTCATCGACGGCAGATGGCAAACCCTGACCGCTACCGACAGCACATGGGAGACGGCCTCCAGCGGTTATAGCTACACCGACACCTGGTCGCCGCTCCGTTTCGGCGGCGAACGCCTCGATGCCAATGTGCAGCTCCGATGGCACCGTGCCACCATGTTCAAGGTCGACAACATGCTTGCCACACCCCAGGCCTTCGCGGGCAACCGCATCATCGACACGCTCTCGCCCAAGAGTGTGACCCGCCAGGAAGACGGCTCGTGGCTCATCGACTTCGGGCGCGTCATCACGGGGTGGCTGCAAGTCAATTTTGCCCCGCTGGCACAGGGTCAAGAAGTCACGATGGAGTACAGCGACCACATCCCCGAGGACGGCACCTTCGAGTGCCAGGAAGGCGAGCGCGACATCTATGTCGCCAATGGTCAGGGCGACGAGCAGTTCTGCAACAGGTTTCACCACCATGCCTTCCGCCATGTGCGCGTCAAGGGAGGCGATTTCAATAGCATCAAGGCGTTACAAATCAGCGCATTGAGCCCCGACGAGGCTTCCTCCTTTGCCTGCTCGGACAACAGCCTGAATGCCGTGCACGACCTGATTCACTACACGATGCAGTGCCTCACCTTTGAGGGATATATGGTGGACTGTCCCCACCTGGAGCGCATGGGCTACGGCGGTGACGGCAACTCATCGACCATGACGCTGCAGACGATGTATGACGTGGCACCCACCTACATGAACTGGCTGACGGCATGGGGAGACCTCATGGACGAGGAAGGCTCCATCCCGCATGTGGCCCCGGCGGGCAGCGGCGGTGGTGGCCCCTACTGGTGCGGCTTCATCATCAAGGCTCCCTGGCGCACCTATCTCAACTATGGCGACAGTCGCCTGCTGGAACGCCATTATGAGCAGATGAAACGCTGGCTCGGCTACGTCAAGAAATACAGTGTTGACGGGCTGCTGCAACCATGGCCCGACACCCGAATCCGCTTCTGGTTCCTCGGTGACTGGTTGGCTCCGCAGGGAATCGACGTGAAGGGCGAGTCGGTCCTCCACGTGAACAATTGCTTCATCAGCGAATGCCTGAGCGACATGACACGCATCGCACAACTGCTCGGCCACCCTGAGGATGCACACGCCTATGCCCAATGGCGCGACGACCTCAAGGTCGCCATCCACAACCGCTTCTACCATGCCGACAGCCACAGCTATGCCAACAGCACCCCGCTCGACAACGCCTATGCCCTGCTGGCCGGCGTCCCCGCCGACGATGACATCGCCCGCCAGGTGCAGCAGCAGCTGATCACGGACTCCTACGGCAAGTACAAGGCCCATATCGCGGTGGGCCTTCTCGGCGTTCCCATCTTCACGCAGTGGGCCACCGAGCAGCGCCAGGCCGACCTCATGGCGACCATCCTGCGCCAAGAGGATTACCCGGGCTACCTCTACATGATCAACCACGGCGGCACGGCCACCTGGGAGTCCTGGGATTCGGAGCGCAGCCGTGTCCACAACTGCTACAACGGCATCGGCACCTGGTTCTATCAGGCCCTCGCCGGCATCCGTCCTGACGAGGCGGCACCGGGCTATCGCCATTTCTTCATCGACCCGCAGCCCACCGACGGCGTGACTTGGGTAAAAGCCTCAAAGCCTACGCCTTACGGCGACATCCGTGTCGAGTTGAACAGCGACGGCCTGCACATCACTGTCCCCGTTGGCACCACGGCGACGGTCTATCCCGGCACCCCGTCAGAACAGACACTGCCTGCCGGAGAATGGAGCATCAAGTAGGAGGCAAGCAGCATCGCCATCCTGCTTGACTCAATTTTTCTGACGCTTCAAGGGGGCGCTTTAGAAAAATATCACTACATTTGCACATGCAGCAAATACGAGTTTCACAATAAGTACCCATGCCGATCATCGAAATATCATCACTCAACCATCCCGGAGTGGAGGTCTACGGAACGCTCACCGAGGCGCAGCTGCGCAACCGGCTGGAGCCCGACAAGGGCATCTTTATCGCCGAGAGTCCCAAGGTCATCCATGTCGCCCTCGACGCGGGCTACGAGCCGCGGTCATTGCTATGTGAGCGGCGGCACATCACGGGCGATGCGGCAAGAGTGATCGAACGCTGCGGTGACATCCCCGTCTATACCGGCGAACGGGAACTGCTGGCGGCCCTCACGGGCTATACCTTGACGCGCGGCGTGCTGTGCGCCATGCGCCGCCCCCTACCCCTCCCCGTTGCCGACATCTGCCGTGACGCGAGCCGCATCGTGGTCATCGACGGTGTGACCGACACGACCAACATCGGGGCTATCTTCCGCTCGGCTGCTGCCCTGGGCATCGATGCGGTGTTGCTGACACCGACGGCGTGTGACCCGCTGAACCGCCGCGCCGTGCGCGTCTCGATGGGCTCGGTCTTCCTCGTCCCCTGGACCTGGATTGACGGGCCGGTCACGCCGACGCTTAACACGCTCGGCTTCCACACTGCCGCTATGGCACTGAGCGACGACTCCATTCCTCTCGATGACCCGGCACTGAAAGGCGAGCCCCGCCTGGCCATCATCATGGGCACCGAGGGCGATGGCCTGGCCCACCACGTCATCAGCGAGGCTGATTACACAGTGCGCATCCCGATGAAGCATGGCGTCGATTCGCTCAACGTCGCCGCTGCAGCCGCAGTCGCCTTCTGGGAACTGCGCAGAAGATGACATCCACACCTAACACTAGAAAGCGATGAAAAAGCCGAAAAAGAAAGCGAACAAGCCCGTAAAGCAACCCGATGAACTGAGTGAGCCTTCCCTGCAGCCCGCCGAAGAGGCCCCAAAGGCTACCGGGAGATTCAGGATTCCAAAACGACTGCGCGAATGGATCCGCGAATCACAGTTCCTGGCCACCACCTTGTCAATTATATTGACTTTCGGCACGACGGGCTTGGTTGAATACTGCCAGCGCGTCAAGGATCGCAAGATGTCGGCCATTATGGTACTCAGCACCATTGAGAACTTTTCCACTACTGTTGACATCATGGCTCAAGATATGGCGCGATGCGATTCCATCGGCACATGGCTATTGAGCCTGCCCCAGGATTCGCTCGACAAAATTGAGCCAACAGAGGTGAAAGGCATCCTGAATGAGATGCTCTCGCTCATCAACTACATGTCCCATGACAAGACCGCCGAGAACATCTTCGGCAACAGTTTTGAGACCTGGAAAAACATGGGCAACCGCAACTATCGGTTCATCGAGAGTGTGGGAGCAAGCTTCGCCAGAATAAATGCTGACGAGAACAACTGGAACGAATGGGTCAAAGAATATGAGAAAACCATCAACGACGTGCTCTCGCAGATGCAACCAGGTGAACACACACTGACAAAATTGCTCAACGACGATGGTGTACGGCAAAAACTTGAAAGCTTCCATGTCAGGAAATACTGGTTGGATTACATCTCGGCACACAACCATTACCTGAACAAGAAAAACTTAAGCATCATCGGCCTCAGCGAGAAAGATATCAAGGCCTATATCAAGGAGCGCAAACTCGAAGAGTTGCCCGACGAGCCACAACCCTCAGATTTCAGAAGTGACCAGCTCAAACCCGACAGCCTGTACACCCTGAAAACAATCAAGGTGCACATCGACAGCATCATCTACGACTTATAATCAACTGATATACGGGCCGCCCAACGCTCAGCCAACGTCCTCAAGCACTACGAATAAAGTGCCAGGGGGCAACCCATCGTCTATGTAGAGACGCAAAATCTTGCGTCTCTGTGCTGTCGATTCAGAGACGTAACGACACGAGACGCAAAATCTTGCGTCTCTACAGGGGCTCAGAAAAACTCAGGAATTAATAACGCAGGAGGCAGTAGAATTGCCAGGCGTAGATGAGTTCGATGATGACAATGATGGCATCCAGGAAGAGATTTCCAAGAGCGGTTCCCAGTGTCATGTACCAGGCAATGGGGAGGAGGAAGATGACAAGGATGCGAACAATCATCCAGATACCCAGTTGCTGCATTCGTCCACGATACCAGATGATGATCAGGGCTCCCAGAGGCAGGTAGCACAACGGCAATGCACAGGCAACGATGAAGCTGACCTCGGGCAAGATTCCCTCAAAGACGATGGCAAAGAAGCTGACGATGTTGAGCGCTATGATAATGATCCACAATACCGTGAGCGGTCGATACAGGGGTTTCATGCCGCGCATCGTCGCATAGTACATCGTCACCATGCCCACCGTGTTGATGAGTGCGATGGCTACCGAAGCATGTTCTTTCAGCCAGCTGTCAATCGCGGTGATAGTGCATATAGCGGCCACCACCATGATGATGAAGCCTGCCGTGATGACCCATCGGGGCAGACCGGAGTTCAGGTGGTTGATGAAACGGTTATCGTTTTCCGTATAATCAAGATTGTCGAGTGTGGCTTTACTCATCTGATTTTTTAGTATGTTGTTTAAAACGGCACAAAGGTAGTAATTCTCTCCTGAAAAATCACCTAACGACTGAACCAAGGCGCCCATTTTTTCGAAAAATAGCAAATTTGGTCGCTTTGAGGCAGAATTGGTCGTTATAAAATCAAGGATTTTGTCGTTTTGATGCGTTGCTATCTGAAATAATAGTATCTTTGCAGGCCAAAAAACTAAAAAACATTAGGTTACTAATTATATGCAAGAGGCTCTTATCCTCAAACTCATCATACTGGCCCTGGCAGTTACATTTGTTGCAGTCATTATTGCACTGGTGCTGTCATTTAACGTTACCCAAAAGCTGATGAAGCACAATGCTAATCTGATTGGCCAGGTGAAAGAGAGCGATGAGCAGAAGGCCTCGACGCAACAGAGCCTCTACGAGACTGAGCACGAGCTGCACAAAGCCGAAGAAGAGCTCAAGAATGCCCATGACATCATCAACAGCATGATGCGTCAATCCAACCAGGCCGACCACTCGGGCATGCTGTTACAGCAGGAAATCAACGACGTGACCAACGTTGCCGACATGACCGACGAACAGCTCATGAACTGGATTGACGATCAGATAGAACGATTAGAACTGTATCGGAACGCCGATGTGACGCTCAAAGAGATTGCCCAGGCACTCGGCTTGACCCAGCGACGAATCACCCAGGTCATCAAAACCCGCAGAGAAGACAACACCCTCGCCGAGTATCTGACATCCAAGCGACTGCTGGCAGGTTGCCGCATGCTCGTGGATCAGCCCAACTGGACAATCGACGCGGTGGCCCACGAAGCGGGCTTTGGCGGCACGACAACCTTCCGCACCATCTTCAGGAAACGGTTTGGCATGTCACCCAAGCAGTATCGCGAGAAAAAACGTCTGATTGAGGGCGCCCAAGAAGAAGAATAAACATTATAATAAATCATATAATTTACACAGAAATGAAGAAAGCAAGATTTTACATGACGTTGGTTGCTGCTCTCGTCATCAGCATGACGATGAGTGCACAGTACACCCAGACCGACCGCATCGCACATGACGTGCTCAGCGGTCTCAACTCAGTGCTGCAATCGCAGGAACGCAAACAGCAAGCCGAAATCCATTCTCGCGAAAAGGCTCAGTTCAAACCCGTCTTTGACGCAACAATGGAAGAGGCACGCGAGTTGGAGGAGGACGGCAAATTTGCCGAGGCCCTGGCCAAGTATGAGGAAGCTGCTAAATTGAATTGGAACTATGGCTACAGTGACCAGCGCAATATTACGCGCAAAATCAACAGCCTGTATGGTCCTGCCGGTCGCACCGAGGAGGGTCCCAGTGTCCTCAACAACAACATAGTGACGCTGTCTGACTACTCGGGCTACCGTTTCATGAGGGAGAACCCGATCTACAAGGCTGACAAAAATGCCGGCAATATCAAAATTCTGCGCGTGTGCTGCTCCGACACCGAGACCCGCGTGGAACTGGAATATGAGAACGATGAAGCTAAGGCGATCTATGCCAGCGCCAGCTCCGATACCTACATCAAGGGTAAGAAGAGTGGCAAGTTAACTATCGTTCAGGCCCAAAATATTGGCGTCAAGCCCGCCCGCACCCTTATCGAGCAACCGTATCAGAAACTGCGTTTTGCCCTTATTTTCCCGCCGCTGTCGCTTGAGGATAGCGAGTTTGAACTTAAGATGCCGGGCAAATACTGGAATTTCAAGAAGATCCCTTGCAAGTAATCACGTAGCATCACCATCAAAACAATTCTAAATAAATCACATTATTAATTTTTATTTAAATCTAAAACAATTAAAAAAATGAAGAAATTCTTATTTACTGCAGCTGCCATCGTGTGCGCTGTATTGCTGAGTGTCAACTTAACTTCGTGTGGCAAAGAAGACAAGGAGCCTATTAATGCCATCTATTCCATTGAATGCAAAATCAACAGTGAAACACATAGTATAGTAGCCAGTCCTGATGCCATGGCTCAAGCCGAAGCTAATTACCAAGCCCTTCAGAGTGAGCTCTCCAGTATCCTCAATGTCGATCCATGGACTGTTGACTTTAACAAGAACAATCAGAATGAGGTCCTGAATCGTGAAGATCAAAATGCCAAGAAGAAATTTGACGAGATGATGGCAAAGATTAATGCTTTCAAGGCCAAGCTCGCTAGCCTCGACAAGACTCAACCTAAGAACCAGTTTAACTGGAATTACAGCGCTGATGTGACTTGCAAACGAACCGGACTCAATCTCAACAGTACCATTGCTACCCAGACGATCTCTTTCAATTACGGTGGCAATAACTAATTGTGATTGATAAACAACCTGAATTGTTCATTATAATGATGAAGAAGTTTTTTCACATGAGTGTTCTGGTCCTCATGACCGCACTCTCCCTGGCAAGTTGTGGCGGTGGCGATGACAAGCAAAAAGACGAACCCACGCCCACGCCCACGCCCACGAGCAAAACTGTAACCTATGAGGCTACCGCAAACTTCTCGCAGGATGTTATCGACATCTGTGACGTGACCATGAGCTACAAGGATGGCGATGGCAAAACCGTTACCGAAGCCGTCAAGTCCACCACCTGGAGCAAAACCGTGAGCGTCAAGAATTTGCCGACAACCGTCGGTGTGAAGTTTGGCATCAAGATGAAGAGCGGAGTCAATCTGACAAAGGAGAAGTATGACCTGATTATGACGGTTGTGCACGATGTTATCGTTGACGGCAAGTCAAAGGGTAATACGAGTCCCAAGGTCGTTATTCAAGGCTACGGCGCACGTCCTGCCAATGTTGCTAGTATTTTGTCCTCCAAGGACGGCACGATCTTCGGCTACGATATTTCATCCAGCGGAGCTGCCGTGGAGACCAAGAACGTTAGCTTCTAAACAACTGAATTCACAGTCAACCTGATATAGAAGAGGGAGCACCAGAAAAATTGGCGCTCCCTCTTCTTTCGTTATTAACTCAGGGCTGAATCCGTTACTTTTTGTATTTGTACTTCACGCCCAGGTTGTACATGATGAACGACTGGATGTCGGTGTACTCGTCGATGATCTTGCTGATAGGCTTGCTGTGGCCATGGCCAGCCTTGCTGTCGATGCGGATCAGCTTGGGCTGGTCGCCGGTGTTGCAGTGCTGCAGCTCGGCGGCATACTTAAAGCTGTGGGCAGGCACGACGCGGTCGTCATGGTCGCCGGTGGTCACCAGGATGGCGGGATAATGCGTGCCGTCGTTCTTGATGTTGTGCAGGGGCGAGTAGTCGCGCAGGTAGCGGAACATCTCGGGGCTGTCATCACTGCGACCGTAGTCGGGGGCCCAGTTCCAGCCAATGGTGAACAGGTGGTAACGCAACATGTCCATCACACCCACCTGGGGCACTGCTGCAGCGAACAGGTCGGGACGCTGGTTGACAACGGCTCCGACGAGCAGACCACCGTTGCTGGCGCCGTTGCAGGCGAGCTTCTTGGGATTGGTGTAGTTGTTGTCGATGAGCCACTCGGCAGCGGCGATGAAGTCGTCAAACACGTTCTGCTTGTTCATCTTGGTGCCGGCCTGGTGCCACTCCTCGCCATATTCGCCACCGCCACGCAGGTTGACATAGGCGCAGATGCCGCCGCAGTCCATCATGGCGAACAGCGTGCGGGTGTAGGTGAAGGCGGGGTTGAGGCTCACGTTGAAGCCACCGTAACCGTAGAGGAAGGTGGGACGCTGGCCGTCACGCTTCAGACCCTTCTTGTAAACCAGGAACATGGGGATGCGCGTGCCGTCCTTGCTGGAGAAGAATACCTGCTCGGTCACATAGTCCTCGCTCTTGAGGTTCACCTTGGGCTGGAAGAACAGTTCGCTCTTGCCCGTCTCGAGGTCATACTTGTAGATGGCACCGGGGAAGGTGTAGCTGGCAAAGCTGTAGAAGACCTCCTTGGCATCCTTCTTGGCGCTGAAACCTACCGAGCCAAAGGTAGGCAGCTCAATCTCACGGATGAGTTTGCCGTTCTGATCATACAGGTAGGGATGGTTTGAAGCGTCCTTATCGTAGGTGAGGATGAACTTATGGTCGGCCATGACAGCACCGGTGAGCACCGATTCCTGCTCGGGAATGAACTCGGCGCAGCTGGCGGGAGACAAGGTCTCGGCGTCATAGGTGACGATTTTGCCCTTGGGGGCATTCTCGTTGGTGGTGACGTAGATTTTGCCGTTGTCAATGCCGATGATGCCGCGCTCATACTTCATGCCGCCGATGAGCTGCACGTAGTGAGGGTTGCGGTCCTTGAGGTCCTTGACATAGATGTCGTTGCCCTCGGCATCGCTCTTCCACAGGATGACATAGCGCTCATCCTCGCTGACGCTCACCTGATGGAAGTGCAGCGGTTCGCCCTTGTCCTGATACTCCACGTAGTCCTCGCTCTGAGGGGTGCCCAACTTGTGATAATACACCTTCTGGAACTCATTCTTGGACGACTTGGCATCCTCGGGGGCGTCATAGCCGCTGTAGAAGAAGCCGTCACCCAGCCACTGGGCGTCAGTGAACTTGGCCCAGACGATGTGGTCGTCGAGCACCTTGTCCTCCTTGAGGTCCTTCACGAAGATCTCGTTCCAGTCACTGCCGCTGCGGGTGATGACGTAGGCCAGATAGCGGCCGTCGTTGGAGAAATCCAGCTGCTGCAGAGCCACGGTACCGTCCTCACTCAGCGTGTTGGGGTCAAGCACCATCTTGTGGTTGCCAGCCTTGTCATACTCGTAGAGGACACTCTGGTTCTGCAGACCGTCGTTCTTGAAGAAGTAGAATTTGTCCTTTACCTTGAAGGGAGCGCCCATCTTCTCGTAGTTGGCGAGTTCGGTGATGCGCTTCTTCACGTCCTTGCGGAAGGGGATCTTGGCCAGATAGTTCTGGGTCACCTTGTTCTGGGCGGCGACCCACGCCTCGGTCTCGGCGCTGCGGTCATCCTCCAGCCAGCGATAAGGATCAGGCACCTCGGTGCCGAAGTAATTGTCCACCGTGTCCACGCGAGGTGGATCAGGGTAGTTGATGCGAGCCTGCGCCGACGCTGCCGACGCTGCAATCAATGCGCTCATGATTAAAATCCTTTCTTTTCTCATTATTGATATAGTTTTAAAAATGATAATTCTTACATTATAATTGCTATAGTAACTATAGTGACTAAATCGTTATAATTGGTCGTCGTTACCGTGATGAGGCGGGCGGTCCTTTCAATCACTCCACCTCACATTCAAGAAATGCAAAGATAATGCATTTGAATGACAAAAACCTATTCTTCAAGTGAAAAAGGTTAAAATGATTGTTGGGCGATTGGAAAAGGTATAGTATCTTTGTACTCTGTAATGCAAACTATTAACTTAATTATACCACATCTTTATGAAATTGATTACGAAGCACTTACTGGCCTTCGCCCTGCTCTTGTCTGCAGCATGGACGCTGGCTGGCGCAACTCCTGACACCAAGCAGCTGGACGGCAAACTCTCCATCTCAACCCAGATGTTCCTTGACGAATGGAACGGCATCACCAGCTACGAGCCGATTGCCGAACCACGGTTTACGGCTCCCGGCAGCCCCAAGATGCTCGGGTCTGTCGAGCGGCCCTATGTGGCCCCTGTCACGATTGACGGCAAGGCCTTTATCGACGCATTTGTCACCGTCGCTTCCGACAGCGACATCAACCGTCTGAAGGCGCTCGGCGTCATTATCGAGACCGTGTTCAAGGACGGGCTGCTCACCACCATGATTCCCGTGGAGCGCATCCATGATGTCGCCGCCATCGACGGGGTGAAGCGTGTCGAGGTCTCACCGGTCATGCAGCTGGCCACCGACGAGGCCCGCAAAGTCACTAACGTCAATGAGGTGCTCAACCTGACCGAGACAGCCACTGCAGCCGGGCTCTTCAAGGGCTATGACGGCAGCGGCGTCATCCTTGCCGTCATCGACCGCGGCATCGACTATAACCACATCGCCTTTAAGGACAAGGACGGCAATTGCCGCATCAAGCGGGCCTACGTCTATAACGGCCAGATGATCGACTACTACGGCACCGGCCCCCTGCCCAACGACGGCGTCACCAATACCGACCACGGCAGCCACACCAGCGCGATTGCTGGCGGTTCAAGCGTGATTGTGGACGGCATGGACATCACTGTGACCGATGACCACAGCAACGCCACCTACGGCGGCATGGCACCTGGCGCTGAGCTCTTCCTGTGCGGCATCAACGGCATGGGAGCCACCCAGATTGCCAATGCCTTCAACCGCATCTGCAACTACGCCGACAGCGTGGGCAAGCCCTTGGTGGTTAGCAACAGCTACGGCGACTACGTCTATAACCGCGACGGCGGCGGTACCCAGGCCCAAGTGGTGGCGCAGCTCTTCGGCGAGGAGCACCCGAACCGCATCTGCGTGTTTGCTACGGGCAATAACGCCGGGCACAGCGTCGGCCAGCCTGGAGGCGTCTATGTCTCGGGCAACGCCAGCTCCGAGGCCCCGCTCGGGACCATCGTCTGCTCCAGCCCCATCGTCTATGATGCCGGATGGCGCTACTACCGTGGCGAGTACATCGCCGACGCCTTCACCAGGGCCACCGACGCCACTGGCATCGGCGTGAACATCGTCGTGCTCAATGCGGCCACCGGCGAGGTCGTGGACACCTTCAGCCACACGTCAGACGAGGGCAATGTCACCGTCGCGCTGGGCGACTACTTCACCGGCTATGGCAACGGCGGCTATTCCCCCGACTGGGCAACGGTGCGCATCGTCTATGACTACATGACCGCCAACGGCCGCAAGCAGGCCCTGGTTTCCTGCGGCAACGGCCTTGTCAGCGCTGACTATACCCTTGCCGTCGAGGTCTATCCCATCGGCGGCAGCTCGGACATCATCGACATGTGGTCCTGCGGCACCTTCACCTACTTTGACAACCACCTCACCACCGAGGGCCACGTCTGGACGCTGGGCAGCGACGACATGAGCGTGATGGCCAACGCCTGCTACCCCGAGGTCATCTCGGTGGGCTCCTACGTCAGCCGCACGCGCGAGGACAGCAACGTCGTCGGCGAAATCTCTGACTTCTCCTGCTACGCGCTCGAGGGCATGGGTCCTCTGGGCACGATGCACCCCTGGATTACGGCTCCCGGCGAAGACATCATCTCGGCTTTCAACCACAACGTGAACCACGGTGTCGACTACGACGAGATGGTCATCAACCACCCGACCTACCCCTACGGCAGGATGTCAGGCACCTCAATGTGCACCCCCATGGTCGCCGGCATCGTCGCCCTGTGGATGCAGGCAGCCAGCGAGTGCGGCAAGCAGCTGACGCTCAGCGAGGTAAAGAACATCATGAAGGAGACCGCCATCCGCGACTACTGGGTCACCGAGGGCATGAATGCCAGCCACTTCGGCAACGGTAAGATTGATGCCCTTGCAGGCATCGAGTACATCCTGGACAATTACCACAATTATCAGGCTGGCGACACTGATCACGACAACAAGCTGGGCATCGGCGATGTCACTACGCTCATCAGCTATCTGTTGGGCAACAAGACCTCCGGCTGCCCCGCCTGTGCCGACGTGGACGGCAACGGACGCATCTCGATTGACGACGTCACCACCCTCATCAACATGCTCCTCCGCGGCGGACTCTGACCCGATAAGCCCCTCGCTAAGACGCTAAGGCGCTAAGAACTTATTAAAAAACAATAATGACAAGGCCGGCCGGAACGTTTTTTAACGACAACTGAAACAACTGGCATCCGCATTCCTCAAGTCAAACGGAATGCGGATGCTTCTCTAATCACTAATCTGCGAGCGCAGCGAGCATTTAGCGCGGATGCATTGTGCTTTTCTTTACGTGAATTATCGTGAATTGTCATAAATTAATTCATGATCCATTCACGGCAATTATATGTGAAAAATAAACCGAGTGCGTCAACCCCTATAATAATCTTAGCGCCTTAGCGTGAGGCCAACCACGCGGATGCCCTCAGAAAAATCAGATTATTCAGTTGTTTATAAAAGCCTTAGCGGCTTAGCGTGAGACACAGCGGCCACGCCAAGGCGAGGCCCTACGATGCGGATGCTCCTAAAGCTTAAAATTTCTCCAGCTCGGCGATGACGTTGAGCAGCGTCTGGCCTACCTCGCCGAGGGTGGCGGCGCTGATGCCGCTCATGGTATCGTTGACGGTGTGCCACACGGAACAGAAACCCGTATCGCTGTCGCTGCGCATGTCGATGATATCGACACAGGGGATGCCCGCGCGGTTGACGAAGACGTGGTCATCGGTCACGGCACCTCCACCGGCATTGATGAAGTGGTCGCCCGCTGCACAGCCCCATACCAGGTCCACAAAGCTGCCGGCATATTGCATCGAGTAGTACTCACGCGTGAAGGACGCATCGCCGGCACCCACCATGTCGAGCAGGATGCCGAACAACGGCTTGTAACCACTCACGTGAGGATGGGCTGCCCAATACTGCGCGCCCAGGCCCCAAGAATCCTCATTGTCGTTCACGCCCATGTCCTCGGCATCGACCAGGACGATGTCCACACCCAGCGTCGTGGAATCGGCCTTGAGCTGTCGAGCCAGCTGCAGGAGCACGCCCACGCCGCTGGCACCGTCGTTAGCGCCCATCACGGGCTTGCGGTGATTGGCGGGGTCAGGGTCATTGTCGGCCCAGGGGCGCGTGTCCCAATGGGCCAGCAGCAGCAATCGCTGACTGGCCTCAGGGTTGATGACGCCGATGATGTTCTTGATGCCCAGTTTACCCTCGGTGGCGGTCTGCACGGTACCCGTCTGCACGATGACCGTGTCGCACGAGGCCTGCAGGGTCTCCTTCAGCCAGTCGGCACACTTGGCATGGGCCGGTGTGCCCGGCACGCGGGGGCCGAAGTCACATTGCTGTCCCGTCAGGGCATAGGCAGCCTCGCCGTCAAACGGATTGCGGCCGGTGGCCGTAATGGCCGTCGAGTCATTGCCCGACTCGCTGCCCGTACCACTTGCAGCCGTGCCGCCACAAGCTGTCATCAGGGCGGCAAAAACTATAGAGATCAAGGTCATCTTCATCATTTACAATAATATATAAAAAAGGATGCGGTGTGTCTTGACCCGCTGTGATGCGGACACGACATACCGCATCCCTTTAAAAGTTGGTTACAGATGCGATCTAATGTGGGATTTTACTTGCCCTCTTCCTTCTTGGCGGGAGCAGCAGCCTCCTTGGCGGGAGCAGCAGCCTCCTTAGCAGGAACGGTAGCCTCCTTGGCAGCCGATGCAGCAGCGGCAGGAGCCTCCTCGGCCTGAGTGCCGAAGTTGGGAGCCTGAGTCTCGCTGGCGGGCAGCTTCTGGATCTGGGGAGCACCCTGCACAATGGGTGTGCTCACAAATGCCGATGCGATGCTCAGCACGCAGATAAAGATGGATAAACCCCAAGTGGCCTTCTCTACGAAATCGGTGGTCTGACGAACACCCAACATACTGTTATAGCCACTCACGTTGGCGGCCAAACCGCCACCTTTAGATTTTTGAATAAGGATAACACCGATCAGCAAAATCGATGCGATCACAATCAGAATTGCAAAAATAGTGTACATTTTTTCTTATTTTTTGTCGTTTAGTGTCTCATTTAGGACCAATTTGGTCAAAAATCGAATTTGGTCTGCAAAGTAAATACTTTTTTCTGGATAATTCAAACTTAATCGCTGAATTATTTCAAGAGCCTGCGAATATTTGTGTTGCGCGATGTACATCTTGGCCAAACTCTCGCTGAGCATCGAGTCGTCGGTCTGGGAAGGATCGTTGATGGCCTCGCCGGCGATTTCGGCCTTTTCCTGCTCGCCGACGGGCTTGGCGATAGGCACTTGGGCGGCCTGTTCTCCCAGCTGCATCTGCTCGGCAATGAACTGGTTGATCAGCTCATCCTGGGCATCTCCGCCGCCGGCCGGCTGACCTCCGCCCTCTTCCTGTTCCTGGGCCGCCAGCACGTCGGCATAGTCGGGCATGGGATTGAAGATGGCGCGGCTAATGGCCTCGACCTCGGCGGGCGAGGTCTTGCCGTAGCGGTCCAGAAAGCGGTCGATCGTGGTGACGGTGTCCGGTGTCTCGGGTTGGGACTCCGGGGGATAGAACCCGGCCAGTGCCCTGCCGTCTTCACCTAGCAGCAGCGCCAAGGCCTGACGGTCGGGGAAGGAGATGGCAAGGCGTTCAAGCACGTCCTCGTTTCCCTTCACGCCATTGCGTTCCAGGAACAGCAGTGCCGGCAAGACGCTGTAGGGGGCGCCATCAGCGGCCCCTTCCAGCCACTGCCGGGTTACCTCGCTGTCAACGTCGCCAGCCGCTCGCCTGATATCGTCAATCCAAGCCATCCTCACTAATCACTAATCTCTAATCACTAATCAAGCATCACCAATCTCCCAGCGTAGCGTTGAAGATGAGGTCACTCAGGTCCTTGCAGATCTGGTCGCACAACTCGTCCTGCACGTCCACCAACAGCTCACTGCTCGAGAAATCGCGATAGGCACTGAAGGACAGGTCCTTGGACAGCGACTGGTTCTTGTTGTTGATATACTTCACCTTGACGGTGATGGTCAGGCGCGTCTGGCTGGCATAAGCGTCCTCGCCGACGGCCTGGGGTGAGAGCTGATAGTTGGTGATCTCGCCCTCCATGCGCAGGTCGGCGTTGTTGCCGTCGATGACCTGCAGGCGGGTCTGCTGGGCGATCATGTCGGTCATGCGGTTCTCGAACAGCGACTGCAGCGGCGGGTAAACCAGCGCTGCGCGGATAGGGAACTCGCCGAAGCTGATGGTTTTGTACACGTTATAGTCGATCGAGGCGCCATTGAGCGTGTACCGAGGGATGCAGGCCTGCCACAGCATCGAGGCAAGGGCAACTGTCAATATGAGGAATAGCCGTTTCACTGACGCTCCAGGTTGTATTGCTTGATTTTGCGATAGAGGGTACGCTCCGAGATGTTCAGCTCCTGGGCAGTGACCTTGCGCCTGCCGTTGTTGCGGCGCAGGGCATTTTCGATGTTCTCGCGCTCTACCTCGTCGAGCGTCTTGACCATCTCGCCCTCCACATCCATCGGAGTTACTTCATCAACGCGGCCCAAGTCCTCGGGATGCTGCATGTTGCGGTAGGGCGACGTCATCTCGAGGTCGGACGAGCTACTGCTCATGTTCAGCAGCGGATTGGTGTCGCGAGTGAGTTCGCCGACGCTGGTAGCCACGTGGGACGTGGGTCCGGCACCGTCCAGACGCTTCTTGATGGCATCAATCTCGGCACGCATCGACAGGATGAGGGTGAACAGCTGCTCACGCTCGGCATTATAGTCAAAGCTCGGCTGTGACTGCACCGTCAGAGCCGTTTCGCGGCTGTTGGGCATGTACTGGCGCAGCGTGGCGGCATCCACCGAATTGCCCGACTCGAACAGGGCCACCTGCTCGATGACGCTCTTGAGCTGGCGCACGTTGCCCGGCCAGTGGTAGGACAGGAGCAGCCGCTGGGCATCCTCGGCGAGGGTCACCTCGCTGGTGCGGTTCTCGTTGATGAAGTTGCGCAGGAACAGCCTGGACAGCAGGATGATGTCCTCGCCGCGGTCGCGCAGGGGCGGCACGTTGATCTGTACCGTCGAGAGGCGGTAGTACAGGTCCTCGCGGAACTTGCCGTCTTTGACGGCCTGCACCATGTCCTTGTTGGTAGCAGCAACGACGCGGATGTTAGTCTTGCGCACGGTGCTGTCGCCCACACGCAGGTACTCGCCGTTCTCCAGCACGCGCAGCAGGCGAGCCTGGGTGCTCATGGGC
The DNA here is from genome assembly GCA_902760865.1 of uncultured Bacteroidales bacterium. Classification (GTDB taxonomy): domain Bacteria; phylum Bacteroidota; class Bacteroidia; order Bacteroidales; family Muribaculaceae; genus Sodaliphilus. The sequence goes on along the minus strand of CACWID010000001.1, from coordinate 187,436 downwards.
ATCTCGGCGACCTCGTCCAGGAAGATGACGCCACCGTCAGCCTCCTCAAAGTAGCCCTTGTGGTCGGCAATGGCGCCGGTGAACGAGCCCTTGACGTGGCCGAACAATTCGCTGTCGATGGTGCCCTCGGGGATGGCGCCGCAGTTCACGGCGATATATTTCTTGTGCTTGCGCGGGCTGCTCTCATGGATAATCTTCGGGAAAGATTCCTTACCCGAGCCGCTCTCGCCGATGATGAGCACGCTCAGGTCGATGGGGGCCACGAGCATGGCGCGGCGGATGGCGGCAATCAGCGCGGGCGACTCGCCCACGATGCCGAAGCGCAGCTTCAGTGCGCGGATGTCACTATCGGTTATTTTTGTTGCCATTTCTTCATTTTATAGGTTTCTGATTTCAGGAATGCGCCGAGCTCCTCGGGCGTCTTGTACTGCGCGTACTCCTCGGGCATGATGGGGTCATGCACGCTGACGCGGAAGTCATAGCTCTTGCGACGGAACATCTCGGAGGTGAGCCTTAACGTCCTCAGTTTCCAGCTGATGGCGCCCAGCACGAGCGAAATCCAGCTGTTGTGGCCATGCAGGTAGATGGGGATGACGGGCACCTTGAGTTTCTGGATCAGGCGCATGATGACGGGTTGCCACTCGCGGTCCTCGACACGCAGCTTCCACGTCAGTTTGCTCACGGCACCGGCGGGGAAGAAGCCCATCGGATGGCCTGCCTTGACGTGCTTGAGCGTGTCGCTGATGCCCTGCATCGACACGGCGCGCTTGGCGGGGTCGTCGCTGGCCAGTGCATCAACGGTGATGAAATTGGGCATCATGCCGCCGATCTTGCTCAGCAACATGTTGACCATGAACTTGTAGTCGGGACGGTGCGTGCCGATGATGTGAATCATCATCACGCCGTCAACGGCTCCGAAGGGGTGGTTGCTCACCGTGATAAAGGCACCCTCGGGCAGGTTGTCGAGCACCTCGCCGTTATCAAAGGTGATGGTGGCATTCAGGTCCTTGAGCACGCCGGTGCAGAAGGGCACGCCCGGCGTGTGGCAGTTGTGGCCGTGGATCCAGTTGGCGTCGTCCATGTCCAGCAGGTGGAACAGCCACTTCACCAGCTTGGGTTTGCCGTCAAAGAAGGGCACCATCTTCCTCACGTCGTCATAGTCCAGGATGTCGGGCTTGATGGGCGTAGTCTGCTGGGGCTCCTGAGCCGTCTGTTCGGGCTCGTTGGCATGTATCTTGTTTTCTTCCATGATTCTCTATATTATTTCGGGCTGCAACGGTCGTGCCATTCGAGCGCATTACAAACAAGTTCACTTGTTTTTATGCCGAAACGAACCGACCTTCGCCATTTCGGACGGCAAAGATACAACGTTTTTTCGGGAACTGACACACCAAGAATGTTAAAATCTGCCAAAATGTCATATTTTCAATCGAGCAGGAAGTATCCGCGTTCTTTTTATAAAACGCTGATTACGCTGATTATCACGAATTTAATAAAACAAATCGGCTTTGTCTTCTACTTTCCCAGCCGCTTCAACGCGTCAATCGCGCTCTTATGACCCTGCTCTGCAGCCTTACGGTACCACCTTACGGCTTCATCATAATCCTGAATAACAACTTCGCCATAATAATAGCAGCTACCCAAATTAAATTGAGCTACAGCGTTTCCTTGCTCTGCAGCCTTGCGATACCACTTCACGGCCTCGCCATAATCTTTGGCAACTCCGTTACCATAGCAGTAGCAGTTGCCCAAGCAGCACTGGCCAGATGAATTGTTTTGCTCAGCAGACTTGCGGTACCACCTTACGGCTTCACCATAATCCTGGGCTACTCCTTGACCATTATAGTAGCAGTTGCCCAAACTGTTCTGTCCATATGCATTGCCTTGCTCTGCAGACTTACGATACCACTTCACAGCCTCGACATAATCTTTGGCAACTCCGTGACCATAGTAGTAGCAGTTGCCCAAACCGATCTGTCCATATGCATGGCCTTGTTCGGCAGCTTTACGGAACCACTTCATTGCCTCGACATAATCCTGTGATACACCTCGACCATTCTCATAGCAAACGCCCAAATTGTGCTGGGCATCGGCGTAGCCTTGCTCGGTAGCCTTACGGTACCACTTCACGGCCTCGGCATAATCCCGGGATACTCCTTGACCATGATAATAGCAAGAGCCCAAATTGAACTGAGCACCAGCATTGCCCTGCTCAGCTGCCTTGCGAAACCACTTCACGGCCTCGACATAGTTTCGGGCGACACCTTGGCCAAAGTAGTAGCAGAGGCCCAACATGTACTGGGCAAAGGCATGTCCTTGCTCTGCAGCCTGTCTAAAGTATTTTACCGCTTGCTCGTAATCTCCTTTTTCATAGCATGAGTACCCCAAAGAATACAACTCTTTTGGGGAGCGGTTGTCATTGGTGGTTTGATCGGTCTTACTGGCTGCGGCGGGCGTGGTGGTTGGTTTACGCCTGCCTATGTGGTTGGCGATGTACGTTACGAGCAGGTCAAGGCACGACAGGGGCTGGCTAGGGTCACATTCAACATACGAGAGTCCACAGATGTCAAAGTCGATAATTTCATCATACTCGGTATTGTCGAGCCGCACGGGGATGATTACCTTCTTCTTGTTAACAGCATAGACGATTTCCTTGACAGTCCACTCCGAGGCGTTAGAGTTGACTGACGAAAAAAACAGCACAACGGACGATTGCTTAATGCCCTGCACTATCTTTCTCCTAAACTCGTCGCCGCCGGAAACACCGGTCCTGTCAATCCACACGGTGTAGCCGGCATCGGTCAAGCCCTTCACGAACTTGTCGATAATCGACATGTCCCGCCTTGAATAACTGATAAAAACATCGTATGCCATATCAATAAAGATGCTCTCGTTTGATAATCACGCAAAGATACAACAATTTCCCGTACCACGTTGATAAAAACTACGAATTACTAAAAATCAAACAGAGATAAAAACTACGAATTACACGAAATATACTAATGGCATCCGCCTTCATATTAGGTCAAATTTCACAAATAAATCGGTAGTCAAGCAACGAGTGCCCATTCGTGAAATTTGATATAATTGCGTGCGGATGCCAATTCGTAAAATTCGCGTAATTCGTAGTTTTAAATCCCGTAAATTCGGGAAATCCTGATGAATCAGTCGTTGAGAAGAGGCTACGTCACTCGCGGGGCAGACGGCGGAAGCCTTCGCCCAGGATTTCGTTGCTCTCCATGATGTTGACAAACGCGTGCGGGTCAATCAGGTAGAGCACCGAACGCAGCTTGATCATGTCGGAGCGGTCGAGGGTGACGTAGAGCATCTTGCGCTCGGAGCCCTTGTACAGGCCGCTGCCCGTGATAAGCGTGCCGCCGCGCTTGATGTCATTGATGATGTAGTCACGGATGGGATCCGGATTGTCGGTGATGATGAACATCGTCTTGTAACTCTTCATACCATCGACAACGAGGTCAATCACCTTGCCCTCGATAAAGATGATGATGACAGAGTAGATGGGCAGGCGGATGTCACCGAAGGCCACCAGCGTGCTCAGCGTGATGATGCCGTCAACAATCATGACAAGCGTACCCAGCGAAATCTTGGTGTACTTGTGCAGGATCATCGAGATGATGTCCGAGCCGCCGCTGGTCGCGCCCGAGCGGAAAATCAGACCGATGGCCACGCCATAGATGATGCCGGCCACAACTGTGTTGAGGAAGTAGTCAGGGTGGAACCAGCCGCCATGGTGCGGAATCTCGACCATCGACTTGACCATCGACGGGTCGGCCGTGGCGGTGATGGCGCCGTCGTGGATGACGGGATCATAGCCCCACCAGCTCTCAAGCATAAACGTGAACAAGAAAATCAGCGCCGTCGAGACAATCGTCTTGATGCCGAACTTGGGTCCCAGTATCCACGTGCCGATAATAAGCAAGGGGATGTCCATGCAGATGGCATAGAGCGAGATCTTCCACGGCCACAGCGTGTTGAACACGTTGGACAAACCGTAGGTGCCGCCAGGGGCCATCAGATAGGGGTTCACAAACAGCACATCGCCGACGGCGAACAGCAGGCTGCCGACGGTGAGCAGGATGTAGGCAAAGACCTCCTGCCATAACTTTCTCTTGGGATTAATCTTAAGCATGTGTTGAAATTATGGGTTGATATATAAAAAGCTAGAATGAAGCCGCACTCAATCACTGAATGCGAAAGGGGGGGGTGTCAGAATTCGCCTGCAGATTATTAATCAGCCTAACGGCCGACTAATTAATACAAGCTTGAAGGATGACACATCCCACCGGTACTATTCCATTTTCTCGGCCGGCTGGGCCGCGTTGGTGTCCTTGTAGGGGTTGAGCTTGAGCAGGACGGTGTCGGGCTCGATTTTGGTCACGACGTTGCGCGAGTTGCCGCGCCACAGGACGGTACCCTTGTACTCGTCATAGGTGAGGACTACGCGCTTGCCGTTGCCCGACAGGAGCATGGCGTCGCGCACAAGGCTGTCGTCGGGAATCGAGAACTTGAAGTCGCTCGACAGCACCACCGGCAGCGTGTCCTCGATATAGCCCACGCTGATCATCTCGCCCTCAAAGGTCTTGAAGACAGTACCCTCGTTGCTCACCTTCATGATCCACCCCTTTTCCTGACTGATGCGGTAGGGATGGAAGTAGTATTGCCATACCCACCATGCCAGGAACATCACCATGGCAACGACGACGAGCGCGAGCAGAATCTTCAGCGTGCTGCCGCGGCGCTCGATGGTCGCCTCCCTGATTTCGCGTTCCTCGCGTTCCTGGGCTGTTTCCACATGCGGTTGGGGCTCGGCCTCGGGCTCGTGCGGGTCAATGAAATGGTCATCAAAATTGTCGTCCATATCTGTTGTTGAGTTTAGGGTTTAAAAATATGTGACTAGTGACTAGCGACTAGTGACTAGTGACTACTACAATTTAATCTCGTCATTGGTGGTATCGACCACGGTCTTGCCGCTCTCGATGCGACGGCGGTCAATGGCCATGCTGATGAAGGCATAGATGCCAAGCACGATAATCAGCACCTGCTGGAAACCCCACACGAGCATGGCGAAGGCCGATGCGCGCGGATCGAAGTGCTCAGGGTTGAACACACCCACGCCGTAGAGTGACAGGCCGAAGATCGTGGCCACGTGCCATGCGCCCAGGCCGCCATTGGTGGGAACACCCATACCGATGCTGCTGAGCACGAACACCACAAGCACAGCGAGGACACTCAGGTCACTGGTAAAGGTGAACGCCTGGCAGGCAAGATAGAGCTGCAGGTAATAACAGCCCCAGATGAGAATCGTCAGCAACAGGAACCACCACTTGCCCTCCATGCGGCCGATGGCGGCAAAGCCTTCCCACAGGTTGCGGGCCATGAGCTGGATCTTCTTGATGATCTTGTTCTCGGTCTTCATGATGAGCAGCCAACCGATGACAGCGAAGAAGACGATGACGCCGATCCACACGCGGGCATCGCTGGCTACATCCATGAAGTGCTGCTTCATCTCGGGATAGGCATCAAAGAACTGCCCGAAGGCGCTCTGGGCCAGCAGGAAGGTGACGAACGTCAAGGCCAGCACAGTGACCGTATCGGTCAGGCGGTCGGCGACCATCGAGCCCATGACCTGGGTGACGGAGGCCTTCTGGCGGTTGGCGATATAGCCGCAGCGCCACACCTCGCCCAAGCGAGGGAACACCAGGTTGACGGCATAAGTGCCGAAGATGCTGTTCAGCACGGCGCTGAACGACGGCTTCACGTCGATCGCCTTGAGCTGAATGCGCCAGCGCAGCGCCCTGAAGATATGACTCAGGAGGCTCACTACCGCAACGGCGGCAAACCACCAGTAATTGACGTCAGTCTTGAGGGTGTCCATCATGCTGGCAACGTCCACATTCTTGTACAAGAACCACATCAGCCCCACGCCGATGACCAGCGGGATGCCGTATTTCACGAGATAGGAAATGACCTTTTTCACGTCTTTTTCGTCTTTTGTTGAGTTAAAAAGTGGCTTCCGATGCCGATATCCGGCAAAAAAACGCTACCTTTGCACATTGACAAGGCACGTTTTGGAGCGTGCAAAGGTAACAATAAATGACCAAACATGCGGAAAGTTAGAGCAAAAAAGTCACTGGGACAGCATTTCTTGACCGATTTGTCCATCGCTGAGCGCATCGCCCACACCCTCGACGACTTCAAGCACCTGCCCGTGCTCGAGGTGGGACCCGGCATGGGAGTGCTCACGCAATTCCTGCTCGAGATGGGCCTGGACCTCACCGTAGTCGAACTCGACAGCGAGAGTGTGGACTACCTGCAGGTGGCATTCCCCCAGCTCAACGGGCGCATCATCGGCGAGGACTTCCTCAAGATGGACCTCAAGAAACTCTACGGGGACTCCCCCTTCTGCATCATCGGCAACTACCCCTACAACATCTCGACCCAGATTTTCTTCAAGGTGCTGGACTACCGCGACCAGGTCGTCTGCTGCAGCGGCATGCTGCAACGCGAGGTCGCACAGCGCATCGCCGAGCCGCCGGGCAGCAAGGCCTACGGCATCCTCTCGGTGCTGTTGCAGGCATGGTATGACATCGACTACCTGTTCACCGTCGATGAGAACGTGTTCAACCCGCCCCCCAAGGTCAAGAGCGGCGTCATCCGCCTGACGCGCAACGACGTGACCGACCTGGGCGTGGACGAACGCATGTTCAAGCGCATTGTCAAGACGTCGTTCGGCCAGCGGAGAAAGATGCTGCGAAGCTCGCTCAAACCCATCTTCGGCGCCGACCCGGCGGTGATGGAGCGCGACGTGTTCCGACAACGCCCCGAGACGCTCAGCGTTGAGGATTTCATCGCCCTGACGCAGCTCGCCACGTCAATGAGTTAGCAATTCGCTCTGACAACCCACAACTGAAAACTGAAAACTAGACAATGAAAGAATTTACCGAAGAATATCTGCATAATCTCAATAAGCTGATCGAGAGCAAGAACGAGGAGCTCGTGCGTGCCCAGATACGGGACCTGCACCCTGCCGACCTCGCTGAGCTCGTCGGCGATCTTGACGACGAGGAGGCGCTGTTCATCATGCTCATGCTTGACGACGAGACGGCCGCCGACGTGCTGGTCGAACTCGACGAGGACCAGCGCCACGACCTGATGGAGCTGATGCCCAACGAGGAAATCGCCAAGCAGGTGGAGCAGATGGATGCCGACGACGCGGTGGACGTGATCCAGGAGCTGGACGAGGAGGACCGCGAGGACGTCATCAGCCACATCGACGACGTGGAGCAGGCCGGCGACATCGTGGACCTGCTGAAATATGACGAGGACACCGCTGGTGGCTACATGTCCACCGAGATGATTGTCGTCAACGAGAACATGTCCATGCCCGACTGTATCAAGGCGATGCGCCAGCAGGCCGAGGACATGGACGAGATCTACAACATCTATGTCGTTGATGACGACAAGCGGCTGAAAGGCATTTTCCCCTTGAAGACGACCATTACCAACCCCTCGGCCAGCAAAATCAAGCACGTCATGGAGCCTGACCCCCTGTGCGTGCGCACCGACACCCACATCGAGGACGTCGCCCTCGACTTCGAGAAATATGACCTTGTGGCGATGCCCGTCGTGGACAGTATCGGCCGCCTGGTGGGCAGCATCTCGGTTGACGATATCATCGACCGCGTGCGAGAGCAGGGAGAGGACGACTACCAGTTAGCATCAGGTATCTGGGGCGACATCGAGACCAACGACAGCGTGTTCCGCCAGGTGCGTGCCCGCTTGCCGTGGCTGCTCATCGGACTGGTGGGCGGTATCATCAACGCCCTGATTCTGGGTGGCGGTGAGGGCGATGCCGACCTGCTGCGCATCCTGCCAGGCCTGGCACTGTTCATCCCCTTGATCGGTGGCACGGGCGGTAACGTGGGAACCCAGTCGAGCGCTATCGTCGTACAGGGTCTTGCCAACGGCAGTCTGGACGTCAAACACGTCGGCAAGCACTTGTTCAAGGAATTCAGCACAGCGCTCATCAACGCGTTGGTAATGGGTCTGCTCATCTTCTTGTACGCCCACTTCTTCCCCGTTGACGATGATCCCACCAAATCCTATATCGCCGCTATGGCGGTAACCACCTCGTTGTTCCTGGTGGTGATGTTCGCCTCGCTGTTCGGCACGATAGTGCCGTTGGTGCTGGAGCGCCTGAAGATTGACCCGGCCATCGCGACCGGCCCGTTTGTCACGGTGACCAACGATATCGTGGGCATCACCATCTATATGGCCATCAGCGGCTGGCTCATCAATCTCTTCACCAACCTGATGGTGAGTTAGGAGTTAGGAGTTAGAAGTGAGGAGTTAGGAGTTAGGAGTGAGGAGTGAGGAATGCTAACGGCTAATGGCTAAAGGCTAACGGCTAAAAACAAAACATGACAAGCGACAAGATTATCATTAAGGGGGCGCGGGAGAATAACCTGAAGGAGGTGTCTCTCGAGATTCCCAAGCATCAGATTACGGTTTTTACGGGCGTGTCGGGGTCGGGCAAGAGTTCGCTCGTGCTCGACACCATCGCGGCCAAGTCAAGGCGGGAGCTGAATGACACGTTCCCGTCGTTTGTGCAGCAGTACCTGCCCAAGTATGGCCGTCCCCACGTGGATGCCATCGAGAACCTGCCCATCGCCATCGTCATCGACCAGAAGAAGCCCGCCCAGAACTCGCGCTCGACCGTGGCTACCTATACCGACATCGCCGCCCTGCTGCGCCTGCTGTTCTCCAGGGTGGGACAGCCCTTCGTGGGCTATGCCGAGTCGTTCAGCTTCAACCACCCCGAGGGCAGCTGCCCCCGGTGCTCGGGCCTGGGCGAAATCCGCGAGCTGGACATCCACAAACTCATCGACTTTGACAAGAGCCTCAACGACGAGGACACGATACACTACATCGCCTTCGGCAAGGGCGGCTGGCGCTGGATACGCTACGCCCACAGCGGCCTGTTCGACCTGGACAAGAAAATCAAGGACTACAGCCCCGAGGAGCTCGACCTGTTTCTCAACAGCCCGCAGATACGCCTCAAGAATCCTCCTGCCAACTGGCCCAAGACGGCCAAGTATGAGGGCATCATCCCGCGCATGTACCGCAGCATCATCAACAGCGAGGAGGGCCTGCTGCATGCCGCCGTGCTCAATCCCATGCTCACTATGGGCACCTGTCCCGACTGCGGCGGCACCCGCCTGAGTCCGCGTGTGCTCTCGTGCAAGATCGAGGGCATCAACATCGCCGACGCCTGTGCCATGTCCATCACGCGTCTCAACAAGTGGATCCAGTCGCTCACCTCGCCGCTGGCCGTGGATATCAAGCAGGCCATCAGTGCACGCCTCACGGCGCTCGAGGAGATCGGGCTGGGCTACCTCAGCCTGGAGCGCGGCGTGGGCACCCTGTCGGGCGGTGAGGCCCAGCGCTGCAAAATCGCCAAATACATCAACTCGTCGCTGGCCGACGTGCTCTATATCCTGGACGAGCCCAGCACGGGTCTGCACGACCACGACATCGAGAAGATGAAGCACTCGGTGCGCCGCCTGCGTGATGCGGGCAACACCGTCCTGCTCGTCGAGCACCACCGCGAGATGATCGGCATCGCCGACCACATCGTGGACCTGGGTCCCGGCCCGGGCAGCGAGGGCGGAAGCATCATCTTTGAGGGCAACTACCAGGAGCTGCTGCACAGCGGCACCAGCACGGGCCAGATGCTGAGTCAGCACGGCGAGTTCAAGGCTCAGCCGCGCCCGGTGAAGGAGACCTTCGCGCTGCGCCACGCCTCGCTGCACAACCTCAAGGACATCTCCATCGACCTGCCGATGGGCGTTCTCGCCGTCGTCGCCGGTGTGGCGGGCTCGGGCAAGAGTTCGCTGATGGAGTGCTTCCGCCGCGAGCATGGCAACGTGGTCTATATCAGCCAGAAGAACATCGGCGTGAGCCTGCGCTCCACGCCGGCGACCTATATGGACGTCGCCCCCGACATCCGCAAGCGCTTTGCCAAGGCCCACAAGATCAAGGAGCAGTATTTCACCTTCAACGGCAAGGGCGGCTGCCCCGTGTGCGGCGGCAAGGGCGTGGTCATCGCCGAGATGGCCTTCATGGACAACATCGAGACGACCTGCGAGGCCTGCCAAGGACTGCGCTACAGCCGTGAGGCCCTGCAATATACCATCGACGGCATGAACATCGCCCAGGTGATGGACCTGTCGGTGCGCCGTGCCAGCGAGTTCTTCAAGGGCACCAGCATTGAGGAGAAGCTGCAGCCCATGATGGCCGTCGGACTGCACTACCTGCACCTGAACCAGGCCCTGAGCACCCTCTCGGGCGGTGAGCTGCAGCGCCTGAAGATGGCGTCCTGCCTCAAGCAGTACACCCTGCCGCTCGACCAGGGCGGGCAGCGCGGCGTGTTCGTCATCGACGAGCCCACCGACGGCCTCCACCTGAAGGACGTGCGCCACCTCATCGACCTGTTCGAGCAGATGGTGGATATGGGCAACACGGTCTATGTCATCGAGCACAACACCGACGTCATCAAGGCGGCCGACTATGTCATCGAGCTCGGCCCCGGCGCGGGCGACCTGGGCGGCACCGTCATCTACCAGGGCACTCCCCGCGGCATGCTCGCCTGCCCCGCCAGCGTCACCGCCCCCTACCTCTAAAACAGTTAGAAGTTAGAAGTTAGGAGTTAGGAATTGAGTCAGTACTCTTTTCAAACAACACCCTCGACAGCCGTCTCAACTCAACCACGGCTGCCGCCCAATCCCCTGCACATTAAGGAAAACAGGAAATACAATAAATACAAGGGCATCCGCCGACCTTGATTCTTTTTAAAAACAACTCTAACAACAAACACAAACCGCCACCTACACACATTCTACTTTTTCTACTCTATTATATATAATAGAAAAAGTATAAAAGGGATGACGGAGTTAGAGCTGGCCCAGGGAGCGAAATGATGGATTATCGGTTATACTTTCTCATGCGGCTCATTTTCTCGGCAAAGCCTCCGTTGTTGAGGAAGTCCTGCTCCAGCCGTTCGAGCTGCCTGAACAGCAAGTAGTCGGCCTGATGGATGAGGCTGATGGCCATGTTGGCAATGGTTTTGGGCGGACGTGTGGCGCAGAGTTGCATGAAATAATCGGCATCGTTGTGCTCCTTGCCCAGGTTTCTCATGGCAGTCCATTGGGGCGAGCCTTCTTCCCACTGGCTGTGTCCACGGGTTCGCAGGTAGTCCATATAGTCCTCAAGCAATTCCTGGAGACTGGCCTTGGCGGCATTGATGAGTTTTATCTCGGTCTTGGCCGAGGTTGCCGACGCAGCACAACCCTCGATGATGTTCTGCTTGCCTTATCGGGCTGCCTGCACCATCTGGTCGATGGTTCGGTCCTTGCCGCTCAAGTACTTGTGGCAGAACTAGTAGGTCATCTCGTAGATGACCTCGGCCTTCTGGTAAGAGAGCAGTTTGCGGTAATTGCCACTGTGACGGATGAGCTTCTCGTCGCCCATGACGATTGAGATTTAATCGATTGTTACGAATTGTTATTAAAGGTCCTTAAGGACTGCAAATGTAGGATGATTTTCCTTTTCTAGAAAAAAAAAACGCCCCAAGACTAAAAACTAAGGTCTAAGGTCTAAAGTCTATGGACTTTTTTACTATCTTTGCAATAACTAATCATAATATCTTGTACTAATGAAACGATTCTATTATTCCCTATTGCTGGTTGCCGCTTGTGCACTGTCACTACAGGCAAAGACCATCCAAGGTGACGTGGATGGAGACTATAAAGTGAACATTGATGACGTGACTACCCTTATCGACAGGCTGCTGAAGGGTAACGCATCTGGCAACATGGCTGCCGACGTGAACAGTGACGGCATGGTCAACATTACTGATGTTACTGACCTGATTCAAATGATTCTCTCGGGTGCCCCTAACACATATACTTATCCCGAAGAACTGAAAATGGTTCAGTTCTACACAAACAGCGCATTGCAGTTTGGAGCCTATCGCGCAACGATGGGCATGGGAGACTGGACCCGTAGCTGTAATCATGGCACCATGTGGCATGCATCCATTTGGGACCCCCAAATGGGTCTAGTAACAACGCCCTATCAATGGTGGTTTGTTGGGGCATACGGCGCTTGCTATGCATTATTTGGACCAGAAGAAAACCTTATCGACATCTATGAGCAAGCGATGAGTGACAATAATTATGCTTTTGCTGGAGTTGCTAAGGTTATTAGAGCATATGGTTACATGGCGATGACCGACCTCTATGGAGAAATGCCTTACAGTGAAGTCACTAAAGGTTGTGGAACTGGTGGCTTTTATCGTTACTTACCAGAAGGGACCGCTTTTCCCAAATATGATACCGGCAAGACCATCTTCATGGGATGCATCAATGACATCGAGGAAGCCATCGCCTTGCTCGAACAGGCAAAAACGCAGGATCCTTCACTGCCGGCACTTGACTCCAGCCATAACGACATCTGGGGCAGTGGTGAAATATGGAACCATGGCGACATCGACAAATGGATTAAACTTGCTTACTTCTTTAAAGCCCGATGGCTTAACAAGCTCATCAAAAAGGGACCTGGCAGCTATCTAGATGGAAAATATGATGCGGACGAAATCCTCGCCTGCCTCGACAAGGCCATGCAGAGCAATGCTGACAACACCATTATGGAGCACTATGACAACAACCCACCCGTGCATGACGTGTTGGCGTTTGATGAGCCTGTTGACTACTCACCGCTGTTCTCGCTGTGCGGCATGCTTACCGATCACTTTGTGACCAAGATGCTCTATGACAACTTGACGAACTTTGCCGGTTATGGTGTTGAAGACCCGCGTGCCGACCACATCCTGCCCTGGGCTTATTGCACCAACAGGGAAGGTAATGGTGTCGATGCTGCTGGCATCAAGTGGAATGGTCACTGGCGTCGTACGCTGGGCGTAGATATGGCCAGCGATATCAATAGCCATGGTGGTCCTCAGAGGGCCTCATTTAACGCAGTCACGAACGAATGGTACATTGAAAATCCCTCGTATAGCTACTCTGAAGAACGCATGGGAGACACAGTATATGTCGAGTGTACCAGCGACAGCAAGGGTTACTTCGGCAATCCTAGCATCCTGTACTGCCGCGTTGTAGGTCTGTTCCAGTCGGCCGAATCGGGTTCATTCTATTCCCGCGCGACTTCTCCCACCTATATCGGCACCTATGCCGAATGCTGCTTCATCCGCGCCGAGGTGCTGCTCAAGAAGGGCGACCGCGCTGGCGCCTACGCTGCCTACAAGGCAGGTGTGAAGGCCAGCTGCGAGCTGATGAACGAGAAACTGCAAGTATGGATTGATGAGGACCCCAGCCTTGCCGACTGCCCATCTTTCACCCCGATGACTGAAGAAGCCATCAACAACTTCTTGAACAACGGCATCGGTACTCAGAGCCAGCTGACCCTGGGACACATTCTAACCCAGAAGCGCATTGCGCTCATGTTCTCCTATGAGATCTGGAACGATATGCGGCGCTATGACTTCGATCCCGACCTCTTCTTCGGTTGGTCAATACCTGCATTCCATTACCAAGTGGCTGCAGCTATGCAGGCCATCCCCGAGGGCAAGCAGTATCGCCGCTGGCGTCAATGCTTGCACGAGTACATGTACAATGTTGACAACCTGCAAGCCATCGGCTACCAGGTTCCCGGAGCGCGCATGACCGACAGCGAGGGCAACGAAGTCAACTGGAACATGCAGGTTGATGCCTGGACTATTCCGGTTTGGTGGGATAGCGACCAAGACTAGAAAAACTTATGGACGAGGAATTTGATATCAGACGGGAGTCGTTGAAGACGGACCAGGATTTTGAGCGGGCGTTGAGGCCCGTGCGGTTTGAGGACTTTGCCGGGCAGGACAAGATTATCGAGAACCTGCGGGTGTTTGTCGCTGCGGCCAAGCTGCGCGGCGAGTCGCTGGACCATGTGCTGTTCCACGGCCCGCCGGGCCTGGGCAAGACGACGCTGAGCAACATCATCGCCAACGAGCTGGGCGTGGGCTTCAAGGTGACCTCAGGCCCCGTGCTCGACAAGCCGGGCGACCTGGCCGGCCTGCTGACCTCGCTCGACGAGAACGATGTGTTGTTCATCGACGAGATCCACCGCCTGAGCCCCATCGTGGAGGAGTACCTCTACAGCGCGATGGAGGACTACCGCATCGACATCATGATCGACAAGGGCCCGGGAGCGCGCTCGGTGCAGCTGACGCTGGCCCCGTTCACCCTCATCGGCGCCACAACCCGCAGCGGCCTGCTGACCTCGCCGCTGAGGGCCCGCTTCGGCATCAACTGCCATCTGGAGTACTATGATCACAAGGTGCTGGAGGGCATCATCAAGCGTTCGGCGCGCCTGCTGGCCGTGCCCATCGACGACAAGGCGGCCATCGAAATCGCCCTGCGCAGCCGCGGCACGCCCCGTATCGCCAACTCGCTGCTGCGCCGCGTGCGCGACTTCGCCCAGGTGAAGGGCAGCGGCCGCATCGACCTGGAGATAGCCCGCTATGCCCTCGAGGCGCTGAACATCGACAAGTATGGCCTGGACGAGATCGACAACAAGATCCTGCTGACCATCATCGACAAGTTCGGCGGCGGCCCCGTGGGTCTGAACACTATCGCCACGGCGATGAACGAGGACCCGGGCACCATCGAGGAGGTCTATGAGCCCTACCTCATCAAGGAAGGCTTCATCAACCGCACTCCCCGCGGCCGTGAGGCCACCACGCTGGCCTACAACCACCTGAAACGCAATCGCCCCGGCGGCGAAGTGGGGTCAATATTTTAATCATCAAGCTATTAGCCGTTAGCCGTTAGCCATTAGCGGGCATCCGCCAGAGGCTAAAGGCTAAAGGCTAAAAGCTAAAGGCTAAAAGCTAAGAATATGGCTAATTTAAAATCACTGGCAAAAGACACTGCCATCTACGGCCTGAGCAGCATCGTCGGGAGGTTCCTGAACTACCTGCTCGTGCCGCTATATACCGCCAAGATGAGTGCCGCCTCGGGCGGCTACGGCGTCATCACCAACGTGTATGCCTACACGGCGTTGCTGCTCGTCATCCTCACCTACGGCATGGAGACGACCTTCTTCCGCTTCGCCAACAAGAACGAGGAGAACCCCAACACCGTCTATAGCACGACGCTCATCAGCGTGGGGACCACCTCGCTGCTGTTCATACTCCTGGTGCTGGCCTTCCTGCCGGGCATCTCGGGGTGGATGGGCTATGCGGCCCACCCCGAGTACGTCTGGACGATGGCCATCGTGGTCGCGCTCGACGCGTTCCAGTGCATCCCGTTCGCCTACCTGCGCTACCAGCGCAAGCCGTGGAAGTTTGCCGCCCTCAAGCTGCTGTTCATCTTCCTGAACATCGGGTTGAACCTGATCTACTTCGTCGCCCTGCCCGCCCTGTACAAGAGCCATCCCGACGTCATCGGCAAGATCTACGACCCCACCGTGGGCGTGGGCTACGCCTTCTTCATCAACCTGTTCTGCACTGGCCTGATCACCTTCTTCTTCTGGAAAGAGCTGGCGGGCATCAAGTATAAGTTTGACTGGTCGCTGCTGAAGCGCATGCTCAAGTATGCCTGGCCCATCCTCGTGCTGGGCATCGCCGGCATCCTGAACCAGACCTTCGACAAGATGTTCTTCCCCAAGATCTACAAGCAGGCCGACATGCAGAGCCAGCTGGCCATCTATGGTGCTGTCGTGAAAATCGCCATGATCATGGCACTGATTACCCAGGCCTTCCGCTACGCCTACGAGCCGTTTGTGTTCGGCAAGAGCAAGGACAAGGACAGCCGCGAGACCTATGCCCAGGCGATGCGCTACTTCGTGATTTTCACGCTGCTGGCCTTCCTAGCGGTGATGGCGTGGATTGATGTGCTGAAGCTGCTCTTCCTGCGCAACGAAGACTACTGGGTGGGCCTCAAGGTCGTGCCCATCGTCATGGCCGCCGAAATCATGATGGGCATCTACTTCAACCTGTCGTTCTGGTACAAGCTCATCGACAAGACCATCTGGGGCGCCTGGTTCTCGGGCATCGGCTGCGCCGTGCTGATTCTGGTCAACTTCCTGTTCGTGCCCAAATTTGGCTATATGGCCTGTGCCTGGGGAGGAGTCGCCGGCTACGGCACCGCGATGCTGCTGAGCTACTTCGTCGGGCAGAAGTACTACCCCATCCGCTACCCGCTGCGCGACATGCTGCTCTATGCCGTGGTGACTGCGGTGCTGTTTGCCGCGATGATGCTGCCGGTCGAGAACATGTGGCTCAGGGTTGCCTATCGCACCGTGCTGCTGTTGCTGTTCGTCGGCTTCATCTTCCGCAAGGAGCACCTGGGCCCGATGTTTGCCAAGCTTCCTGTCATCGGCCGTTTCTTCAGGTAGTTTGCACAGTTTGTAACTGCTTTTCAAATCAATAATAAGGATAAAAAATGGAAATTAAAGCTGTTAAAATGATTGATGGCGGGTTTATGAACCAGCCGTTCGCCTTCGGCGGAGAAGAAGGGAAAGACAAGTTTGATGAGCAGATCATCTACCGTAGCAGCCTGCAGAACTTCCTCATCGACATGGGCGACGAGGTGATTCTGGTGGACACTGGCTTCCAGAACGACTACAAGGAGCCCGCCAAGAAGCTGGGCGCTCCCCTCTACATGGGCGAGAAGCACCACGACTTCACCGCCGCCCTCGAGAAGATGGGCTACCGTCCCGAGCAGGTGACCAAGATTCTGCTGACCCACAAGCACCCTGACCACTCGGCAGCGCTGCAGTACTTCCCCAACGCCAAGCTCTACATGTCGCCCGAGGAGGCCGATGCACTGAAGCTCGACAGGCCCAACGTGGTGCGAGCCACCTATCAGGACGGCCCCTATCACAACTTCCCCGAGGCACAGCAGGTGGCCGACGGCGTGTGGCTCATCGCCGCCAAGGGACACACCACGGGCAACAGCATCGTCATCGCCGAGATGGACGGTCTGTACTACATGATGCACGGCGACGTGACCTACTGTGACGCAGCCCTGAAGGCCAACAAACTCTCTATCGTGTTCGAGGACATCACGGCTGCCCGCGAGACGCTGGACCGCGTGCGCCAGTTCATCAAGGACAATCCCACCGTCTATCTCTCGACACACTGCCCCGAGGGCTACGAGAACCTGGAGCTCAAGCGCGTGATGACGCTCTAATGCCACCACTGCGGAAACGACCAACGGTTTCTTGTATTTCAACGCGAGTGCGGCGAGAATAAGTTACTGATAGCCAATTCCTCCCCCAGGGGGTGTGTCATAAATCAATTGCTAGAATTATAACCGCCCTACGGGCGGGAAATTAAACAAATTTTTAAATTAAAATTAATATTTTATTTATATTAATAAAAATTTTATAATTAATTTGTTTAATTTCCCGTGCGCTAGCACGGTTATATTACCGAGTCGCAATTATGACACACCGTCAGTTGCTGACGCGCTGAGTGACGACCTACAGCAGAAATGTTAAGGCGCCAAGTCTTTCTGATGAGACTTGGCGCCTTAGCCATGATTAGCTGTTACGATACCTTATCTATTATACTCGAAAATGAGGTCGAGCAAGACGTTGACGTCGGCGATATTGATTTCACGGTCCTCGTTGAGATCATAATAGCGAGGGTCATTCTCATCATAACCATGATGAGAAGCTGTCTCAACCAGCACCGGGAACAGCTCCAACTCGCCGTGATACACGCTCAACAAGCCGTGAACAGTGCACGGGTACCAAGAGTCATCATCATCATCGTCAGCAGGCCATGGCTCATTGCCTTTCCCCGAGAGGATGTAATCGATGAGGCGATTCAAGTCAGCGATATTGACCTCATTATCCAAATTCAAGTCAGGCATTGGAGGATAATAATATGTCGGAATCGTGATACTGAATCTGTTATACATCATCATGCTGCCGGTCTCGTCTTCCATGAGGTAGTTAGTATCACCGAGGCGGGTCACCTTCATATTGCGGAATCCCAGATAGCTGTGTACCATGGCCTGAGACACCTCCTCAATTGGCAGATACTCCGGCTCGACGGGAGACGTATGGCCCACCTTCACCCATTCACCGATGGGAGTGAGCTGTATGTTTCCCTGATAGTTGGATATCCTAGCGCTGCCCACGACAAGGTCACCACTGAAGAATTGATTATCAATATTACCAAACAACAGGCCGAAACTCCCGCAACCGTCCTTGAGATAAAGATCACGGGATGCCTGCATGACAACAATCAGTGGCTGCACGAATGTGACAACGGTCCTCTCGGGCAAACCGATGAGGTCACCGAAGCATCCCAGCTCGATGGTATCATTATTGGCATTGATGGGGAGCAGCTGATAGATGCAGTCACCATTACGCCCGTAGGAGCCCACAATGCCGCAGACGTCATAAGGTTTCGACAGGTCTTGAGGCATGATGAAATCAAATGTACCATTATAGTAGGAAGCCTCATTGCCGTCCTCATCGATGATCACCTTTCGACTCGCATCAAACCACACATTGTGCAGAATCACGAAGTGTGCCCAGTGCTCCTCGTTGATTTGGGAGACCGAGATGGGCTCGGGAGTGACATCGACATGGCCGATGGCCGGTTCAAAGCCTGTGGGACGTGACAATTCCGGTTCGCAGTTATAGAATGTGAGATTGCCGCCAAATCCGGCAGGAATCACATCTCCGCGCTCATAGGTCTGTCCCGTTGGACCATAGACCAGGCCGTAGCCGGTCTCGTCCATGGCATAGAGGTAGTTGCCCCTCTGGGCCAAGACTGTGGCGTCATATCCCATCGTAACCTCGGGATTATCAGGATCGATGTCCATATCGAACAGGTCACCGAAACCGATGGGCTGCCCGGGCTTCACTCTCTCGATTTTGATAGGCAATACCTGATAAACCGGGTTGCTGCCATAGGAACCGATGATGGCCGTCACATTAAACGTACCGCTCAGGTCAGCAGGAGCCGTGGCACACAGCGTGCCGAAGTAAACTGGGCAGACGTTGCCGTCCTCATCGACGAGCTGGTAGTTGCGATCATCGACCTTGACAATGGATACATTCTCAAAGAGGACCAGATGGGCGAACATGTAGGGCTTCACATCGTTGACAGCAACGACCTCAGGCGTGATGACAACACGCTCCTGAGAGGGCATGAAATTGCGTGGCTGAATAAATTCATGCTCGCCGCTGTAGATTGTAGAGGTCGCCACAAAGCCGCGCGGGATGACATCGCCCATCTCATAGTTCTGGCCACAGTTGCCATAGATGAGAGTATATGCCGTGTTGTCCTTGATGAACATGTAGTTGCGGCACTGGGTCAGGACGTAGACCTCGCAGTCAAAGTAAATGACGGTGCCTTGAGGCTTGGTGAGTGCCTCGGCAATGCTGTGAACCACATTGTCGTCAGCATCGATAAACTCATAGGTAGCAGCCACCACATTGCTTACCTCGCCGTCGAGCGAGGAGATGGCCTTGACCACGGTGGTCTCGCTGACGGTAAAGGGAGACTCATAGAGCTTCGAGGCTGCCGTCGGGTCGCTGCCGTCGGTGGTATAGTGAATCTCAGCGCCATCGGTGCGACAGGTCATCGACACCTCTATGGGTTCATAGTAGATGCCACCAGTCGGCGCGATGACGGGGGCCGCCAAGACGCCCTCGCAATCGACGTAAACAACAATCTTGCTGATGCGCACCTGGTTAAGTGAAGCAGTAAAGGTGACACAATGGGAGCGGCCACGCCAGGAGCCGACTTTAGCGGAAAAGCCGTAAGTGCCCACGTTGACAGTGAAGCAGCCCGGGCCATACTGGGCATCGTCATCAGCATAGCAATAAAGGTCAATGCCGACGATGTCACCAATCTGGGAACAGATGGTCATGGTCTGGCCCTTGTACACGCGGAAATAACCGCCCGTGACGCGGCCGTTGGAGATATCGACTGAGACGCCATCCTTAGAAACGGAGAAGGGACCGGCTTCAGCAGGCAGATTGCCATAATCTTCGTCGCCGTTGAAGGTCACTTCACACTGGGCTGACGCTGACATGACAGCAACCAGACAGAGAAACAATAATGAGAGAAACTTTTTCATTGTGATGAGATGAATTACAGAAAAACAACCTATGATACTTATTTAATCTTGATACTTTTTCTAATGAGTTAAAAAATCGGGGCCCACACAGTGTGGACCCCGATAGGATTCTAGAACGCAGCACACAGGAGCACGACACACCCGCGGTGAGCGGCATGGTGATGCCCTGAACCGGGCAAATGGTAGAAGTGGTGCTTCACGTGCTGCATGACTGTCTTGTGTTTACAATCAATTGGCGCCCAGGATGATGTCGATCAGTGCATTGACATCGGCGATATTAATCTCGCTGTCCTCGTTCACGTCGGCACGAATCAGCGTGTCAGCATCGGCTTGACCGCCCATGATGATGTCGACCAGTGCATTGACATCGGCGATGTTCACCTCACCGTCACCATTCACGTCACCCTTGAGGAACGCGGGGAGACCGGGATCCTTGTCAACCGAGATGGGATAGAACTCGAGCAGGCCTCTGTAAACGGTCAGGAAGCCCCAAACGTCGTGTTCCTCGTTATCCTCGGGAACTTCGATACTGAAGCGGTTGTACAGGATAATCGACTCGGTGCCGTCATCAATCATGGTGTTGTCACCATCCTTATAGATGCGGGCGTTCTCGATGAGCAGATACCAGTGTACCATGTCCTGAGAAACCTCCTCGAGAGGCATTACCTCGGGCTGAACGGGATCACCGTGACCAGCCTTGACGAAGGAGTCAGCACCGGGAACCAACTGCGGGTTGTTCTGGTAAACGGTCCAGGTTGCGATAGCATCATTGATGTAGTCACCATTGACGAACGTGCCGTCAACAGGACCATAGGCCAAGCTGTAGTTGCCGTTAACATCCTTCACATAGAGGTTGCTGCCATTCTGGTAGATGGCGGTCAGGCGAGTCGTGAAGTGGCCTGGAACGCCCTGGCCGAGAGCATAGAGCTCGGGAATGTCAGCAACATCCACAGTGTCGATCTTCACGTCAATGAAGGTGGGCAGCACCTGGTAAACGGTGTTGGTCTTGCCATAGGAAGCAACGATACCGTAAACATCATAGGGCTGATCGGTGTCGGCAGGGAAGGCAATGCCAAACCTGTCATAGTAGGGGCATTGGTTACCGTTGGCATCGGTGAAGGTCTTATCAGAAGTGTTGATCGTAACCTGGCTGAGCTTGATGTACTGGCCCCAAATTGCAGGACCTACCTCGCTGGGATTGGTGGGACGGGCATCCTTGTTGAGGGCCTCGATGCCACCGATGTTGCCAATGGGACTCTCAAAGCCGGCAAGGTTCTGGAGCTCGGGCTCGCCGTCCCAGGTGGTCTTGCTGCCGCTGAAGCCGGCGGGAACGATGTCACCATACTTGTAGGTCTTGCCACAGCTGCCATAGGCGAGGCCATAACCGGTCTCGTCCATCATATAGAGGTACTGGCCAGCCTGGCCCAGCACGATAGCATCATAATCAAACGATACTTCGGCACCGTCTTCCACATCATGCATGTTACCCCAACCGAAGCGTTCGCTCGGATCCTTGTGCTTCTTGATGAGGGTGGGCAGCAGCTGGTAAATGGTGTTCTCGCTGCCGTAGGAACCTACAATACCCTCAACATCAAACAGGCCATCCAGTGAAGCGGGAGGATTCACGCCCAGCGTGGTGACATAGGCAGTGCAGGTGTTGCCGTTCTTGTCAGTAATCTGTAAGTTGCGGTCATCGACCTTGACGATGGTCACCTCATCCATCTTCACAAAGTGGGCAAACTTACTGTGAGCCACCTGGTTAGCAGTAATTTCCTCAGGTTCAACAGGATTATTGCCGGATGCATCGTTGAAGCCGTTGATTATCTGAAGTTCGGGCTCGCCGTTATAGGTCACCTTGGTGCCAACGAAGCCAGCGGGGATAACGTCACCCTTATTATAGGTCTTGCCAGGCTTGCCATAGAACAGGGCATAACCGGTGTTGTCCTTCACGAAGAGGGTGCTGTTGTGCTGATAGATTGCGGTAACGGTGTTCTTGAACATGACCACAGTTCCGTCAGACAGTCCCTGGTACTCAGCGATGCTGTTCACCGGGGTAGCAGTGGCGAACTCATAGCTCGCGGACACTACGTCGCTCACCTCACCGTCCTTTGCCGAAATGGCCTTGACAGTGGTAGCAGTGCTTACCGTGAAGGGGGCCGTGTAGCGCGTCGAACTGGTGGAAGGATTGCTGCCGTTGGTGGTGTAGTAGATCGTAGCACCGGCAGTGGCACAAGACATGCTCACCTCAACGGGGGAATAATAGGTGCCACCGGCAGGGGTAATGGTGGGAGTTGCGAGACCTGCCTGGCCCACGGTAACGATAATCTTGGTGGCGCGCACCTGATTGGTAGATGCCGTAAAGACGATCTTGCTCGACTCGCCGGTCCAAGTACCGATCTTGTCCTGATAAGTGTAATCACCTACGTCCCAGGTGAAACAGCCGGGGCCATACTGGGCATCACCGCTGGCGGTGCACTCAAACACCACCTGGGTGATAGCACCGATCGATGAGGTGATAGTGGCAGTCTGGCTCTTGTAGATACGATACTGGCTATCGTTGGCCAATCCGTTGGACACCTCAATCTTGATGCCGTCCTTCTCAATCTGGAAGGCTTGAGCGGTGCCGGGACTGTTACCGTTGTCCACACCTGCTACAAAGGTGATGTCAACAGCCCATGCTGCGCTTGCTAGCAAGCACAAGGTTAATAACGTAAAGAACTTCCTCATTGCAATGAATTTATTAAATGGTTAATAATGAATTGTTGTCACATCCGATTAATTGGGCAAAGGTACATTTTTTTTCCTAATCACTGGCACATTTACCTGCATATTTTTTTTATTATTTTATTTATGGGCAATCATGGCTGATATAACAGATTTTTTGTGTAACTTTGTAGGCTGTTTGCACGTTTTGAACATCAACCAAATCAGATACAAATTTTTATTATGGCAGAAGACATCATCAACCAGGAGGGGGCCGACAAGCAGCCGCAGCGCAAGGAGGTTTCCCCCGAGAAACTCAAGGCCCTGCAGGTGGCCATGGACAAGATAGGCAAGACCTTCGGCAGCGGGTCGATCATGAAGCTGGGCGACGACCACATCGAGGACATCGAGGTCATCCCCACCGGCTCCATCGGACTAGACAACGCGCTGGGCGTGGGCGGTTATCCCCGCGGCCGCATCATCGAGATTTACGGTCCCGAGTCATCGGGTAAGACCACGCTGGCCATCCATGCCATCGCCGAGGCCCAGAAGATGGGCGGCATCGCCGCCATCATCGACGCCGAGCACGCCTTCGACCGCTTCTATGCCGAGTCGCTGGGTGTGGACGTGAACAACCTGTGGATCTCGCAGCCCGACAACGGCGAGCAGGCACTGGAGATTGCCGACCAGCTGATCCGCAGCAGCGCCATCGACATCATCGTCATCGACAGTGTCGCTGCCTTGACACCCAAGGCCGAGATCGAGGGCGAGATGGGTGAGAGCAAGATGGGCCTGCAGGCCCGCCTGATGAGCCAGGCCCTGAGGAAGCTCACCGCCACCATCAGCCGCACCAACACCTGCTGCATCTTCATCAACCAGCTGCGCGAGAAGCTGGGCGTGATGTTCGGCAACCCCGAGACCACGACCGGCGGCAACGCCCTGAAGTTCTACAGCAGCGTGCGCCTCGACATCCGTCGCACGGGCCAGATCAAGGACGGCGACCAGGTGGTGGGTAACCTCACGCGCGTGAAAGTCGTCAAGAACAAGGTGGCTCCCCCCTTCCGCAAGACCGAATTTGAAATCCGCTTCGGCGAGGGCATCAGCAAGGTAGGCGAGATCATCGACCTGGGCGTAGAGTTCGGCATCGTCAAGAAGAGCGGTGCATGGTTCTCCTACGAGGGCACCAAGCTGGGCCAGGGCCGCGACGCCGCCAAGCAGATGGTGGCCGACAACCCCGAGCTGGCCGAGGAACTCGAGGCCAAGATCAAGGAGGCCATGAAGGCCAAGTAACCCGACGGTTTTACTCCCCCTATCAACGATGCGGGCTGCCCCAACAGGAGCAGCCCGCATCGTCATTTCCTAGAATCTCTAGAACATCTAGATTGTCTAGAGTATCTAGATTGTCTAGAGCAGCTAGATTGTCTCTACGAGAGGCCGAAGGCGGCGCGCAGCGTCTCGGTCATGTTGAGTTTCTCCCAAGTGAAGAGTTCGACCTCGACTTCTTTGGTCTCGTTATAGAGCGACTCGAAGCGTTTCACCTTCAGCTCATACTTGCGGCCCATGTGACCGTAGGCAGCAGTCTCGGTGTAGATGGGCTGCAACAGCTTCAGGCGTTCAATGATGGCCTTGGGGCGCATGTCGAACAACGGCTTGATGACGTCGGCAATCTCGGGGTCACTCATGCCCACGTGGCTGGTGCCGTAGGTGTTGATGTAGAAGCTGACGGGCTCGGCGCGGCCGATGGCGTAAGCCACCTGCACCAATACCTCGTCGGCAATGCCGGCAGCGACCACGTTCTTGGCAATGTGGCGGCAGGCATAAGCTGCACTGCGGTCCACCTTGCTGGGGTCCTTACCCGAGAAGGCGCCACCGCCGTGGGCACCGCGTCCGCCGTAGGTGTCCACGATGATCTTGCGGCCCGTGAGGCCCGTGTCGCCGTGAGGCCCGCCGATGACAAACTTGCCCGTGGGGTTGACATACAACTCGGTCTTGTCGTCATACATGGCTCGGATGTCGTCGCCGTAGTGCGCCAGGGTCCTGGGAATGAGGATGTCGTGGACGTCGCGGGCGATGCGGTCCTTGTCAACGCCCTCGTCGTGCTGGGTGCTCACCACGATGGTGTGGATGTGCACGGGACGGTGGGTGACGCCATCATACTCGACGGTTACCTGGGCCTTGCTGTCGGGACGCAGGTAGGGCATCAGCTCGATGTCGTTGTGACGGATGTTGGCCAGCTCATGCATGAGGGCATGGGCGAGGTCGAGCGTCAACGGCATGTAGTTGAGCGTCTCGTTGCAGGCATAGCCGAACATCATGCCCTGGTCGCCGGCTCCCTGGTCGGCACTGTTATCCTCGGCATTCCTGACACCCTGGGCGATGTCGCCGCTCTGCTCGTGCACGCTGTTGAGAATGCCGCACGAGTTGGCGTCGAACTGGTATTCGCTCTTGGTATAGCCGATTTTCTCAATCATCTCGCGCGCGGTGCGCTGCAAGTCGATGTAAACGTTGGTAGTCACCTCGCCGGCGATAACGACCTGGCCGGTAGTCACCAGAGTCTCGCATGCCACATGGGCCTGCGGGTCAAAGGCGATAAACTTGTCGAGGATGGCGTCGCTGATCTGGTCGGCGACTTTGTCGGGGTGTCCTTCAGACACGCTCTCGGACGTGAAAAGATAATTCGTCTTGTTCATAATAAAAAAACATTCATTTTTGGTGGAAAATGAATGCTAAAAGAAAATCAATAACAAAACTGTCGATGATTGCATTTTAGCATTTTTTCAAGTGGTTGCAAGCAGCCCAAATTTCCACTGTGGTTTATAATTGTTTATAATCGGCTGCAAAGGTACAACAAAAAAATGACAGCGCAACAATCAGCGCTGCCATTTTTATTATTTCTCCTGTTTATTTTCTGAAAATCAGGAGAACAATGTGCCCTCGAGGCTTACTTCACAATCACCTTCTGGCCATTGTGGATGTAGATGCCGGCAGGCATGTTGCCGGTGAACTTCTGGCCCATCAGGTTGTAGTAGGCGTCGTCACCGGTGGTGGCTGCCTTCACCTCGTCAATGCCCGTGGGAGGCGTGAAGGATACTTCAATCTTGGTCACAGGCAGATCGACATTGGTGCCACAACCCTGCATAGCAGCGGCATCGGGGAAATCCTCACCCATCGCGTAGTCCAGGAAACTCGTCCAGTTGTCGGTATAAGTCATGGCCTTGCCAGTGATGCCCGAGGTGTAGAACTCGGTGTCAAAACGGCTCGAAGTGCAGTTGTCATCATCCAGGGCGTCATAGACCATGGTCACCAGCAGGTTCTTGCCCTTCGCCAGACGGAAAGGCTCCTGCAGCTCATAGCGAAGCTCCATATCATCACCATAGTAGCTCAGCAGGTCATAGGTCTCCTGACCCGAATATACCAGATTCTCGAAGTTGAAGAACTGCTTCACTCCGTCGACCACGGCAAACTGGGATTCGTCAATCGCCTGCATGTAGATTTTCACGTCGCGGGTCATGTCTTCGAAGGCCTCCGCGTTATACATCTTGAAGGTCAGGGCCTTGATGTCCACATAGGGGGTTCCCTGGACTCCCGACAACTCTTCGGTAGTATAAATCATCTGTACACCGGTGTGAGCCAGATAGAACGTCGTGGGTGCACTATCCCAGTACGAGCCACCGAAGAACTCGGTTGCATTCTCAAAATCACCGATCTCAATCTCATCCCAGTAAGCCTGGGCCTGGGCAGAAAAGGTCATTGCAGCAACGGCTGCGAGCATCATGTAAAAATTTTTCATTTTTCTTGAATTAAATTTGGTTAGTAATTCTATTAATAAAACTATGATTTGGCTTCAGTATGTATCATACTGTCGCCCAGATACATGCAAAGGTAGTAAAAAAAGGCAGACAGCAGACCAACGGTCCTGCATTTTCCATCCG
Source organism: uncultured Bacteroidales bacterium (assembly GCA_902760865.1). Lineage (GTDB taxonomy): Bacteria > Bacteroidota > Bacteroidia > Bacteroidales > Muribaculaceae > Sodaliphilus. The sequence goes on along the minus strand of CACWID010000001.1, from coordinate 160,615 downwards.
CGAGGCACCGCCAGTGAGGGCCGGTCACTCGACCTCGACCGAATCACGCTTTTCCATCGTGTAGCTGCCTTTCTTGTCATGGGCCCGGTCATAGTCATCGACCTCGAATGTTGCCATATCGACATCCTCAAGCAGGTCATCGCAGAACCAGATGTGGGACTTGTCACGGTAGTAACCCGAATCGCCGATGGGTTTAAAGGTCGACGGGTCGGCATCAGGAATGATATGACCACCGTAGAAATACACATGGTATTTGTCCTTGGCATATCCCTTGGATTTGACTTTGAAGGTGGGCAGGTCAGCCTCAAAACGATAATCATCAAAGTAGGCATAGCGTGAGTCCTTGGCCCAAAAGCTGCCATATGACCACCTGATGATTTCAAACGACTCGACATCGACTACATGCATCGGCTTCGTCTTAAAGTAATAGTCGTTCTTGTCACGGAAGAGAGGCTTGTGAACCGCCTCCAGTGACGCCACATCGACACCAGGCACCATATCTCGCTCATAAAAGACATGTAAGCTATCATGTCCCAACCAACTCTTCACCTGCACAAAGGTGGCAGGATCAGCGTCAGGGATGGTGTCTCTTACCGTCCCGAAGCTGACGGTCCACTGACTATAGACCACCACATCGTCCTCAACGACATACTTTGCGCCATCGTCACAAGCCGTCAGAGCCAGAGCCATCACACAGGCTGCCAGCAAAACCTTCATCTGTCTCATTGCAATCATTCTATTAGTTCAACAACTGCAAATATACATGATATTGATAAAACAAGCAAGAAATCTTGACCCATTTGGCCACAAATTGACAAATCTTTGCTAATTTTGCAAGTTAAAAAAATGTCACTGACAATGATTGAGGCACGTAACATAGTGAAACGTTATGGCGACCTGGAGGTGCTGCGGGGTGTTGACCTCGACATCGCCCAGGGCGAGATCGTGTCGATTGTGGGCCCCAGTGGAGCCGGCAAGACCACCTTGCTGCACATCGTCGGCACGCTCGACACGCCGCAGCAGGGCGAGGTGTGCTATGAGGGCAAGAACGTCTTCTCGCTCAAGGACAAGGAGCTGGCCCACTTCCGCAACCGCAACATCGGCTTCGTGTTCCAGTTCCACCAGCTGCTGCCCGAGTTCACCATGCTCGAGAACGTTGCCATCCCGGCACTGCTGGGCGGCACAAGCCGTTCCGAGGCCATGGAGCGGGCACGCCGCCTGCTGGAGCGCATGCACCTGGGCGACCGTCTGGACCACAAGCCCTCGCAACTGAGCGGCGGCGAGTGCCAGCGTGTGGCGGTGGCGCGTGCCCTGATCAACAGCCCCAAGGTCATCCTCGCCGACGAGCCGTCGGGCAGCCTCGACAGCCAGAACAAGCAAGAGCTGCATCAGCTCTTCTTTGACCTGCGCGACGAGCTGGGCCAGACGTTTATCATTGTCACCCACGACGAGGGCCTAGCAGCCCAGGCCGACCGCACACTGCACATGCGCGACGGCATGATTGTTGAACAAACCACCCGCACCGACCGATGAAAAGACTGCTGCATCTCACCATCCTGCTGGCACTCATTGCGTTCATCGCCTGCGACAAGCAGGAGGATGTCGACCGTGCCTATACCGACTACCGCTACGACATCGTCACCTACCTGGGACAGAACGACCGCGGAGCGCTGTTCGAGTACCTGGGACATGGCGACTCGGCCGCCATCAAGTTGCAGTCCCACGTGAACGTGAAAGACGTCAAGCCATGGCAGCGGGTGCTGCTGCGCTATGACTTTGCCGACCAGGCCGCCGGTGCCGACAGCCGCGACATCGATGTGTTCGGCTGCAACGCCATCTTCAGCGACTCGCTGCGGCAGAGCATGGCCGCCCCCGACAGTCTGCCCTGCCACGAGGTAAAGCTGCGCAGCCTGTGGCGCACGGGCGAGTTCATCAACCTGCACTGCCAGGTGGAATACACCGGCAAGGCACGCACCCTGATGCTCGTCGCCGACGGCAACGACCTGGATGCCGACACCGTGGACTGCTACCTGGTCCATGACCTCAGGGGCGAGCCGGCCACCTTCTGGCGCGACTGCTATGCGTCGTTCAATGTGGGCGCCCTCTGGAAGAAGGCCACGTTCCGCTGCCTGCGTGTCCACCTCAACGACGTGACATTTCCCGACACTGAGTATTACGATTTTAATAAATAATCTTTTTTAAAAACACATAAGTAAATTATGGCAAACGAAAATCAGAATCAACAACAGCTTAAGATTGAACTTCCCAAGGAAGAGTTGCAGGGCCGCTATGCTAACATGGCAATGATTGCCCATGGTCCCAACGACTTCTTCATCGATATGATCCTGCGTGGTCCCAACATGCCCCAGGCCCGCGTACAGAGCCGCATCATCATGGCTCCCCAGCACGCCAAGGAACTCATGCTCGCCCTGCAGGACAACATCCGCCGCTACGAGCAGAACTTCGGCGAGATCAAGATCATGCGTCCCGCCGGCAACCAGGGCGGCATCATGGACTTTCCCCTGCCCAAGGGCCAGGCCTAACTCCTGATTAGAAATCATCAATTCTAGAGCATCTAGAGTATCTAGAATATCTAGAAAATCTAGAGCATCTAGAACTAGAAACTTAGCGTCATGGAACATCCACTGTTTATCTACAATACCCTCACGCGCCGCAAGGAGCACTTCGTCCCCCTGCAGGAGCCGATGGTGGGCATGTACGTCTGCGGACCGACGGTCTATGGTGACCCCCATCTGGGCCACACCAGGCCGGCCATCACGTTTGACGTGCTGTTCCGCTATCTGCAGCAGTTGGGCTACAAGGTGCGCTACGTTCGCAACATCACCGACGTGGGCCATCTGGAGCACGATGCGGATGAGGGCGAGGACAAGATTGCCAAGAAGGCCCGCCTGGAGCAGCTCGAGCCCATGGAGGTAGCGCAGTACTACACCAACCGCTACCACACCGCCATGCAGATACTCAACGTGCTGCCTCCCAGTATCGAGCCTCACGCTACCGGTCACATCATCGAGCAGGAGGAGCTGGTCAAGCAGATCATGGACAACGGCTACGCCTACGAGAGCAACGGCAGCATCTACTTCGACATCGAGGCCTATAACCGCGACCACCGCTACGGCGTGCTCTCGGGACGCAACCTGGACGACATCCTCAATGCCAGCCGCGAGCTGGAGGGCATCGGCGAGAAGCACAATCAGGCCGACTTCGCCTTGTGGAAAAAGGCGCAGCCCGAGCATATCATGCGTTGGCCGTCGCCCTGGAGCGACGGTTTCCCCGGCTGGCACTGCGAGTGCACGGCCATGGGACGCAAGTACCTGGGCAACCACTTCGACATCCACGGCGGCGGCATGGACCTGGTGTTCCCGCACCACGAGTGCGAGATTGCACAGGCCGTAGCCAGCCAGGGCGACGAGATGGTGCACTACTGGATGCACAACAACATGATTACCATCAACGGCCAGAAGATGGGCAAGTCGCTGGGCAACTTCATCACCCTGGAGCAGTTCTTCACGGGTGACCACCCTGCCCTGACGCAAGCCTACACGCCGATGACGATCCGCTTCTTCATCCTCCAGGCACACTATCGCGGCACGGTGGACTTCAGCAACGAGGCCCTGCAGGCTGCCGAGAAGGCCCTGGAGCGCATACTCGACGGCTGGCACCGCCTGAACGCGCTCACCGCTGCCGCCCAGTCGTCACTCAAGCTTGACAACTATCGCCAGCGCTGTGCCGACGCGATGAACGACGACCTGAACACGCCGATGGTCATCGCCACGCTGTTCGATGCCTGCAAGGTCATCAACCAGGCCAACGACGGCAACGCCACGCTCTGCCAGGCCGACATCGACGAGCTGAAGAGCGTCTTCCAGACCTACCTGTTCGACGTGCTGGGCATCCGCGACGATGCCGCCGGCGGCGACAGCGTGAACCTGGAGCCTTACCGTCAGGCAGTGGACCTGCTCCTCGAGATGCGCCGCAATGCCAAGGCTGCCAAGGACTGGGCCACCAGCGACCTGATCCGCGACAAGCTGGCCGAGTTCGGCTTCGAGGTCAAGGACACCAAGGACGGCTTTGAGTGGAAAGTGAAGTAATCACTGCTATAGTTCCTATAGTATCTATAGTGACTATAGTGACTATAGTTTCTATTTGAGAGAATGACAAGCCAGCCGCTCATATCGGTCATAGTGCCCGTCTATAACGTGGAGCAGTACCTGGACCAATGTCTCGAAAGCATTGTGTCTCAGACTTATCCACGCCTCGAGATCCTCGTGGTGGACGACGGCAGCACCGACGGCAGCGGCGACATGTGCGACCGTTGGGCCGAACGGGACAGCCGCATCAGCGTCACCCATCAGCCCAACGGCGGCCTGTCGGCGGCACGCAACACCGCCCTCGACAAGATGAGCGGCGAACATGTCATCATGGTGGACAGCGACGACGTGCTGCACCCAGATGCCGCCGCCTGCCTGCTCAGCGCCATGGAGCGCCACCAGGCCGACATCGTCGTCGGCGACCATGTCATCGTCGGTGAGAAGGCCACCCCACAATGGCCCGACACCGCCGCTGCCGGCCCAGATGGCGACCGCGCCTATAGCCAGAGCGAAGCCCTGCTGGCGATATTCTATCAGCAGGGACTGACCCACTCGGCATGGGCAAGGATTTACCGCGCGTCGCTGTTCGACGGCATCCGCTACCCGGTGGGGCAACTCTATGAGGACCTGGCCGTCATCTACCCGCTGCTGAAGAAGTGCGACAAGGTGGTCAAGATACCGCAGGTGGTCTATGGCTACCGCCAGCGCGAGAGCAGCATCCTGGGCCATTTCTCGCCCAAGCGTGCCGACATCCTCAACATCTGCGAGGGCCTGGAACGCCACACCCTGCTCGAGGACAACCAGTATCACAGCGCAGTACGCAGCCGGTTGCTGAGCGCCTATTTCAACATCCTGCTGCTGAGCAACCAGGACAAGAGCGGCGACCACAAGCAGCTGCAAGACCGCTGCTGGAAGGGCATCAAGCGCCTGAGAGGCAAGTGCATCCTCGACAGCGACATGCGCATGAAGAACAGGTTGGGCGTCATCGCTTCCTATCTGGGACGGTCCTTCCTGTGCTCAGTTGTCGGACGAAATTATCAGCCGCAGCCATGAGGACAGCGCAGATGTGACCCAACTGCCTGATTTCACCGAAAAAAAAGGGGGATTGATAGAAAAAATTTTGTCAATCTCCTTTTTTCTTTTTTCTTTGTAAATCATAAATTTAAGGCTTGTTTATTCATCTATACCATGGACATTTGGGTTTAGTTAAAAGTTTTTTAGGCTTCAGAACACTTAAAAAAAGGAAAAGGCGAGGTGTGAACCCCGTCTTTTTCGTTTTTTTCATACGGCCCTCCCAGGCGCTTGTCACGTCAGGTCAATCGACCAGCAACTTGTTGGTAAGTGCTGTCACGTCAGCGATAGTGACCATACCATCCTGGTTGACGTCGGCAGCATAGTCGTGTTCGTCGTCATGGGTCAGCAGCAGGTTGATGAGCGCTGTCACGTCAGCGATATTGACCTGGCTGTCAACATTCACATCCCCAATCGGATTCATCGCATTGATGGCATCGTCAATCCATGCTGAACGGGTAGCAATCCAATTCTTGAACTTGAGAACGCGGGTATAAACCGACATTGTCCTGTTATACACCAGATTGTCCAAAACGGAACTCAGCACGATGCCTCGCCCTTCAGCAGAGTTGTAGAAAGCCATGATGCTCGACTGGGCATCGTTGACCATCGTGCCCCGGAGTTCACGCCACAGGGCGGCAAACTCGCCCGTCATTGCACGGTTAGCGCTGTTAAAGAGACGGGTGAAGTGCTCGACGTGAGAAGCCGACCACGCGCCAGATGTCCTGAACGCCATGTCAAAGTCCCACGTCAGGGGCATCACCATTTTGCTCGTCGCGGTAGTGTCATACTTGGTATAGTACATATTGGTGCCGCCGCCATCCTTGGTACCCATGAGGTCATGGACTAGGCACCACTTCGCAAACGAACGGACGTCGATAAAGTCGGTATAGGTGCCGTTATTCAAGCTCGCCTCATAGACCTGCACCAAGGCCTGGATATAGGCCAACTGCTCCTCGGTGATGTCTTCACTGTCGGGGTACTTGAACGTGTAGTTATAGGACGGATGGTGCGAGGAGCTAACATACACGTCCTCGTTCCACCAGTAAGGGTCGTACTCAAAGATATAGCCACAGTCCTTATCGACATCCAACCTACAGTCGGGATTGCGCTTGACCGACTCGCAAAGCAGGTACACGCCACGGTAACTGCCGTTGATGATCACGTTGACAAAATGATGACGGGGAGTCCAGGTCAGACCCACAAGCTGATTGACCAGCAGGCCCGAGGTGGTCGTCAGAAGATCGTCGCGCAGCAGCAGCCAATCCTTGTCCTTGTAGAGCGACTCATTGCCACCGAAGAGCAAGTCAAACTTCTTCTGCAGCTTGATTTTATAGGGTTTCTTGACATCATAGGCACTCGTGTTGCCACGTATCCTGATGGTCATGCCGCTCACATCCTTCTCATAGTCCCCGCTGTCATAGCGCAGGCTGTCCTTGCCGTTCATCCTAGAGTAGACGACAAGCCGTCCCGGCACCTTGGTAGCATTAGTAATCCCTGCCCCCATGCTGCCGCTCGGTGCCGACACGTAGTCGCACGTGGGCTCCTCGCCGTCAACGGTTTCAAAGCACAAGACCGGCAGTTCCCTGGCAATAATGTCTTTCAGGGTCATCTGAGTCGTGTCACCCACGTTGATGATGACCGATGACGTGTTATCAGCCAGCACAACCCCGGGCAGGGTCAAAAGGCCGCACAAGAGGGCAATGATAAATGAAGTCCTTTTCATAAGAATACTGATTAAAGAAGCCGTCAAGAAACCATACAGGATCAACTATTGCCTGTAAGAAGCAAGTTGATAAGCGCAGTAACGTCAGAGATGTTGATGTTGCTGTCTTCATCGATGTCACCGGTAATCATCCTTGGATAACCGCCGAGCAACATATTGATGAGACTTGTCACGTCGGCGATGTTTACCACACCGTCAACATTGACATCATGAGGAACACGCATGGGCAAAATATTCTCATCCAGCCAGGTGAAACGGCGCTGCAGCCACTGGCGGCGGTAGGTGAGATTGTTCTGGAAGTACAAATTCCTGTCCCAGGCGAGATTGTCGAGGCGATAACTTGACTGCAATGCAGCGCCCACGGCAGAATTAGAAAACATTACAAACGTGTTCACCATTTCGTTGTAAAACGTCTCGCGCAGCTGGCACCAGAGGCGTACATAATCGTTGACGAAGGCCTTATTGGTGCTGTTGAAGAACTTCTGCATGTACACAGTGTGGCAGCGCGACCACTGACCGCTGGTTCGCTCGGCCATGTCAAAATCCCATGCGACAGGCATCTCGATCTTGGTCAGCGACGTGGTGTCATACTTGGTATAGAAGCGGTTGCAGCCACCGCCGTCCTTGGTGCCCATCAAGTCATGCACCAAGCACCATGCGGCAAACGATTGCACGTCGATCTGGTCGGGATAAGTGCCGTCGTCCAGGCTGGCCTCGTAGGCGTTGACCAGTGTCTGCACATAGGCCAGCTGTTCCTCGGTGATATCTTCGTCCTCAGGATACTTGAAGGTGTAATTGTAGCTCGGCGAATCACACGATGTGACATAGACGTCCTCGTTCCACCAATAGATGTCGCACTCGAAGATGAAGCCCCAGTCTTTATCGACTTTCAAGCGGCAATCGGGATTGCGCTTGACCTGCTCGGTAAGCAGATAGACGCCACGATAGATGCCGTTCATGATCACATTGACATAGCATCCGCTGGGAACCCACTTCATGCCCACCATGCGGCTCACAGTGAAACCGCTGAAGGTGAACAGGTTCTCGTCCTTGAGCAGCGCCCACTCCTTGTCCTTATAGATCGAATCCACGCCGCGCATCAAGAGGTCAAACTTCTTCTGCAGCTTGATTTTGTAAGGCTTTTTGTCACCCAGAGCACTCGTGTTGCCACGCACCCTGATGGTCATGCCGCTCACGTTCTTCTCGTAGTCGCCGCTATCATAGAGCACGCTGTCACCGCCATTGACGCGGTTATACATGAACATTCGGCCCGGCACTTTCTCAGAGTTGATGGTCGAACCCCAACTGCCCGCAGGGGCATAGACACGCTCACAGGTCGGCTCCTCGTGATCCACCGTCTCGACACACAACACTGGCAGGCCATAACCGATGATACTGGATAGCGTCATCTGGTTCGGCCCGACACTTATTATCTCGGTGGATGTGTCGGCATGCACTGCGGTGCTGCACAGCAACATCATGACTGACAAAAAACTGAAAATTCGTCTCATTGTATCAATACTATTAGTTGGTGTAATACTTGAATATCAATGGATTATTGCAGCATGCCGGCGACGCGGCGAGTCGCGGCGACAAAGGCCTCGACCTCGTCGAGCGTGTTATAGACGGCAAACGATGCCCTGACCATGCCTGTCACGCCATAGCGGTCCATCAGCGGCTGGGCACAGTGATGCCCGGTACGCACGGCGATGCCCAACTTGTCAAGCAACAGGCCCATGTCATAGCTGCTGATGTCGCCCACCAGGAACGACACCACGCCGCTCTTGCCCGGGGCCGTGCCGAACAGGCGGACGCGTTCGATGGTCTGCAGCCCGTTGACAGCGGCCGTGAGCAACTCATGCTCATGGGCGGCGATGTTGTCGATGCCCAGGTCGAGGATGTAGTCGATGGCGGCGCCAAAAGCCGCAATATCGACAAAGTCGGGTGTTCCTGCCTCGAACTTGAACGGCAGCTTGGCGAAAGTGGTGCGCTCGAACGTCACCTGGCCGATCATCTCTCCCCCACCCTGATAAGGCGGCATCTTGTCAAGCCAGTAGCGCTTGCCGTAGAGGATGCCCACGCCGGCAGGGCCGTACATCTTGTGGCTCGAGAAGGCGTAGAAGTCGCAGTCCAGGTCCTGGACATCCACCGGGACATGGGGCGCGGCCTGTGCGCCGTCGATGAGCACGGGCACGCCATGACGGTGGGCGATGGCAATCATCTGCTTGACGGGATTGACGGTGCCCAACACGTTGGACACATGAGCCAGAGCGACAAAGCGGGTGTTGTCGCTGAACAGGTCCTCATAGGCCTCCATGTCCACCTGGCCGCTGTCGTCGATGGGCACGACACGCAGGGTGATGCGTTTGCGCTGCCCGATGAGTTGCCAGGGCACGATGTTGCTGTGATGCTCCATCACAGTGACGATGATTTCGTCGCCGCTCTCGAGCATCTGGCCGAAGGATGAGGCCACCAGGTTGATGCCCTCGGTCGTGCCTCGCGTGAAGATCACCTCCTCGATGCTGCCGGCGTTGATAAAGGCTCGCACCTTCTCGCGCGTCTGCTCCACCAGGTCGGTGGCTTCCTGCGAGAGGGTGTGCACGCCGCGGTGCACGTTGGCCTTGTAGTGGTAGTACATCTTGTCGATGGCCTCCACCACGCGGCGCGGAGTCTGGGACGTGGCGGCATTGTCCAGATAGATGAGGGGCCGCCCCTCGATCTGGCGCTGCAGGATGGGATATTCCTCGCGTATCTTGTTGATGTCCATGTTAGTCGTTAGTCTCTAGTCACTAGTCGTTAGTCGTTAGTCGCTAGTCATTAGTCTTTAGATTGTCTAGATTTTTTTACTCCTGATTCTTCTTGCAGGCGGCCATGCAGCCGGCGCAGTTGCTCAGGGTCCCGGCAAAGCGTTTCTCTACCAGGTAATGCAGGCGGTCACGCAGGGCGTCGAGGCGGACGCCGTCGATGACGTCGGCGACAAAGGCCTGCATCAGCAAGCGGCGGGCCTCGGCGATACCGATGCCACGAGTGCGCATATAGAACAGCGCCTCCTCATCGAGCTGGCCGACAGCCGAACCGTGAGAACACATCACGTCGTCGGTATAAATCTCGAGCTGGGGCTTGGTGTACATCTTGGCCGTCGGGGCGCCGCACAGGTTGCGGTTGCCCTGATAGGCCTCGACACGCGGACAATTGGGCTTGACAAGAATCTTGCCGGCAAAGGCACCCACCGCATTGTCGTTGAGCACATACTTGAACATCTCGTTGCTGTTGCAGCGAGGCGCGTTGTGGCTGATGAAGGTGTGGCTATCCACATGCTGCTCGCCGCTGGCGATGGTCATGCCCAGCAGGTGGGTCTCGGCGTGCTCGCCGTTGACCTCCACGTGATAGTTGTTGCGGGTGAAGCCGTTGATGAGCGTAATGCCGTCGATGAGCACATTGCTGCCCTCGCGCTGGTCCACATAGATGGACGACACACGACGGGTGAGCGGCGTGCTCTCCTCCATGTCATAGAAGTCCAGCGTGCTGCCCTCAAGGGCCACGATTTCAATGACCTGATTGTTCAGATATTGGTAGTCGGGGCTCTGGGTGTGATCACAGGCCAGCAGCTTGAGGCTTGCGTTCTTGCCCACGACGATGAGCAGGCGGCGCTGCACCATCATGTCGAGCGCGGCGTTGAAGATATTGACCAACTGGATGGGACGCTCGGCGACAACGCCATCGGGCACATAGATGAACAGGCCGTCCTGTACCAGCAGGGTGTTGAGCGCCACGGTGGGGTCGCTCATGCGCGCCAGCTTGCCATAGTAGGCCTTCATCAGCTCGGGGTAGTCATCCACCGCCATGCAGAAGGGCTCCACGACCACCTTGCCGATGTTGCGCTCGGCGGTGGCGCTGCTGTGGAAGGCGTCATTGCTGCTGTAGTACAGGCACGTGCTCATGTTGGGCACGTCGCAGTGGAAGGTATTCTCGGGGTCGACGTCAAAGGGCAGACGGTTCACGTTCACGCCATAGTCGTGGGCAAAGACGGACTCGAGGTCGGTAGCCTCATAGTCCTCACTGCCCTTGCGCGGCAACCGGGCGACCTGCAGCAGCTCGCGGGCCTCGCGGCGCAACGCGTTCAACAGGTCGGGCGACTGCTGCTCAAAGACCTCGCGGCTCTCGTCATACAGGTCGATATATTGCTGTAGTGCGTTCATCTCTACACCTGATTACTGCTGTGAATCGACCTGCTCCTTGATCCAGTCATAGCCCTTTTCCTCGAGCTCCAGTGCCAGCTCGGGACCGGCGCTCATGACGATGCGGCCCTTGTAGAGGACGTGCACAAAGTCGGGCTTGATGTAGTCCAACAGGCGCTGGTAGTGGGTGATGACGATGGTGGCGTTGTCCTTGCTCTTGAGGGTGTTCACGCCACTGGCCACGATGCGCAGGGCATCGATGTCAAGGCCGCTGTCGGTCTCGTCGAGGATGCTCAAGCGGGGCTCGAGCATCGCCATCTGGAAAATCTCGTTACGCTTCTTCTCGCCGCCCGAGAAGCCCTCGTTGACGGCGCGCGAGGCGAGCTTGTTGTCGAGTTGCACGATGCTGCGCTTCTCTCGCATGAGCTTCAGGAAGTCGGCGGCACTCAGCGGGTCCTGGCCGAAGTATTTGCGCTTCTCGTTCAGGGCGGTGCGCATGAAGTTGACCATCGACACACCGGGAATTTCCACGGGGTACTGGAAGCTCAGGAACAGGCCCTCGTGGGCGCGGTCCTCGGGTGACAGGGCCAGCAGGTCCTTGCCATAGAACTCCACACTACCGCCCGTGACGGTATAGGCGGGGTTGCCTGTGAGCACAGCGCTCAGGGTACTCTTGCCCGAACCGTTGGGGCCCATGATGGCGTGCACCTCACCCGGCTTGACGGTCAGGTTTATGCCTTTCAATATCTGTTTATCCTCGATTGAGGCCTGTAAATCCTTAATTACTAACATGATATTATCGTTTATTTTTCTTTTTCTTTTTTTGCTAGAGGTTCTAGATAATCTAGAGGATCTAGATATTCTAGACAATCTAGATATTCTAGAGGTGATGATTACCCCACGGCGCCCTCGAGCGAGACGCTGAGGAGCTTCTGGGCCTCGACGGCAAACTCCATCGGCAACTTGGCCATCACCTCCTTGGCATAGCCGTTGACGATGAGGCCGACGGCGTCCTCGGTGGAGATGCCGCGCTGGTTGCAGTAGAATATCTGATCCTCGTTGATCTTGCTCGTCGTGGCCTCGTGCTCGACCACCGACGTGTCGTTACCCACCTCGATGACGGGGAAGGTGTGGGCACCGCTGGTGTCGCTCAGCAGCAGACTGTCACACTGGGTGAAGTTGCGGCAACCGGTAGCCTTGGGCGCAATCTTGACCATGCCACGGTAGCTGTTCTGGCTGTGTCCGGCACTGATGCCCTTGCTCACGATAGTGCTCGTGCTGTGTTTGCCCAGGTGGATCATCTTGGTGCCCGTGTCGGCCTCCTGCCAGTTGTTGGTCAGGGCCACGCTGTAGAACTCGCCCACCGAGTGGTCACCCTTGAGCACACAGCTCGGGTACTTCCACGTGATGGCACTGCCGGTCTCGACCTGGGTCCATGAGACCTTGCTGTGGTCGCCTCGGCACAATGCGCGCTTGGTCACCAGGTTGTAGATGCCGCCCTTGCCGTCCTTGTCGCCGGGGTACCAGTTCTGCACGGTACTGTACTTGACCTCGGCACGGTCCTCGACGATAATCTCGACGATGGCGGCGTGCAGCTGGTTCTCGTCACGCATCGGTGCGGTGCAGCCCTCCAGGTAGGAGACATAGGCTTCGTCGTCGGCCACAATGAGCGTGCGCTCAAACTGGCCCGTCTGTGCGGCGTTGATGCGGAAGTAAGTCGATAGCTCCATCGGGCAACGCACGCCCTTGGGGATATAGACGAACGAGCCGTCGCTGAACACGGCCGAGTTCAATGCTGCATAGAAGTTGTCGGTATAAGGCACCACCTTGCCCAAGTACTTGCGCACCAGGTCGGGGTAGTCCTTGACCGCCTCGCTCATCGAGCAGAAGATGACGCCCAGCTCGGCCAGGCGCTCACGGTAGGTCGTCTTGACGCTGACGCTGTCCATCACGGCGTCCACAGCCATGCCGCTCAGCCTGAGCTGCTCCTCCAGGGGGATGCCCAGCTTGTCGAAGGTCTTCTTCAACTCGGGGTCCATCTCCTTCTGTTCCCCGGCCTTGCGCTTGCGCGGCGCGGCATAGTAACTGATGTCCTGGAAGTCGATTTCGGGCACATGCACGTGGCCCCAGGTGGGAGCCTTCAGCGTCAGCCAGTGGCGGTAGGCCTTCAGGCGGAACTCCAGCAGCCACTCGGGCTCACCCTTCAGGGCCGAGATGCGGCGCACCACATCCTCGTCAAGTCCCTTGGGGATGACCTCGGTCTCAATATCGGTCACAAAGCCGTACTTATACTCAGCCTGTGCCGCTTCCTCAATGATCTGATTCCCTTTTTCAGGTTTTTCAATATCGTTCATTCGGTTTGTTTTATTACCTCTCTCTAAAAGTGGTGCAAAGATACAACAAATTGCCGAAAGGACAATCATTTTCCACTAATTTGGCTCAACCCGGCAACCGCGACTTGGACCTGCATAGAAAAAGCGAGAGTGGACTCATCATCCACCCTCGTTTCTATTGTCATTTTTTCTCTTCAATACAAGGAGAATTTACAACGCCAGGCGCAGGCCGACGTGGTATTCGGCATAGTCCGGGTCGTTGTAGTTGCGGCAAGACACACGGCTGTACTTGGCAGAGTTGCACCAGCTGCCGCCACGCAGCACGCGGTAAGACCCCGTTGCTGGACCCTTGGGATTGCACTGCGGCTCGTCGCTGTAAGTGCCGTACCAGTCCTGGCACCACTCCCACACGTTGCCAGACATGTCATACAGGCCAAGCGCGTTGGCTCTCTTGTTAGCCACGCGATGTGTGCCATAACCGGGATCACCTATGCCCACGGCATAGCTGTTATCATAATACCATGCCACATCGTCAATCACGACGCTGCCGGAATACATGCTGGCATGATTGTAAAAGTTGAAATCATTAAAACCGTAAGCCGCAGCATACTCCCACTCGGCCTCGGTGGGCAGGCGGAACGTGCGGCCCGTCAACTGGTTCAGCTTGGTGATAAACTGCTGGCAATCTTTCCAGGATACGCTCTCGACAGGACGGTTCAGGTCGCCCATAAAATAGCTCGGGTTACTACCCATCACTGCCTGCCACAAGGCTTGGGTCACCTCGGTCTCACCGATGCTGAAGCTTGAAAGCCGCACCAGGTGGGATGGCGTCTCATTATCACTGGCTTCGCTCTCAGGCCAGTCTTGCGCGCCCATCATCATCAAGCCGCCATGGACAGCCTTCATCGTGAACGACACACCGTTGACCGTGAAGGTCTCGTTCACTGGCTCGACCTCGGGCACCACGACAACCAGGACAGTTGTGGCTCCAGTGGCGACGTCGGTGACGTAGATGGAGGAGACTCCCGGGGCTCCGGCAATCACGACCATCGTATCGCCATCAAAGTCGACACCCACATTATCAGCACCTTCGGCCACAGTGTAATCATACTCGCCGCTACCGTTCAAGACACTGATAAACGCCTTATACCTCAGTTCAAGCTCGATGACGGTCTCGCTCAGGCGGAACTTGGGACTGTCTTCCATGTCATGGACGAGGCGCACGCCCAGGTAATCGGCCATGTAGTCCGGGCGAAGGCCGTCGCGGCTTGAAACACGACATGCGCTGGCATCACTATTCCAGCCGCCGCCACGAACCACATGTTTAGAGCCCGCCATCGGTCCGGCCGGGTCGGTCTGAGCCGTGCCGCTGTAGTCCCCGTAGAAGTCCTGGCACCACTCCATCACATTGCCGCTCATGTTAGCTATTCCCAACTCGTTAGGTTTCTTGGAAGGAACGGTCATTGTAGACTCCCATCCAGAATGAAAGTCTCCAACAGAGTCACTGCCGGCATACTTGTAACCCCGGCTCAATTTGCCGCCACGCGCGGCATATTCCCATTCGGCCTCGGTGGGAAGACGGAAATGCCGGCCCGTGTACTTGTTCAACCTGGCAATCATTCTCTGGCAATCGTACCAAGAAATCTGTTCCACCGGGCGGTCAATCGAGTATATATTATACTCGTAGGGGGTGTAGCCCGACTTGCTGTCCCTCATGGACATCTCCATCGGGGGCTCGTAGTGGAAATGGCACGGATCATAGCCCAACAGACCCCGAGCGAAGTCCTGCCAGAATTCGGTCTCGGCGATGTAGAAGCTCGATACCGTCACCTCATGGGCGGGCTGCTCGTTCTCCAGGCAGTCATTGCCCTGCTCGGGGGTCGCACCCATCATGAAGGTGCCACCCTCGACCTTGATCATCCTCATGCCATTCATGATCTCAGCATCCAGATAAACGATGGCAGTAAAGGCCGTCGTCACGCCTGTGGCATTGTCGGTGACAAAGACAGTAGCGGTACCTTCGGTCTTGCCCGTAACAGTCAGACAATCACCATCCAGATTAGTAGCCAAGCGATCACCGCTACAAGTGACCGTATAAGAGCCATTGCCATTGAGCACGTTGACAGACTTGCTCTCGCCGACATACACCTGCACAGTAGTCTGGGAGACACGGAATTTAGGACTGTCTTCCTCATCAAGTGCGAGGCGCAGGCCATAGGCCCAGAACTCGGTCCACTCTGTCGGCATCCTGTGCGACAGGCGACATTCGTTGGGCTCGCTGAAGGCGCTGCCGCCACGGAACACTAACTGTGTGAGCGCTGCAGGTCCCACCGGATCGGTCTGAGCCATGCTGCTGTAAGCGCCGTACCTGTCCTGGCACAACTCGCTCACATTGCCACTCATATCATACAGTCCCAACTCGTTGGGCTGCTTTAAAGCCACACACCTGGAACTCAAGCCAGGGTCAGGGACGCCCACTTTGCTATCACCATAATCTGTGCTTGAATTATCCACGAACCATGCCACATTTTCCAGCGTGTTGCTGCCGGCATACTTGTAGCCCTGGCTGCGGTTACCGCCACGGGCAGCAAATTCCCACTCAGCCTCGGTGGGCAGGCGGAAGTTTCTTCCTGTCAGCACATTCAACCTGGCAATAAACTCTTGGCAACTTTTCGCATTGATTTGGTCAACGGGGCACTGCATCCTGTCTTTGTTGGGGTAACCGAGCCAGCTCGGATTTTCACCCATGACTGCCAGCCACAGCTCCTGAGTCACCTCGGTCTGACCGATGCTGTAGGTCGACAGCGTCACCTGGTGGGTCGGCAACTCGTTCTCGTCAACTTCGTCGCCCTGCTCGGCAGTAGCGCCCATCGTGAAGGTGCCACCCTCGACCTTCACCATCGTGAACTTCACGCCGTTGGCTTCAAAGGTCTCGGTCTCTACCGGGTTCAGGTCAACACCGGTCAACAGGGAGTTGACCAACAAGGTCACGTCGGCAATGGTTACACTGCCATCACGGTTGGTGTCAGCATTGTCGATGCTGTAGGTTCCCGCATCTTTACTCAGCAGATAGTTAATCAGTGATGTCACGTCGCTGATGTTTACATGGCCATCCTGGTTTACGTCGCCCAACATAACGTTGGCGCTCGCTGTCATCGGGAGCATGGCCGACAGCAACAGCAATAGGGTTTGCAAAGTTTTCTTCACGGCTTTTCTTGGAATTGTTAATAGATTGATCCTTAATTAGTTAGAATAATATTATCGATTTTTATGCTGCAAATATACAAAATTTCTCCCTGCTATTGACAAATAACAAGGAGAAACTATGGTATTCACCAGTTTCAGGTAAATTGATAACCGTGGCAGTCCAACGCTCTAATTATCGCGAGTTTGATGAAAGTAAGTTGCTGATGCTCAATTCCTCCCCTAAGATAGGGGAGGTGGCGCGAAGCGCCGGAGGAGTATGAAAAACCGCCGAAAAAAGTCCCTGGTAGCATCAACGCCCCCGGCCCCCTCTAATCTTAGAGGGGGAGTTGCTGATGCTCAATTCCTCCCCTAAGATAGGGGAGGTGGCGCGAAGCGCCGGAGGAGTATGAAAAGCCGCCGAAAAAGTCCCTGGTAGCATCAACGCCCCCCGGCCCCCTCTAATCTTATAGGGGGAGTTGATTATCAGCACTTTAATCTCGTTTAACTCAGATTAGTTGGCGAGGATGAGGTCGATGACGGCGTTGACGTCGGCGATGTTGACCTCGCCGTCGCCGTTGACGTCGGCATCAAGGTTCAACGTGCCGCCTAGGATGGTGTCGATCACCGCATTGACGTCGGCGATGTTGACCTCGGCGTCGCTGTTCACGTCACCGAGCAGTCGCTCGAGGCTCGTGCGCGGGTAGTGGCAGTAGAAGGACTTCACGGCAAGGGTATGCTCGCCCGCCGCAGCTTCCTTGCTGATCGAGAACTTGATGTTCTTGATGTTCACGGGGTAGGTGCCCACATAGGCGACACCACCGAGCGACTCCAGGTCCAACAGAATCCTGTAGTCCTGCCCCGGCTCGAAACGTTCGGACCCGTCGGCAGGCATGTATTTCACGTAGTTGGTCTTGGTTTGGAAACGGTTGCGGGTATCAACCTGCAAGTAATCGATGGGCAGTGACGTGCTGAAGATGAAGCCGATCGTGTCGGGCATACCGTAGAAGACCAAATCCTTACTCAGCGTCAATGACGGGGAGCGATTGGAGACATAGGTATAGGCGATAGTGCCCGTCTCCTCGTCAAGGACAAAATTCTTGGCACCGATGCCCTTGATGGTCCAGCCGTCCCAGCCCTCATACTGGTAGGACGACGGTACCAGCTCCACGGTCACCTGGGTCGTGTCGGCAAAGGCGCCGACGGCACAGGTCAGCTCGGTCGTGCCGTTATGCACGCCGCGCAACACGCCGCTTGACACCGTGGCGACATCAGCATCGGCCACCGTCCAGTAGAGTGAGGAAGGCTCAAAGAAGAAGGTATTGTCGACTACCGTCGCCGACACCTCGACGGGGTACTCGCGCCGGTCAATGACAATCGGTTTCAAGACAACAGCGGCCTCGGCCTGCATCACGTGGACCGGCATGGAGGCTGTCATTCCGCCGAGCGTGGCCACAAGCACACCGGCAGCATCGTCGGGACCGGCGACAAACACTTCGCCAGAGGCCGTGCCCAACGACTCGTCGCAGGACAGCTCAAAGCCGTGGACATCCTCATCGACAAGTTCACCGATGCTGTTATAGCCGAGAATACGCGGCCTGACTGTAGAATAGCTGGGCACGTCGATGCGATGCTTGTCAAAGGCGATGCTCGCCACCTCGTTGTCCTCCTCGCCGATGGCCTCGACCATCCAGCCGGTAGCGACGCCACGGGGATTGCCCTCGGTAGTCCTGTTGATGATTTCGCCACGGACCAGCATCTCGGCAGAGCCGCCGGCATCCATATTCACCACGTTCTTCACATCGGGACACAGCTGCTTCAGGATCTTGCATGCGACGGCTGTATTGCAGCCGCGCGAGATGCCGTATTGAGGATGCACCGACTTGTCTATCACCAAGAGGTACAGGTGCTTGCCGTCAGCGCTGGCGCCATAGCAGGTGCGGGAATAGACTGAGGTGTTATAGTCCTCGTCATAGTTGCGCGACGTGAGCTCGCCGTCCCGCATGATGGTGGCATTGCCTGTCACCAGGTTCTCGATGTCGGGATACTGGACAGGCCCATCGTCGGCAAAGGTCTGCCAGCACGAGCTCAGCTCGATGGTGTCCCCGACAGCAAGGGCCGCCATCGCCGCCTTATTGGCATCGCCGGTAACCGTCAGGCAGGCGTCATAGTCGCCCAGGGTCTGGCGGTCGGCATCGGGCAGTATGTGGGAGACGACCAGGGTCATCGGGCTATTGGTCTTCCAGTCGCTGCCCTCGGCAAAGGTCAGGTAGTAGTTGTCGGAGTGATTCTCTCCGCGGGTATCAAAATTGATCCAGTTGTCTTCAAACTGGCGGGTGCGGGAGTAAGCGGGGGTCCACAGGCAGATTTCGCCCGTCACTGCACGCCGGTTGATGTTTTGGTATTCAATGGGTTGGGATAGTTTGGCAGCCGTGATGGTGCCGCTCCACTGCATGCGTCCGAACACCAGTTCCTTGTCGCTCGTGATGGCAGCCACACCCGTGTTGGCACCGCCCCCGTTCCACTGGTCGTAGGTATTGTTGTCATTGACGATGCTGGTGTCGTTGCGCACCACGCCGCCATTAGGTGTTCCCATCATGAAGGAGCCACTGTTACCGCCAACGACCCAGAAGTTGGCATTGCAGGCGGCAATCGGCCGCTTGGTGGGAGTGCGGTGGCGCTTGACGGCATCCGACAGCAGCTCGGTCTTGCCCACGATGCCATCGGCAAAGGTGGTTTCCACGCGGTTGTGGGGATTGTTCAGGTCCACCGTCACGACATACACATTGAGCGGGTAATCAGGGAGGCGCACTACGGCATTGATCATGCCGGGACCCACCTGACGATACACCAGCGTGTCGGCGTGATAAGACTTGTCATCAATCACAATGTCGGCCCGAGCCGACAGGAAACTCATGGTCATCACTGCAAGCAGCAGCAACAGATTACCTTTTTTCATGATTCTTCGATATTTGTAACTCTTCGGCGAAACATAGGCTTCAACGACTCACACTATGGAGCGAAGACGCTAAGTTTTTCAGCCTTTGGGCAAAGTTATATTAACAATCTTTTAAACAACTATTTATAATCATTTATAGTTGTTATTGTTGTTTGATCGGCAGAAGCGTCGAGCAGAATTTGCAGAATAACTACCATTATTCATGCCACAAAGATAATCCTTTCCTCAGAAAAACAATAAATAAACATACAGTTTTTTCAGTTGTTCTTCTAAAGAAGGATTTATCTCTCAAGCGTTTTGAAACTCAACTATAGAAAGGACTTATCAAGTAAACCAATTATCACAGTTAATGAAAAAAAAACGTGAGGGAAATGCTAAAGAACAAGTCGTAGTCCGACACCTGCAAGACCAGTGCCGTGGCTATCAAAACACCGATACGACACACGACAACATAGAGCGTCACTATAGCATGATCCTCCTCTAAGAACATGGGCACATTCAGTCGCTAAGTCATTTGGTCTATCTTGATTATCATGCATATATGATTCGCAAACATTCTGGCACCATTCATACACATTACCACTCATATCATATATCCCCAGCTCATTCGGCAATCTAGCGGCCACTATATGCGTACCGATAGCACTAATTTCTCCGTTTCTCGATTTTGATTTATCATCAAGCGCATCTTTATCACTTCTTTTATTTGTAATATGTTCCCAATTCTCTTCACCTGGCATCTGGAACCTCTTACTAGTCACTTTATTTAGCAAGTCATACAAACACATTTTGTTCGCAACAGTCGAGTCTTGGGAGTCATCATCAAAACGACTATTCCCTGCATACCATGCGACCAGTTTTAAGTCATTTCCTCCAGCATACTTGTATCCTTTACTCTTACGTCCACCACGAGCTGCATATTCCCATTCAGCCTCGGTTGGCAGATGAAACGACATGCCTGTCAACTCATTCAGTTTCACAATAAACTTCTGACAGTCATCCCACGAAACATTATCAACAGGACATCTAAGATTATTTCTATTCTTACTTGGATTTGTCCCCATCACTGTTTGCCACAAGGCTTGAGTCACCTGTGTCTCACCAATATAATAACTCGACAGGTTTACTTGATGAGGCGATTTTTCGTTGTCTTCCACTTCGGTGCCTTGCTCAGGAGTAGCACCCATAATGAACTCTCCCCCATCAACACGAACCATATTAAAAGAGACCCCATTCACAGAAAAGGATTTAATTAGGTTCTCATCTGAAAAAGGGCCAAGTACTTCAGAACGATTGTCAAAATGCTCTTGTGCAACAGTACTTTTCTTTCCTAATTTCTGCAACAATGCATCAACGATCTCATGGAATCTTTCATGGTAATCACCCTCAACATATATCCACTGCTTGCGTCCCAAGTAGAATCTTAATTCCCGATTGGGTTGAGTCTTATCAAGGCAGAATGGAATGATATCTTTCTCGGCAGCAAAAGCGGCATCAATCTCACTTGCTACATATTCTGATTCATTAGCATAACGTGAAAACACAAGTAAGAAGATCTTGCAATTCTCAATTCCCTCCATGATTGACCGAGCATACCCCTTTGTGCCTAAATCTATATCACGAGGTGCTATCCAGCATGTAATACCAACAGACTCAAGCAGTTCGCACAACTCGTCAGCAACATTGCCGTCGTAATTGCCCAGATTGGGATCATTGGACTTGTAACTGATGAAAACGTCACTCATATTAATTCAGGTATAATGAAACTGTTCGCAAAGATAATAATAATAACGCACATCAAATAGAATAAAAACCTTTTTCCTTTGCCTCTAGTGTGAAAGCGGTCAAACAGGGATGTTTAAGAGGCCGATGAGGTAGCGGCGGAAGGGAAACAGCAGCAGGGCCAGCAGCAGGCAGACCGTCCAATAGACTCTGATCTGAATGCAAAATAGAAAGACTTATACAAAAGAAAGCAGTAACGGATACTTAACCTCTGAATGATGCAAAGATAGCGTTTACACATTATGCGAACCAGATTAATCTCAGGCATCCAAACACAGCAATTGTCTGCTTCTTGCTACAAACCTCAATAGTCTAAACACAACGAGAATGCAGCAAACGATCTAGAACAATAAATTATCGGCTACAATGCTAGCCGCAAGCCAAGATGACTGCCCGATTTTGTTGTAATCCAGTTGTTGCGATAGGATACTCTACAATATCTAGCATTGCCCCGCCAACAGCAACCACGTATCATATGACGAAAATCTGATGAAGTGTCACGGTTACCTTCAGGATCATCATTGCCATACCCATCATGACACCACTCCCAAACATTGCCAATCATATCATACAGTCCCAATTCATTCGGATTTTTTTGAGCTACAGGATGCGTAGTCTTTCCGCTATTGTTTTCATACCAAGC
This sequence comes from uncultured Bacteroidales bacterium, assembly GCA_902760865.1. GTDB lineage: Bacteria > Bacteroidota > Bacteroidia > Bacteroidales > Muribaculaceae > Sodaliphilus. Next base: position 138,631 of record CACWID010000001.1, on the reverse strand, counting down.
GACCGAATCCAGATCACTGCTGCCAGCATACTTTAAATCGTTATTCTTCATTCCGCCACGGGCCGCATATTCCCATTGAGCTTCAGTGGGAAGATGGAATCTTTTTCCTGTTATCGTGTTCAATTTTTTAATAAACTCTTGACAATCAAGCCAAGAAACACATTCAACAGGCCGTTTAAGATTTCCTTTAAACTTGCTAGGATTATCACCCATTACAGCCTTCCACAAAGCTTGTGTAACCTGCATTTCACCAATGTAGAAGCTTTCTAAAGACCTATGCGTGGGAGGCTCTTCATCACTAAAAGCTTCATCTTTTTGTCCAGGAGTTGCGCCCATAATGAATGTTCCTCCCTCCACAAATATCATGTTAAAAGTGACACCCTTGACATTAAAGGAAAGCGGACTCTTTTGAATCAAATTCCCTTCATTCTGCCCCTTGCCCGAGGGATTAGAAGGAGGATCAGTTCGCTCTTCTGTTTTGCCCAGTTTCTTGTTTACCATACTAATCAGTTCGCGGAATTTTGCTTTATAATCCCCACTGGCATCCACCCACGGTTTACGACCAAGATAAAACTTTAATTCTGGGCTCGGTGATGAAGAATCTAATTTATAGAGGACAATTTTTTTCTTTTCTTCGCAAGCTACATTAATTTCATTAGCAACAAATTCAGAATCGTTTGTAAATCGAGAAAACACAAGCAGGAAAACTTTACACTCACTAATTCCTTTCATGATAGAAGCGGCAAACCCACTAGTATTCGCATCATCAGCATTGCGCGGAGCAATCCAGCATGTGATGCCGACATCCTCAAGTTGTTTGCACAATTCTCTGGCAACAGTACCGTCGTTATTGCCCAGCTTCTTGTCATCGTCTTTATAACTAATAAATACTTCTCGCATTTTCTCACCTTTTGTTAAATAATGGTGCAAAGATAATAAGATACCGCAACTTTACAAAAAAGTTGCAGGATTTAATTGGACTGGGACTGACTAAGGACGAGGGGAGTAAGGCTCAGTGGCCGATGAGGTAGCGGCGAAAGGGAAGCATCCGCAGCAGCAGGGTCAGCAGCAGGCACACGGCGAAGGCCAGCACGGCACTGACCAGGCAATCGACTACCCAATGGGTGCGGGCGAGCCATGGCGTGAGCGGCCAGATGACCTCACGCAGGATGACCATCTGCGACAGGTAGATGCCGAAGGTGCACTTGCTCAACAATGGCCACCACGTGGCGGCTGCGGGATGGGACGTGCGGTCATAGCTGCTCGGGGCAAAACGCTGTACCACGGCAAACAGCAGCGTTGCCATGGCGATGTTGTTGACACTGATGTCGCTGGTGATCGTGTCGATGTGTTGCTGCCACGTGATACCGAAGTTGCCTTGAAACAGGAACTCGAACAGCGGCATCACGACGATGCCGAATGCCAGCAGCAACGCCCACTTCCAGCCATGACGGCGGGTGAATATGGGCAGGCCGTAGCGATGCATGTAGTAGCCCAGCAGCACATAGCCGTAGTAGTTGGCAAAGGCGCCGAACATGTTGTGGCTGTACTGCGAGGCCTCGATGAAGACGCCATGCTGATAGGGAATGAACGATGACAGCGCCCACAGCACCAGCAGCACCTCGACGCCGCGCTTACCGATGGCGTCGATGCACTTGCTCACCAGCGGCAGGGTCACATAGATGACCACCAGCACATAGACATACCACAGCAGCCCCTCGACAGGGTTGAACAGGATAGAGGTGAGCAGTTTGGGCGTGAAATTATGCATCAGGAAGATGTGCTCCAGCAGATAGACCACGGTCCACACCACCAGGGGCGGCAGCACCACCCGCAGGCGGCGCCTGATGAATCGACCGGTCGTCATCGTCACGGGCAGCAGCAGGGCGCCCGTAATCATGAAGAACAGGTTGCAGTTCACCGCCACCAGCACGGTATAGACGGCACCGGCCAGCGACGGCGTGTTGTAGTAGATGTCATATTGCCTGACGGGCGTATGGATAAGGATGACCAGCAGGCACGCCAGCACACGCAGGATGTCCAGATAGGGGACGCGACGCTGCAGTCTGGCCTCGCTCATCATGGCTCAACGGGTTTGGTCTCTATCAATGCGACGGCATGGGCGGCGATGCCCTCACCGCGGCCCGTATAGCCCAACTTCTCGGTCGTGGTGGCCTTGATGGACACCTGACCCGGTTCGCAGCCCATGCAGTCGGCCAGTTCACGCTGCATGGCAGGGATGTGTGGATTGAGTTTGGGCTGCTCGGCACAGATGGTGATGTCGCAGTTGCCCAGACGGTAGCCCTGCTCGTCGAGCAGACGCATCACGTGCCGCAGCAACAGGCGGCTGTCGATGCCCTTGTAGCGCGGGTCAGTGTCAGGGAAGTGGTAGCCGATGTCGCGCAGGGCGGCAGCGCCCAGCAGGGCGTCGCACAGGGCATGGATGGCAACGTCGGCATCGCTGTGACCCAGCAAGCCCCGCTCCCAGGGAATATTCACGCCGCCCAGCCACAGGGCACGGCCCTCGACCAGGCGGTGAACGTCAAATCCCAATCCCACGCGCATCATTGTCGTTCAGTTGTCAGTTTTCAGTTGTCAGTTTTCTAGATGCTCTAGATTGTCTAGATTATCTAGATAGTCTAGATTGTCTAGAGCTTCTAGAACTCTCTTAGTTGCGACCGAAGAGGTCCTTGATGCCGTCCATGTCAAACGACAGGGTGAAGCGCAAAGTCTGGTCCAGAGGACTGTTCTGGGCGGTAGCAATCATGTAGCTGGCGTCAATCTTGATGACGTTGAGCGAGAAACCTGCACCCAGGCCGAAGTACTGACGGTTACCGGCGTACTTGCTCTCGTAGTAATAACCACCGCGCAAGAAGAACTGCTGATTATAGGCATACTCAGCACCTACCGAATAGGTAATGCGCTTGACGAAGTCATCTTTGAAACTATCAAAGATACCCGAGATGGAGGACTTGTCCTTCCATGCCTGCAGGGCATCGTCATAGTCCATATCGTCGTCAAAGTCGGTGCGGCGCGGCTTGGCGGGCACCAGCATACGGTTGGCATCAAAGGCCAGCGTCAGGTTGTTGTAATCGGCCAGGGGGAAGGTAAAGGCAGTACCAATCTTCAGGTTGGCAGGCAGATAGGCAGGGTCATTACCCTTGTTGAAGGACACCTTGGAACCGATGTTTGACAAGTTGAAACCCAGGGACCACTGGCACTCGTTGCGGCCGATGACGGGGAAGGTCGTGTAATAACCCGAGATATCAGCCGAAAATGCCGTGGCACTTGAAGACTCACCCGTGCTCATCGAGCTGTTGTAGCCCAAGTCACTATAGATGAAACGCAGGGTAACACCCATAGCGAACTTCTCACTCAGCTTGCGGCTGTAGCCGGCATCCACCGCCATCTCAAACGGGTTGATGGTTCCGAGCGCGGATCCCTCTCCGTCGGTAGAGGTCACCTCACCCAGCGAGAAGTAGCGCAGCGAAGCGCTCACCGCCTGGTTGTCGTTGCCGCCGATCTTGTAGTAAGCGGCCAGGTTGGCCAGATAGATGTCATTGACAATCTTGCGCAGCCAGGGGGTGTAGGACAGCGAAACGCCGGCTCGGCTATAGGCGAAGGCATACTTCGACGGGTTCCAGAACTGGGAGTTGACATCGGCCTCGGTAGCGGCACCCAGGTCACCCATCGATGCGCCACGGGCATCGGGCGTGATGCTCAACGACGTCACACCCGTGGTGACGGGATTGAATTCGGTGTCCTTAATGTCGCCTTCCTGGGCTGACGCCATCAGGGCGATGGCCATCATTGCGATGGCGAATATTGATTTGTTCAGTTTCATTTCCAATCAGAATAATTACAATTGTCTTTTTCTAAATAACTAAGAAATGCTCCTTTTATTGTACAACCGCCCTATTTATTTGCGGACAGGGCCCTAGCCATTGGTCAGCAAGATGTTGGTCAGCGCTGTCACGTCACCGATGGTGACACGGGTGTCGCCGTTCACGTCGGCAGCCTCCTCGACAAACACAGCGGGAGTTCCACCCAGCAGATAGGTGATCAGGGCCGTGACGTCGGCGATGGAGTGTCGGCCGTCGCCATTCACGTCACCGGGAATCACGTCATTTTCCAGATAGGGCAAATACTGGTCCGTCACATCGGCAACCGTGTATTTGTTGGTCTGGCTCGTAATCTCAAAGAAGGCGGTCTCCCTCACGCCCATGACGTCCACCGTCTGGTGGGTGCCGGCAGTGCTGCCGCCCTGGTTGAAGACGAAGTTCAGCTTGTAGTTGGTGCCTGTGATCATGAAGGTCTTGTAGTAGAACTTCTGGCCATGGATGATGCGCGTGTCGGTGATCACCTCGCCCGGCCAGCTGCCGCACTGCTGCACGTCATAGCTGTCCCAGCAGTAGTAGGTCACCCTGGGCCAATTGTTGGGGGCGACGGTCGGGTCCTTGAGAAAGACGGTAATCTCATAGGCATCATAGTCCTCATTGCGCACATTGTACTTGCGGGTGATGATTCCGCGCACGGTGTTGCCCACGAGCAGGCCGGCCTTCATGGTGAGGCAGCGCCTGATGGGCACTGCGGTGCCGCTGGCAACGACGGTGCCGTTGGTGGCGGTGGGCTCAGTGCCGTCCAGGGTATAGACGATCCGGGCTCCGCTGGTAGCGCTCACGGCAGTCAGCGTGACGTTGAAGGGGTCCACATAGTCTCCGCTGGGCTTGCTGGCCCAAGCGGTCTCGGTGCTAGTGCTCAGCGCCAGGCGGTAGTTGGTGCCGCTGGCTACCACGACGTAGCCCGCGGGAATCGTGTAGGTCGTGCTGCCCATCGCGGCCAGCAGGGTGCCTCGCGTGCCGTTGATGCGCTGCACATAGTAGTTAGACGTCGAGTTCGAGGCCTGCTGGTAGTTGGCGCTCGTGTTGGTGATGCCCGCCAGCTGACGCGCATAGATCATCTGCTTGATGCTCTCCTTGTAGGTCTGCCAGTGCTTGAGGAAGACGCAGGGCGTGCCGGGCATGGCCAGCATGTAAGCATTGGCGGCCTCGACATACTGGTTGATGGGGTCCTGAGGATTGTAAGAATCGCGGTACTGCGTGTCGTGGTTCTCGACAAAGGTCACCGAGTAGCGGCGGTAATTGCTCTCCAGGTTCAGGCCCTTGCCGCTGCCCGACAGGTTGATCCAGCGGTTGTTGTTCGCGGCGTCGCGCACAGCATAGCGGAAAGGGAAGTCAAAGGCCGCACTCTGGACCACGCCGCTCACCTTGGTACCGTCAATCCAGTTCTTGACGGCCGTCTGGTTGCCGTCCCAGTACTCGCCCACCGAGTAGGTGGGATGGGAATAGGAATTATACATTCCCGTGTATTGCGCATCATAGCCCTTGGTCATATCATAGCGGAAGCCCGCATAACCCAGGTCGTCAAGCAACATCTTGACGTAGGCCTTGACGTTGTTCTGCACGTTGGTGCTCTTGTGGTCCAGGTCGCGCATGCCGCTCCAGTCCTCGCCGGTGTCGTTGTTGGCGCTCAGCGAGTAGCCGTTCTGGGTCGCCCAGGTGAGCGCCGCTCCGCCGTCATCGTCACGGCAGATGTCGGTGGACTTGAGCTGATAGGTCACGCCCTTATAGGTCTCGGCAGGGAAATCGACCCAGTTTGACACGTTCTTGCGGTGGTTGATGACCACGTCGGCGATGGTACCGATGCCCTTGTTCCTGAAGGTGTTGATCATCGACAGCAGCTGCGTCTTGTTGCCGAAGGAGCTGTTATAGTTATTGAACCAGTACAGCGGGTCATAACCCATCGTGTTGTAGCCACTGCAGTAACCGCTCTGCGGAACCCACACGAGGCTGAAAAACTCGGCAAACTCGTCGGCCTGCGACTCCAGAACAGTCCACTTGCTGTCGTTATAGGAGTCCCAGTAGAAGCCCTGCAGCATCACGCCACCGTAGCCCGACGGCCAACCCTGCGCCACGGCCAGCAACGGCAGCACGGCGCCCATTATCACACCAAAAATACGTTTCTTCATCTCTATAGAAAATAAATGGTTAATATTCACTAGTATTACAAGCCAGCCAGCTGTTTCAGAAGCAGATAGTTGATGACCTCGGTCACGTCATCGATGTTCACCTTGCCGTCAAAGTCATATTCAAGCTCATTGTGGGATCAACAGGTAAGACCGGCCCCTCGCCCACGCCCTCAACGACATACTCATTTTCCCCTTCCTGAACGTAAGTCTCAGGCGAGGGAGTCATCTCGGCGGCAATCGCGAGATCGCCCCAGAGCATCACGAGCAGAATAAACAACAATCTTTTCATCATCATAGTGATTGATCAACCTGGCATAGGGGCTTAACGCCCGTTACCAAGTGCCGGTTTGCAATTACTTATGTCGCTGCAAATTTACTGACTATTATTGAATTAACCAAGCATTTTCGCGCCGAGCACAAAATATCGCCTATGCGCATGCCATCAGAATATTCAGTCATTTTTCAGTTGTTGTTTCATAGGGTTTTAGGGCAGGAGAAAAAAACAACCCCGGCGACGCGATAGTCGTCGGGGTTGCCATTATCGTGTTGTCTGACAGTGATCAGTTGCGGTTGCCGAGGAAGCGGAGCAGGTAGAGGAAGAGGTTGATGAAGTCGAGATAGAGGCTCAGGGCGCCCATCGTGGCGACTTTGCCGATCATCGAGGGGTCGGACTCGGCACACATGCGCTTGATGGCCTGGGTGTCCCAAGCGGTGAGGCCCGTGAAGATGAGGACTCCAGCACCGCTGATGAGCAGATCCATCATCGAGTTGCGCATGAACATGTTGACAATGACGCAGATGATCAGGCCAATAAGGGCCATGAACAAGATGCTGCCGAACTTGGAGAGGTCCTTCTTGGTGACATAACCGGCGACACTCATGATGCCGAAGGTTCCTGCCGTGATGGCAAATGTCGTGGCAATGCTGGCCTGGGTGTAGAGGAGGAAAATGGGGGCCAGCACAATGCCGTTGATCAGGCTATAGACATAAAACAGCGTGGCGGCCGTAGCGGTGCTCAGCTTGTCGATGCGGGCACTCAGGTAGATGACCAGTCCCAGCTCGACGGCAAACAGGATCCAGATGGGCATCATGCTGCTGAACAGCAGACTCATCACAGTATTGCTCGAAGCCACCAGATAAGCGGCGATGGCGGTAGTCGCCAGACCCACAGCCATCTTGCCATAGACCCTGCGCATCACGCCGGCGACGTAGCGCTGCAGCGTGGCTTCGTTCTCGGCCTGAACGGCGGTTTCATAGCCGTCCATGTAATAATTGTTATTCCACTTATTCATATTCCTTTTTCAGTTTTCAGTTTTCAGTTGACAGTTTTCAGTTTTGTGCTGCAAATTCCGTGCCAACATTACATCCTCTCGGGGACCTCGATGCCCAGGAGCGACATGCCGCGGCGGATGATGTCGGCCACGGTGGCGCTGAGCAGCAGACGGAAGGCGCGCACCTTGTCGTCCTGCTCCTTGAGGATGCTGTAGTCGTGGTAGAACTGGTTGTACTCCTTGGCCAGGTCATAGACGTAGTTGGCGATGAGGGCCGGGCTGTAGTTGCGGCCGGCATCGGCAACGGTGGTCGTGAAGTCGGCCAACTTCTGAATAATCGTCGTTTCCTTCTCGTTGGGCACCACGGCGCTGATGTCCATGGTGTTATAATTCTCGTCGCCCTTGCGCAGGACTGAGCGGATGCGGGCATGGGTGTACTGGATGAAGGGGCCCGTGTTGCCGTTGAAGTCGATGGACTCGCTGGGGTCGAACAGCATGGTCTTCTTGGGATCCACCTTGAGGATGAAGTACTTCAAGGCTCCAAGGCCGATCATGCGCAGCACGTCCTTGCGCTCGTCCTCGGGCACGCCCTGCAGGCGTCCGGGCTCGTTGGCCATATCGGTAGCGGTCTCGATCATCTCGTCCATCAGCTCATCGGCATCGACGACGGTGCCTTCGCGGGACTTCATCTTGCCGTTGGGCAGCTCGACCATACCGTAGGAGAAGTGCACCAGGTCCTTGCCCCACTTGAAGCCCAGCTTGTCGAGCAGCAGCGAGAGCACCTGGAAGTGGTAGTTCTGCTCGTTGCCCACGACATAGATCATGCGGTCGATGGGATAATCCTTGTAGCGCAGCTGGGCGGTGCCGATGTCCTGGGTCATATAGACCGACGTGCCGTCGCTGCGGAGCAACAGCTTGTGGTCGAGGCCGTCGGCGGTGAGGTCGGCCCACACGCTATTGTCCTCCTTGCGGTAGAAAGTGCCCTTCTCGAGACCATCGAGCACAGTGTCGCGGCCCACGAGATAGGTGTCGCTCTCGTAGTAGATCTTGTCAAACGAGACGCCCATGCGGCGGTAGGTCTCGTCAAAGCCGGCATATACCCAGGTGTTCATCTTCTCCCACAGGGCACGCACCTCGGGGTCACCGGCCTCCCAGCGACGCAGCATGTCGTGGGCCTCCTGGATGAGCGGAGCCTGCTTCTCGGCCTCCTCCTGGCTCATACCTTTCTCGACCAGTTCCTTGACCTCGGCCTTGTAGTGCTTGTCAAACAGCACATAGAAGTCGCCGATCAGGTGGTCACCCTTCTTGCCGGCCGACTCGGGCGTGACGCCGTTGCCCCACTTGAGCCAGGCGAGCATCGACTTGCAGATGTGGATGCCGCGGTCGTTGACGATGTTGGTCTTCACCACCTTATAGCCGTTGGCCTCCATAATCTTGGAGAGGCTGAAGCCCAGCAGGTTGTTGCGCACGTGGCCCAGGTGCAGCGGTTTGTTGGTGTTGGGCGAGGAATACTCGATCATCACCAGCTGGCTGTCGTCGGTCACAGGTTGGAATCCATAGTCAGGCGTCTGGGCGACATGCTGCAGGATGCCTGTCCAGAACGACGGCTTGATGGTCACGTTCAGGAAGCCCTTGATGACATTGAACTTCTCCACGGCATCGCAGTGGGCTACCAGGTGCTCACCGATCTCCTGCGCCGTCATGTCGGGCGCCTTGTGCGAGGCCTTCAGGAAGGGGAACACCACAATCGTCAAGTTACCCTCAAACTCCTTCCTAGTCGTCTGGGGAACAATCTTCTCGGCGGGAAAATCCACACCATACAACTCCTTCACCGCCTGCGCGGCAGCCTGAGCTAGAATATTATCAATCGACATAATCTATATCTTGTATTATCGTTAACTGATTTTTTAACTTGCAAAATTACAAAAAAAATGTAGAGACGCAAAATTTTGCGTCTCATTCCCAGTCATTCTTCTTTAAAGCTTTTTAAAGTCACATCATCTTCGTTCCACACTGGAGGCAACCAAGTTTCTTTGTCGACATCCACATGAAAAATACAAAAAACAAAGACAACATTTAATAAAAATTATTGACAACTGCATTATGAATGATATTATAAATGACTAGTAATCAATGATATAATTCAGTGGCTTTTTCTTTACTCTTCCCAAATCTACTCTTTCACATTCCATTTTATCACCCACTCCATAAACTCTATATAGTTTATATTGTTTTCCTTTTTGCAAATAAGTCTGCCATTCATTATCAGACATAAAAAAGATATTAGCTCCTTTTTGTCCCTTTTTATACACAGTAGATTTCACCTCAATAAATATTTCTCTTCCGTCATCGTCTAATGATAATATATCATAGCCACAACTATCGTCATAAAGTGCAACGTGCTTGGGATAGTTTTTGCGTAATATATTCTTTTTTCTCAGTTTTTGTCTTTCTAATGCCATTATATATTCTTCACCCTCTTTTCCAATTCTCTCTAATATATCCAATCGCCTTTTTCTTGTATCAGAATCAATATGACAATTCCTCTTTCTTTGGTTAGCAAATGCCTTTAAATCAATGACATTGAGCAGAAATGCAATCTGAGAATAATAGTCCTTAAAAGAGTCAATAGTAATATCATTCATTTTTGTAATAGGAATTGATGCAGTTATTTGAGCATATATGGGATTGGAGACAATGCTCATTAACCACTGATCAGGCTCTTGCTTTAATCCATCTAAGGAAAACTCAAAACCCAATGTCTCTAACATATAAAAGCGCTCTTGCAATTCATTGTTTTTCGCAATATTAGTCTTTAGATTTCGAGCCATCTTCTTCATTTTTTTCATCTCCCTTTGTGACTCATCTTTAGACAAATTGTGACGGGAGGCACCGCCAAAGAAGAACCCAACTTTCATGCATCCTAGTTTCGGTTCAAAAATAATGCTTATCTGAGCGCCATATTGCTTGTTACTGCCTTTAAAGACACAAGACCAAGGCCATTTAAGACTTCCACTCCTATTCAACGGATTACCAGAACTACCATCACATTTCAATGAATGATCAGAATTAAAATATTCTGTCCATAATACTCTACTAATATCTTTTAATTTATGTTGTATATCGAGATACCTATTTCTTTCTTGAGATGATGCATTTGATGACATACTGTTATCTGTATAATTCCTATTACAAACATCATTCAGAAATATATAATCGTTGTAAGTAATCACAAGTGTATTTTTGTTCATATTATCTTAGTTTATACGCACCTATGTAAAGATTAATAATCCTATGTATTTACCTTCAAAAAAAAAGACAAATTACTTCTCTCTTTCTCTGCGGATGGAGGAAAGGACTTTTCCTTTGTAGGAAAAATATTTTGCACCTTGATAGGCACCAGACTGATTGCGCATTTCTTCAGGCATAAAGGTACCAGCAAAAGGGGAAAGTTTATAAATGCGACCATTATATTCTACGGAATCATCGGTAGCAACTTTAACTTGGACTCCTGTCGGGTCAAAAGTCACGTACTCTCCTATCTGGATGCCGCACATGCTGAATTTGAAACGAGCGCGTTTTGGTTCGTGCTTCTTTGGGTCTTTCTTCAAAGGTTCACCTTCCTTCGGGTTGCCATCCTCCACGGGTTTATTATCTTGATAGAGGGTCACCACAGCGTCATCAATCGTAATGGCAATGTCTCGAAAGATGTCAAGTGCTACCTGAGGAGGGACATTAAAGAACTCACGGTTTTGACGGATGCGCAAATCAGTCAAGCGATCAATGGTCTTGTGAACCAACTTTTCAACCTCATTATACTTTACTGTTTTTAACGTGGCAAATATCTCAAAAGGCAGTGGAACTGCTGTATTGTCAAGTTCCTTAGACCGAACATCTACAGGGCGAGCACTCTTGCCAATTTTCACCCAATCCTCACGGAAACTGGGATTGGTCAAAATATATACATAACCTGGTTCAGAATTCTTCATCACAGATGGTCACTTTGGTTAACGTGACAAAGATAACTAGAAAAAATAGGAAAAGCAACTAATAAACTGAAAAACCACAATTAATGAGTAAAACTCCATGAATGTTACATTAGCAGATTCTTGAACTATATCTCTGTGGCATAGGATTTTCTAATGTAATAACGGAAAAGAGACGCAAGATTTTGCGTCTCTACAGGGGATTGAACAGACAGTCCTAACTGCGAATTGCTAATTCCTGATTCCTAACGGTTTGCCGTGGTGGTCGAGGATGAGGTCGTGGGTGACGTACCAGATGCGGCCGGCGATAAGGGCGTCGGGGAAGATGGCACGCAGCTTGTCCATGTAGCGGCCCAGCTGGCGCAGGTAGCGCTTGTCGTTGCGCTGGCCGCTCTTGTAGTCGATGACGATGAGCTGGCCGTCGGGGCGGCGCACGATGCGGTCGGGGCGCATGTTCTCGATGCCGTCCTCGTCCCACACGTTGGTGCTCACGCTGGTGATGGTGCGCTCGCTATAGACCGTATTGGCGGGGTCAAACCAGGCAGCGACCCGGCTGGCGGGGTCCTTGATGACGTCACGCACGTGAGCGTTGACGCTATCGATGCCACAGGGGTCATCGGGGTCACCGGTGGTGATGACACCGTGCTTGAGGCCGTCGTCGATGACACGGTCCACGTCGTCCAGGTCACGGATGCGGCCCAGCAGGCCGTGCAGCCTGAGTCCCGCGTCAATGCTCGTGCTGGAGGCATGGTCCACCCTGACGCGCAGCTGCAGCGGAATGTCATTGACGGTATATTCGCCGATGCCGACACGCTCGGTCTGCTGCTCGGGCTCTCCGGCGGACTGCTCGGCTTTCTTCCTGGCCAGTTCCTTCATGTCCTGGAGCGACGACAAGGTGCCCTTCTCGTACCAGCCCTCAATGCCCGGCACGGGCGTCATCACGCCGCTCTGGCCGGCAAACTCCTCGAGCAGCGGCGCCACGGTGTTGCTGCCGCCGCCGGAAAAGATGTGCAACTCAGTGCGGGGACGCGTCATCGCCACATAGGTCTTGTTGAGGTTGTCGATGAGCACGTCGTCGACCTGCTTGTTGACAAAGGCGGCCGCCTTGTCGCCCAGGACGCCCATGCGGTTCAGCTCGACGGCTGTCGTCTTGCCGATGTGAAGCAGCGGCGGCACCAGGTCCAGGTCACACTGCCCGTCGGCGGGCAACATCGCATTCAGGGTCTCGACAAACTGCTCACGGGGCATCCAGTAGTTCTTCTCCTGGCTGTTGCCGTCCAGTTCCCACTTGGCGTAGGGGATGACGACACAGTCAAATTCCAGTCCCTTGGCCTTGTGGATGGTCATGATGTTGATGGCATCGCCACCATCGGCGCTGCTCACGGCCAGCTTGTTCTTTTTCTCGTCCCAGAACTTGAGGAATTCCCTCACGCTCCCGCCGTTACGCTGAGCGCTGAACTGCATCACCGTGTCCTGGAAGGCCATCAGGAAGGCCACCTCGCGGTCCACGTCGCCGCTGCTGCCCGGGTGCTTCTTGAAGTGGGCTATGATGGTCTCGACGATGCTCACCAGCGTGGTGAGTTCGCCGGCGGGCGGTAACAGCTGCTCGAGGGTACTGACTTCGGACCGGCTGTCGTCTCCACTCTCTCCACTCTCCCCTGCCCCGCCATCATCGATGATGGTCTGCAGGCTCTGCACCAACAGGGCGCCATTGTCCGTCGGCGAACCGTCGGGGCTGGCGGCTACAGCCTGTATGAACTCGTTCATGGCGGTGTACAGACGGCTGTCGCTCTGGCGCTTGCGCATCAGTCGGCGGCCGATGTCGTCGTTAGCCACCTCGGCCTCGGCATCCTCGTCATCAGCGCTGAACTGGCTGATGTCGATGAAGCGCAGCATGGCGATAATGCGGCGGATGATGGGCGAATTGTTCAGCAACAGCGATTCACCCGAGATGATATGGATTTTCTCGCCCGTAGTGTGCTTGTTGTAGTCGAGGATGCACTCCACCACCTTGTCGCCCTCGCTATTGGCATTGACCAGGATACCGATGCGTCCCCAGCCATAGCGCTCGTGGAGCCACAACAGGTAAGCCGGCAAGACTTCCTCGACAGACGCGTCACTGCCTGCCGACGGGGCATCGCCGCCATTGTCGCCGTCATCGTCGCGGACGCTCAGTTGAGCGCCGTAGTTGGCCGTCATCAGGCGCACATAGCCCGGCAGCTTGCCCGTGTCGATGTCGCGGGGCATGCCCTGCTCCACGTCGCCATAGGTGCCGACCACCGACGAGCGGTCCTGGAACTTGCCGTTGAGGAACGCGAACAGCTCATTGTTGAACTCGATGATGTGACGGGAGCTGCGGTAGTTGGTCGAGGAAGGGCCGTCGGGTTTGGCCGGGTCGGCATCACGGCGCCCGTCGGTGATATAGCCGTTGAAGTCCTTGCCCACCCGCTCACGGAACACCGTCAGGTCGGCATTGCGGAAGCGGTAGATCGACTGCTTGGCGTCGCCGATGAGCATATTGAAGTTGCCGACCGACAGGCTCTCGCGCAACAGGTCGCTGAAGTTCTCATACTGCTTGGTGCTCGTGTCCTGGAACTCGTCGATCATGAAGTTGGAGATGATGGTCCCCACGCGCTCATAGACGAAGTTGGTGCCGCTCTTGAGGACCGTGCCGATGAGCTCGTTGGTGTCACCGATCAGGATAGAGTTGGTCTCATGGCGGTATTCCTCCAGGAACAGGTCTATCATGGCCAGCATGCCCAGCAGACCCAGGTTGTCCTCGATGTGCTGGAAAAAGTCGGCGAGGAGCCTCAGGCGCTTGTGGTCGGTCATCAGGCCATGCAGGCGGTCGATGGTCGCGTCGTCAGGCATCTGCCCCTTGAGGAACTGCCCCTCGACCTTCGCCTTGGTGACCTCGCTCCAGGTCTTCTGGAGGTCAAAGGGGGTATTGCCGCCCTTGGCGAGCCAGTTCTTGAACGAGCCCTTGACGCCCAGCGGCGTCAATATCTGCCTCAGCTGCCCGTAGCCGTCCTCGATCTCGTCGTTGCAACGCTTGACGGTCTCGTTGATTAGCTGCTTGAAGGCGCGTATCTTACTGAAGTCGCACTCAAACACACCCTGCTCGTTGACGTGTCCCAGATAGGCACGGATGGCCGCCATCTTGCTGCGGAAGAGCTCGCTGTTGATGTTCTTGGCAAAGCGGTTGAGGTCACCGCTGTCGTCAAAGAATTTCCAGTTCTTCTTCTCCGCGTCGCCGCGTATCATGTGCCGCTGGTAGTCCTGCACCCACTGGTTCACCTGGGTGGGCATGCCCTCCTTGCCCAGCGAGAGCAGGAAGTTGTGGACTGCCACACGCACGGCATAGTCCTCCTCGAGCTGGATGTCGTAGTTGAAGTCGCGGTCCAGCTCGCGGGCAAAGTTGCGCAGGATGGTCTGGAAAAACGAGTCGATGGTGCTCACGTTGAAGTTACTGTAGTCGAACAGCAGCTCGTTCAGCGCATGGCGCGCCAGCGAGCGCACCGACGGTTCATCGAGGCCGGAGTGCTGCATGAATTCATTGAGGTAGTCGCTCTTGACGCCGGGCTGCGACAGGCGGTACAGCTCGTTGACGATGCGCTGCTTCATCTCGTCGGTCGCCTTGTTGGTAAAGGTGATGGCCAGCATCTGGCGGTGGATGTTGAGCAGGCGCGCGTCGGCGTCAGCGCGGTGCGGCACCAGCGTCACGCCGTCGGCACCGACGGCGAACAGCAGATGCCTGATGTATTCCAGTGCAAGGCGGTAGGTCTTTCCCGAGCCGGCCGAGGCCTTGATGACCAGCAGGTTGTGTGGATTGTCGCTCATTTTTCCGTTTCAGTTTTCAGTTGAAGTGTTTTTATTGCATGGTGCTAAATGATGCGGGCCTTGAAGCCCATGGCCGTCAGCTCGTCGAGCACACGCTGGCGGAAGTCGCCCTGTATCAGTATCTCGCCGCCGCGGGCACTGCCGCCCACGCCCAGCTTGCGCTTAAGCGCCGACGCCACCTGCTTGAGGTCCTCGTCGTCGCAGACAAAGCCCGTCACGATGGTCGCCTGCTTGCCGCCGCGCCCCTTCTTCTCGAGCACGATGTCGAGGCGCGTTTTGCCCTGTTGCTGCAGGGCGTAACCCTTGCCGGCGGGCTGCGGCTCCTCGGGTTGTTGATTCTCGTCGGGCACGGGCACATTAAAGGCATTGGCCAGTGCATCCTTCCAGTCAGTTGGTTTCATTGTCGTTATTAAGAAAAAAATTTTTATGGGCGATTAAACTTTCCTGTATCTCTCACATCAAAGGTAGCGCAAGCCGAAAGAAATGCCAACATTTCCTGGGCGAAGCCTACCTTAGGTCAAAGGTACAAAAAAATTACGAGAAATGAGCATCAAAAAGCAAAAAAACGACTCTTGCCAAAGAAAAATCGGCAAATCGTGCTACCAATTCAAATAAAAGCATTACTTTTGTCGAACTGTTTACTTTTTACATTATTAATTATTTCACTTTAAAATTTACACTGTAATATGGCTTATGTAATTTCTGATAGCTGCGTGGCTTGCGGTACCTGCCAGTCAGTATGCCCCGCCGACGCAATCAAGGAGGGTGACATCTACTCCATCGATCCCGACACCTGCCTGGACTGCGGCACCTGTGCCGACGCTTGCCCCACTGGCGCAATCGCTCCCGGCGAATAATATCGGATAACAACAAACAATTATTGCGGCTACATCACTCACGTGGTGCGGCCGCAATTTTTATGCCCTAACCAAGCGGGACCCCATCATCAAAATACGTCGGTAGCATCAACGCCCCCCGCCCCCCTCTTATCTAAGAGGGGAGCTGGGGTTACCTGTTGGCATTCAGCAACTTGTACTCATGATAATCTGTAGAGACGCAAAATCTTGCGTCTCCAACCGTTAGCCGTTACTATCATCCAACCATCATCCGTTACCATCATCCGACCGGGAGACGCAAAATTTTGCGTCTCTACATGACACGCCCTTGTCCCCTCGCGCATTTATGATTCCCCATTGGGGATGGCGGGCGGGTGAAAATGACTCGCGGGAGAACGATGGGTGTTCTCCCGCGAGTCATTAGCGTTAATTACAAGACTAAGCTTGTTTTCCTTTCTTAGTTGGCTGCAGCCATCTTGACGGGGTCAAGGACGATGAGCTTGTTGATGGGCGTGCCACCATAGTTGACACCGTCGTTATAGGTACCGAAGTAGCGATACAGGCCGGCAGGCACCTTGTTGCCGTTCATGTCCTTCATGTCCCAAGCGACGGGGAAGTTCCTGGTGGTGGTCATCCACATCAGGTTACCCGTGGCGTCGGTCACGCGGACGATAACTTCGGGCTGGCTGGTCAGCTCGGTGTCGAGGTCGAAGTTCACCTCACCGTCAAGGAAGGCGGGCATCTTGTCGGCCACGAGATTCACCTCACCATTCTGGCCCACCATGAAGGTAATGGTGCGCTCGGCACTGTTGCCCAGCAGGTCAAAGACGGTATAGGTCAACGTGTGCACACCCTCGGAGATGTTGTTGAGCGGGAACTCGATGTTCACCGTCTTACCCTCGTTGCTGCTGGTCACATAGCCCATGATGTCGGCATAGGAAGGCTTGCCACCGTCCAGGGTGAGCATCATGCAGTTGTCCATCGAGTTCTCGCGAACGTTGATGGCCTGGTCGTCGGTAGCGGTGATGTAGAGCATCGAGTTGGTACCAACCACCGAACCGTTCTCAAATCCTACCTCGTCGTTGACATACATGCTGGTGATCACGGGAGCCTCGGTATCGGTGATGGCCATGTCGGCATTGTAGGGGAGCATCTTGATGTTCTTGGAGAAGCCGTTGACCATGTAGTCGGTGCCGTCCTTGTGTGCATACACACGCAGCAGCACCAGCTCATTGTTGGCCTTGGGCGCATCGGGAACAATCATCGTGCCGTTGAACACACCATTCACCACGCGGCCAGTCACCTCGGCCAGCTTGTCGCGGTTGAAGTAGATCTTGCGGGCAATGGTCTCACCGCCTACCGCCGAGTTGATGGTCGTGAACACGTCCTCGCGGTCATAGAGTGTCATCGTAGCGTCGCCATTGAAGCTGGCGTCAAGGTTACCGCTGGCGTCAACCACGTGGGCTACCACGTCAAACTTCCTCAACGGACGCAGCATCGGCTGGTCGCTGGGGTCGGTCATGTCGGCACCGTTCAGCTCGATGAGTTTGAAGCGCGAGATGGGATAATTGATCTTGATAGCAGGGTCACCCAGCAGGAAGAACGAGAGCTTATTGGTATTGGCGACAGTGAAGCCCAGCTTGCACTCCTTGTAGGCCTCGCCCAGCGTGGTGAACGAGCCAGTCTCGGCGTGGCTGAACATTGCTCTCAAGAAGTAGGTGTTCAACTGGTCGTTGTGGGTAGCATATACCATGCGCGAGCTGGCCAGCAGAGCGATGGCACCGCCGTCACGCTTGTGATACATCAGCTCGGCAATGCCACGGCTGTTGCCGTCATAGTGTGCCACGTCACAGCAAGCGGTCGACATGATGGGCCAGTGGTTGTAGATGGTCGATGCCACGTCACCGGTGGTCCACATCTTGTTATACTTGGTGAACGAGATGGGACCGGCATGGCCCACGTAGGTAGTATAGTACAAGCCGTTCATGTGGGCATTGCTCCACAGCTGCTTACCCTCGGTAGCGGTCCTGCGCGCCAGCTGCACATTCTCCTCGT
Organism: uncultured Bacteroidales bacterium; assembly: GCA_902760865.1. GTDB lineage: Bacteria > Bacteroidota > Bacteroidia > Bacteroidales > Muribaculaceae > Sodaliphilus. Next base: position 120,615 of record CACWID010000001.1, on the reverse strand, counting down.
TCGGCGAACGCGAATACTGCGTGTTGTGGATCGTGGTCACGTGCATACCCGTACCCAGCTCGTTGTCGATCAAGTTCTTGTAGCCTTCGCCCTGGAACATGTACAGACCGCCGTCGGGGCTATCGCTGGCAACCATCGTATTGTTGCGCCATACGCCATAGTCGGGGTTGGCATAGTATTCCACAAGCTTGTCCACGTCGCTCTTGGCCTCCTCAGGGTCAGCGCAGGTGATGCGGCCGACACCGATGCGGAGCTTGTCACCGGCGATGTTCGAGCCCGAATTGTCATCCAGGAAGCCGAAGAAGTCGTCGGTCGTGTAGGTAAAGTCCTCATAGTTACTGTTATCACTCTGATAAGTCAGCAGGTAGCCCGGGTGCTCACCGATGAGCTCGCGGTTGTCAAACGTACCGGGGCCGAACAGCAGCAAGTTCTTGAACTTGTTCGCGTCACGGTCATAGAACATCTTGCAGATCAGGCGATAGGCCATAGCGTCGCGAGTACCGCTCGAGAACTCGTTGAACACCTGGTTCTGATCGACTACTGCCACGTTGATGCCATCGACAGCGGTATGCAGGTCGGCAATGCGCTGTGCCTGGTCGATCAAGGACTTGTCGGTGATGATAAGCATGTCGGGAGTGGGCAGACCGTGCAGGTTCTGGTTCTCGACGGGTTCCCAGCTGATGACCTTCTTCAGGGTCTTGGCGGGGTCAAAGGCCAGATACATCGACGTCGTGGCGCTGGGCGAGAAGAAGGCCAGACCCTGACCGCTCTCGTCGTTATAGGGGGTGGTTACCACCTCTTGCGGACTGGTGGGGCTATTGACATACCATACCACCGTGCTGGATGAGGCATTGGGCAGCATGAAGCGCTCGTTGCCGCGAGTGGCAGCAAAACCCATCAGCGTCTGGTTGTTGGACTCCTCGTTCAGCAGGTTGAAGTGCTTGTAAGTGAGGATGCAGAAGTCCAGACGCGCCAGCGAAACCGTACAGGTGTCGCTCGAGAAGCGCAGGGAGGGCTCGTACTGGCCGTGCTCGAGGGGATGAGTCAGCTTGACATTGCCGTAGGGTGAAGCCTGGTTGTAGAACACATAGCCGCTCGAGGGCTTGTAGATGCGCGACATCGACAGGGAATACTGGGTCGAGTCAGAGACGCCACCGCTGTGCAGAGCGGCGCGAGCATAGGTAATCTCGGTCACACTGGCGGCAATCGACGTGTGGACCACCACATTGCTGTCGGCAATGTTGGGCAGATAATAGTCGATGAAGAGCTTCTCGGCCGAGAAGTCCTCACCGAGCATCTCCTTACCCGAGCTGCTCACGGTCATCTGCTCGTTCTCATGGTAGAAGTAGCCGAGGCTCGTGGGCGTGTCAACATAGGTGTTCACGGTCACGGTGGACTTCTTGTTGGGCTTCAGGTCAGACAGGTTGGTCTCGGTCAAGAAATAGTTGCCCACCTGAGAATAGGGGTTGAACGTGCGGGTGAAGCGCGGCATCGTGCTGTAGTCGCTGATCGAGAAGCTGATCGGGCCGCTGGCATAGAAACAGATCTTGTTGTTGGTGCGCAACAGGGGGACGCGCTTCAGGTCATCGGGCACCGTGCCTGACAGCACCTCATTGATCTTGGCACCGCCGAAGCCATAGACAGCCACCTTCTCGGGGTTGCTGAAACCCATCTCTAGCAGCTCGTCATAGGTGATTTCGTAGATACCATTCTCTTGAATGGTAACCTTTACCCACTTGCCGGATGCCAGCTTGGAGTTGGATGCATAGATTGATGCATTGAATGCGCTGGCATAACTGGCGCAGAAGATGGCCAGCAATGCAGCACATGCGAGTTGAAATTTAGTCAGTTTACTCATATCTAATGTTTTTGATTGTATTTCAATCTTACAGTCATTTTATATCGTTCTGAGTTCTCGTCAGCTTTGTCACATTTTCACCCTCACGTCGAGCAACCGGGTCTCGCCCAGGCTGGCCGTCAGGTGCATTCCGGCGGTGAGTGCCACGCCGGGGGCACAATCGCCGGTGAACAACAGGTCGCCCATCTTGATGCTGCAGCGCGTGCTCACGGCCGACACCATATCGGCCAGGGGCATCACCATGTCGGCGAGGCAACGCCGCGACACCACCGTGTCATCGACCTTGACCTCGACAACGGCATGCAGCGCGTCGTCAAGACTCGACACCGGCACCCAGTCGCCCACGATGGCGGCTCCGTCAAAGGCGCGGTCGAGCGCCTCCAGCCCGGCATCACGGGACCGGCATGCCTGCACGTTGAATCCCGCCGTGACGGCATCCCAGTAGCGATGGGCAAACTTGGGAGCCACACACTTGCCCAGGCGGCCCATCCGCACCACAATAGACGGAGCGGCGACGAAGGCCTCGGCAAAGTCATGGATGAAGAACGGCCGTCCGGTGTACAGCACCGAGGAGTCTGCCATCAGGTAGCAGGACGGCGTCGTGGCCGCTGATGCGTCATAGTTCCCCGTAAAGCCGATTACCTTCATCTTCTGGTTCGTCACAGTGGCGTTCCCGCATCGGGTCCGCCGGGATTATCCGTTGTTCGTGTTATGCATCCTGTTATAGATGATGGCCAGGTGGGCATAGATCGACGTGTTGGCAATCACGACATCCTCGGGAGCCTTGATGCGGTAGGGCGTAAAGTTCCACAATGCCGTCATGCCGCTGGCAATCACCATGTCGGCGGTCTCCTGGGCACTCTCGACAGGCACGGTCAGGATGGCAATCGACACCTCGTTGTGGCTGCGATGCCATTCGGCCAGGTCCTTGATGTCATAGACGGGAAGGCCGCCCAGGCTCGTGCCGATGACCTCACTGCGCACGTCAAAACCCGCCACGATGTTCAGGCCGTAGTTCTCCAGACCGCGGTCCTGCATCAGGGCAGTTCCCAGGCTACCGGTACCGATGACCACTGCATCATGCTTGCGGTTGAAGCCCAGGAAATCTTCCAGCTCGGCCATCAGGCTCTTCACCTCATAGCCGATGCGGGTCTTGCCACGAACACTGAGAAAAGACAAATCCTTGGCAATCTGTGACGACTGCACGTTTAACTCTTTGGAAATCTGCGTCGATGACACATACTCGACATGCAAATTGTCGAGCATACGCACATAGGACAGATACCACGGAAGCCGGCGGATAGTCGGCTCGGGCAGGATGGTCTGATTCTCAGTACTCTTAGCCATTTTCATCTATAAACGATGCAATTAACCGACAAATTTACCTCATTTTTTTGAACATCAAGCACTCTGCTCCTTATTTTAATGAAAAGTGGTGTTTTTTTAACAAATGTTATGCCTTTGGCCAATGGCCACAAGCGTACAACGAAAAGGCGTGACAACGAATCTCACGCTAAGCCGCTAAGTTTTTTACAAACAACTTAGACAATGGCATCCGAGAACATTTGCTGGCGGCGAATTGTACGAATTGGCTGCCGCACGGATTGCTCATGCCTCTGATGAGTAATAGCTGAATAGTGACCAATTTGTGATTTCCTAGCATGGCCAGGGCGTTGAGCTGCGGCATGTAACATCCTGATGTAGAGACGCAAAATCTTGCGTCTCGCTACCGAAGCACATGCGGCGTGACAGCGCGGGAGACGCAAGATTTTGCGTCTCTACAGAGGCACATGCGGCGTGACAGCGCGGGAGACGCAAGATTTTGCGTCTCTACAGAGGGGCATGCGGCGTGACAGCACGGGAGACGCAAGATTTTGCGTCTCTACAGGGAGGACGTAGTGATTGAGGTGGTCTCCCCCTAAAATGAGCATAGGCAGGGATTGTACCCTGCCCATGCCAATAAATCTGTTATATACCGTGTGGTTTTTCCCTGCTAACAGGGTTACTCGCCGGTGACGGCCAGTTTCTTGGCCTTGGTGGCCTCCTTGATGCCGTCGGTCGTAATGACGGCGCGATAGACGTAGATGCCACGCGGCACGCGACGGCCGGACACGTCGGTCAGGTCCCAAGTCACGGGCGTGGAGGTGTACATGTCGCTGCGGCCCGACTGGGTCGTGCTCCACACCCTGCGGCCCATCAGGTCATAGACCTCGATGGTCACGGTCACCACGGCGTCGGGACGGTTGTGCTTCACATAGAAGGAGGTCTCGATGCTGGCGGGATTGGCGGCGCAATAGACGTCGGCAATCTCGGGCGCCAAGCCATTGATGACATTGAAGGATATGGTCTTCTCGCTCACGTTGTTATACACGTCCCATACGCGCAGTCGCAGCATGTGCGGTCCGGACGAGAGGTCATTCAGCTGGTAGCTGATGCTACCCATCGTGCCCTTGTCGGCAAACATGGCCGTGTAGTAGCTCGCCAGGTCATTGTAGCTGATGGTGCCGTCCAGGGTCAGCGACATCGAGTGGCCGATGCCCGCCGACGAGAAGTTCACGCCGCTATCGTCGCTCACGGTAGCCAGGAACAGGGGCGACTCGTTGATGTCGCTGCCGTCCACAAAGTTATTGTCATTCAGGCCCATGGTAATGATCTCCGGGCCGATAGTGTCGGCTACCGCCGCGTCGTTATAACCATAAATCTTGAAGTCGCTGTTCGAGCCCTTGGCTTCCAGTGTGTCGCGGCTGTCGTAGGCATACAGGTTGATCAGTGACGGAAGCTTGTTCTCGGGATCGTTGTCCACCTCGGTGGGGATAATCACGCGCACGGTAAAACGGCCGTTTTCCACCGTATCGACTTTGACGGCCAAGCGGTTGGGACGGTCTTTATAGACCAGGGGCTCGCCGCCCATGTCACCATAGCCATGGGTGCTCACTTTCTGCTCGGGGCCGAAGAGCGTCGATACCACAGTGCCGTTAAAGTTGGGCACGGGGTCGCCCTTCATGTCCAGAATCCTGCCGCTGAACTCCACCTGCTCGCGGGCCCTGAACGAAGGCATATTATTGGGGTCAACAGGTTTGCCGTTGATGGTCTCGACCTGGGCCGTATAGGAAGCCCAGGCCAGGCGCATTGCCGGGTCACCGAAGCAGAAGAATCGGCGTTTATTGTCGGTGGACGAAGAGATGGCATTCTTGGCCAGTCGCAGGATGTCGCCCACACGGCGCGGGCGGCCATTCTCGTCGGGCGAGAAGACCCTGCGCCCCACTTCATTGGTCAGCACACCGTTGGGGGTAATCTCGGCCAGACGCGAGGGACACAGGACGGCGACTGCACCGCCGTTGGGGTTCAGGAAGATGCGCTCGCCACTGGAGAGTTCGGTATTGTCAAAGCGCGAATATTCACACGTGGCGGCATACAGCACCGGCAAATGACGGTAGTAGAGCTGCGTCTCGACGTCCGAGCGCATCATCAGGCCCTCGCCGGTCCAGTTCTGGGTGCTGGCATGGCCGATGTAGTTCCACCACAGGACGCCCTCCTTCAGGGTAGAGAACAGCTTGGTACGGGCATCGGGATAAGTGCGCGCGCCACCAGCGCTCACGGCATTGAAGGCATCGATATAGACGCGGTTAAAGACGATGTCGCGGCCACCGTTGGCGCGGGCGTAGCGTATCATCATCGTGTCCTGCGCCATGTGTACGCCCTGGTTCTCATCGTCAGCCACATGCAGGGCCTGGTTCTTCCACGCCCCATAGGACGGTTTGCTCACATAGTTCACCACCTTGTTGACCACGGCGCGGGCCTCACTGGCGTTCTTGACGATCATGCGTCCCACGGCAATGTCCATCACGTCCTGAAAGTACCCGTTATCGGCGCCGGAACCGTCCTGCAGAACGCCGAAGTAGTCGTCGGTCGTGATCGAGTTGTTGTCGTCGGAACTCAACTCGCTCTGCCAGGTCAGCAGGTGGGGGTAGTTCAGCAGGTTGGCATCAGTTCCGATCAAGCGGTTGTCATAGCTGCCACAACCCAGCAGCAGCAGGTAGCCCAGACGGTGGCCGTCCTCGCTCTTGCCACGGTCATAGAACATCTTGCACAGGCGACGGTAGGCCATGGCGTCCTGGGTGCCGCTGGAGAACTCGTTGAAGACCTTCTCGTGGTCCAGCACGAGCACGCGGAAACGGTCAAATTCCTCATGCAGGTCGGCCAATCGATTAGCCTGCTCCAGATAGGCACTGGGCGCGAGAATGATCATGTCGGGGGTGGGTTCACCGTGGATGTCCTGATTGGGTACCTCATCCAGGTATTCGGGGTCAAGGAAGGAGCCAGACTCGTCGAAGACGACAAACTCCTGACGGCCGTCCTTCATCGGGCTGAAGGTCACCGTGCCATCGCCGGCAACGACATTGAGCTCGACCAGGGCATACGGGGAGGTCACGTCCCACACGTGGGTGGCGCTGCCACACTCGCTCACGCGGTAACTCTTGCCGGCACTGGCATCATTCAGGCCGAAGGTGAGCTGCTTGCCGCGCAATGCCAGCTGGCGCTCATAGTTGATGGTGATAAAGTCAAGGCGGGCCAGTCCCACCTCGCCACTGCAGCCGAAATCCAAGCCGTAATTCAGCTCGGTGGTCCCGTTCAGGGTGAAGGTCTTGACCGAACCGTTCCTGATGTTGCTGTTGCCCGTTCTGTCGCCGTTGATGAAGTAATGGACATGGGCAGCTTTTCCGATTTGCCTGATACTGTCGGTCCGGGTCACTGGCAATGCAGTGCCATTGATGCTGTGGGTAATGGTGCTGTACACACTCGGCACATAGGCGCCAAAGAGGGTGTAGGACTTCACTTGGCTGCCACTCACCAGTCCGTCAAGGTTAAACTTGAACAGTTGGTGCCTGTTGCTCTTGAAGTCCTCGCCCAGGAAATTGCGTCCCGTCTCGCCGGGATTGATATTCTCCAGCTCGTGGTAGAGGCGCTCGGTATAGGTCGTCACAACATCGCCGGTGGGCCGGTTGGTGGCCTTAGTGATCTCGATGTCTTTGAAGCGGCTGTCGTTGGTCACCAGGTAGCAGGCGGTCCTGGCATAGGGGTGCTGCACCTGCAGCTGCTCGATGTCACTGGGATAGTACACATGCCCCATGTCACCGGCAAAGAACTGCCACGACACGGGTCCCTGGGCATAGAACAGGATGCGGTCGCCGGTACGCACCACGGGAACCTGGGGCAGGTCGTCGGCATAGTTGTCGCCCAGCATCATCTCGCTCAGCGGCTTGCCACCGTAGCCGAACACGTGAATCTGTGTCAGGTCCGAACCCAGGCCCCAGCGGCGGATGTCATCGGCCGTTATCTGATAGATGCCGCTCTCGGAAACGCCGATCTTGACCCACTTGCCGCTGGCAAGGACGCTGTTGTCGGCATAGTAACTCTTGTCGAGCGCACTGGCAGTGAACACGCAACAGGCCATTAGCACAAGGCTCACGGCCAAACGAGTGAAATATCTCATCATCTTGATCATCATCGCTATAATTCATAGTGTCAAGTGCTCTCTCCGGCATCGGCCACAGGAAGCACCTTTTTGTTGTTTTTTTAACCTTATAACGAGATTTTAACGGCTTTATTGCCCCGGGAGGCCCGATTAGTCGTTTTCGGGCTCGGCAAGGGTGATGCAATGGCCCTCGGTGACGCACCAGCTCAGGCGATAGCGCCTGTCGCCGCAACGGGCAGCAAGCGTGCCGCGGGTCGCGCCGTCCGGGGATGCGAACGGCTCCAGACAGATGCCCTCGGTCCAATCCAGGGCACTGTTGCGCTCGGCCTTGATGACGGCCTCCTTAGCCGTCCAGGCCAGCAGGTGGGCCGCCAAGTCATCGGGACTGACGAATTGTTTCTCCTTGTCGTTCAGGAACTTGTCACGCACGCGCAACACCTGTTGCCGATCGGTCTGCTCGGCGTCAATGCCGATGACACGGTCCTCGCTCCAGGCCAGCACCACCAGCCGGGGCGTATGCGAGATGCTGATGTTCACATCACTGTCCTCGATCACCGGTACACCCTGCCCCGTGTGCCCCAGCGCCACCGGCCGCCCGAAGGCACGGCACAGCAGCAACAGCTCCGCCGCCCGTTCGCGCTGCCGCTTCGCCAGCAACGTCTCCAGCTCCCCGACAGGAATGCCCGCCTCTCGGCACAACGCCAGCAGCCGCGGCGCCTCCTCCTCGAGCCGCCACAACAACACCTCCGCCCCGCCCTGGCAAAAAAGCGACGGCTCTTTTTTATTCCGTGTCTCTTTATTGATCTTCTCTTGACTCACAACCTCGTCATGCCATGCTATTCCCGAAACAGATTTCGGTAACTTAACTCTGTGGGGCTAATGCGAATTTCGCTAATTGAACTAATCTTTGTGAATAGATTAATATTCATTCGTGAAATAAGCCTAATTCGCGAAATTAGCATTAAAAAATCTTTCAGGGTCAATTCCCATGTCGTTGCCCTTCCCTGTTATTACTGCATGAAGTAGTAGTAACCCAGGATGTCGTTGAACATCACCGTGTAGGTGCCAGGGGGGACGGGGACGTTGGGACCGTTCTGTACACCCTCGCCCAGGGGGAAGGCTCCATCACCCCAGTTCATATACCAATTGCCGTCGGCAGCGAACTTGAGCTCGGTGTACTCGGTAATGGTGAAGTCCTTCACAATCCAGTCATGGTTCTCGACCCTGGTGTTCACGGCCGTCATCTGGTTGGTGGCGGGATTCCAGTATTGGTAGGAACCAGGCATGCCAATTGTGCCATAGACGCCAGGAGTGATTCCCACCCTCGCGATGGTCACTTCATGGGTGACGATGTTGACCGTGATCTCGTAGTAGCCGGCATCGTTGACACGGATGTTGCCGCCTTCTCCATTGTTGAGGGCAATCACATCGTCAACCATACTGAGTTGCTCGCTCTCGCCGGGCGTGTGGATGATCTTGAACATCGAGCGGGCCTCGAGATAACCGACCCATTTCAGGAGGTTGTCTGAGCCAGGCACGCCATACATGGGAACCAACGAAATACCGACATCATCGGTGCCCAGATTAGTCCAGGATCCATCACCAAAACCTGAACCTACCAGGTACCACAGGTCGGGGGGAACCGGTTCTTTGATAGCCTCAATATTAAAAGTACGCTTCTGCATATCAAATGTCAACTCATATTTATCGGCAGGGATGCTTGCAGGGATGACAAATGAAAAAGCTGTCTGATTGTTTTGACCCTTTACAAAGGTGCCGCTCATCCCATTGGAACCCTCGCTGTAATAGCCGATGAAGTCCGAGTCCCAGAAATCGTCCACGTCTGCATCCATCGTCTCCTGAGGATAAATCTTGAACGTGTTGTCACTGCCCGTGGCGGGAATCGTCACGGTGAACACGGGATTATCGTGAACGTTGCCACCACCATTATCGAGCTTATAGGTCGCATCACGCGGGGTCCAACTGTTGCTGGTGCCGATGTAGTAGTAGGCACTCGAAATACTGGGGGCATAAGGGGTATCGGGAGGATTAGGATCTGCATCCAAATCATCAAAATGATAGTAACCCAAGATGTCATTGAAGAACACATTATACCTGCCTGCCTTAACAGGGATGTTGGGACCATTACAGTAACCTATGCCGTAGGGGAAATCACTGTTACCCCAGTTATCGTCCCACTTGCCGTCGGCTGCAAACTTGAGTTCCGCATACACATCAAAAGTTACATTGGCGAACCAGTCATGGTTCTCCAGGCCCGGGGCTGTGCTGACAACGTTCATCAAGTTGTTCCCAAGAGTCCAATCCTGGTAGCTTCCTAGCATTGAGATAGACGAATATACGGCGGGCGCTATTTCATACTTCTCAATAGTGATTTTGTTATACTCATTAATCCAGATGCTGTAGTAACCAGCCTCCTTGATGCCGATGATGTGGTTGTCACCATCTTCATCGGACAGGAAGGAATCTGGATTCTTCACGTTAGTGTAATTGAGCTGCTCACTCCAGTCACCAACCACATGGACAAATTTGAACTGGCCACCCTCGGGGAAATAGCCTGCATACATCGAACCTGCCATTAATGTGCCGTCGGTGTCAAAGGCAGGATACATCGGGATGAGAGATACACCTAGGTCAGCAAGACTGTTACTCCAGGATCCGTCACCAATACAGTTGCCAACGAGGTACCAAACATCATAAACCTCTTGTGGTGCTTTGATATAATAGGGCTTCACTGTCAATTGGACCACATTAGAGTAGATATTATTATGACCGAATAAATGATTTTGGGCCACACAACGCACATACACCGTCAAGCTATCAGGCATACTGTCCTCTGTCCAATGGCATATCTGGGTAAGAGCCTTATTTAGCTCATATACAGACATTTCTCCACTTAATGACCCATAACCCGGTGACAGTACCGCATAATCGGCAACCAATTCGCCGCTCATGTCGGTGGCAACCTCATCGATTGAGACATTCCATTCGTTAGTGGGAGATGCCTCTAAACGATAGGACAAAGAAGATGACCAGTAGTGGTCGGAGACCGACCACTCAAACGGGATGTAAAAGTATTCATCCATGTCAACAAAAGAGTTCACCGGGGTACTCAGGTCAATCGTTATGGTCTGAGCCGCCTCGTATTCATAACCGGGATTCTGAACCAGATTGGGATTGGCTGCCATGACGTCGGCCGGAATGGCAAACACATTGCGGAAGGCATCAAAGTTGCGTCCGCCCAAGATACCGCCCTTCCAGCTCCACAGGTAATCGGTAATTCCGCCATAGCGGTTGAAACGGATCAAATCCATGCGGCGACGGCCCTCGAAGTAAAACTCTCGGCTCCACTCGTCCAAGATCTGGTAGAGGGTGTAAGACATACGCTGCTCCGCGTGGGCTCGGCCACGGATTGCATTAAGGGCTTCTACGGCCTTGGCAGGGACAACGCCTCCCGCCTGGCAGGTCAGCGCCTCAGCGTATGTCAGATAGGCCTCGGCCGAACGCATCAGGAAGAAATCCGCATCAGGAAAGGTCGTATCACTGCCCCTGCTGCCATCAGTTTTAAAGTTGTTGAACTTGGCGACAGCATAACCATACTTAAAATTGGACACATCCGTCACATCGAGGTAACGGCCACTGGTCTCAAACAGCGCACGGTCATCTTCGGCTGCCACGTAAACATAATAAGCATGTGCTGAAGGTGCATCATCGTTGGGGAAGAACAAGCGAACCAACTCAGGACGTGCACGGTTTCCGCCCCAGATATTGTTGTTGTACAAACCGTTCACCTCGGTGGGATCATACCTGTTGGGATGCACGTCGGCGTCCACGGTGGAGCAAATCAGGAACATACTCCCCCCCCATCCGTAACGCATATTGTCTGCCCGCAGACCATAATGGGGAAGCGGGAAAACGGCTTCGGCAGCGGCAGCGGTATTGCCATTATCGCCCATAAACAGCATCTGGTATGGTGTGTACTCACGATAAACGCCGTCAATGCCGGTGCCGGCATAACTCTGGGTGTGAAGTTTGTGGGGACCGTCAATGACCATCTTGGCATAACGGGCAGCATCGGCCCAGCGCGCCACGCCGGTATATACCTGTGCATTGAGGTACAGACGCGCCAGCAACAGGTTGGCAGCGTCACGGTCAACGCGGCCATAATCCGCTTCACCCTCAAGGCGAATCATAGGTTCACACAACCCGTCACGCAGGTTGAGCAGTTCCTGCTCCAGCCACTGGAAAAGCTCGACACGCGACGATTGAGAGGGTTGCTCCACACCAGTTGTGGTCACTAGCGGCACATTGCCCCAGCAGTCAAGCAGATAGAAGTAATGCAGTGCGCGCAGGAAACGAACTTCGGCCGACTTGGTAGCATCATAGTCATAGAAAGCTTCCAGGTATTCGTTACAAACCCCTATGCAGGCATACAATGCTTGGTAAAAACCCGACAACATCCGGTGATTGGCATCATAAAAATTAAAGCAGAATTCGGGGACACCTGTATCTCCCCAACCGCAGATAGCCTCGTCAGTGGTTAGCACATTGGCATTCCACAATTGACGCACATAATTCGTAAATCCGCCATCCATGCCGTCAATATAGACGCGTCCATTGACATAGTCATAGCACTTCTTGAACAATTCATTGGCCTGGGCGGTATCGGAAGCAGTGATGGGCTCAAACTCAAAGGTGCGGTTTCTCATATCAAAGGACAAGCGATAGCCGACAGCTGTGGTATTGGGAGGTAACTTGAACGAGAAGGCCACCTGATCATTGGGACCTTCGACAAAACTTCCACTCATCCCGTTGGCGCCATCCTGGGAATATCCGATAAAGTCAGCGCTCCAGAAATCAGCCTCAGCAGCGTCCATGGTCTCCTGGGGATAGATCTTGAACCAGTTGTAGCCGCCAGAAGCGGGAATCACTACAGTGAACACGGAATTGGCTTGCACGCCGCCGCCACCGTTGTCTAGCCTATAGGTCGCGTCATGGGGGGTCCAGTTGTTACTGGTACCGATGTAGTAGTAGGCCGAGGATATCGCATATATCTCCTGGCCGCTCAAGATAAAATTAATAAGAGAAGCCACATCGGCAATCGACACTTTGCCATCAAAATTCACATCGGCAGCAGCAGGGCTTTCTGAACCCGACAGAATGTTATTGATGATAAGGACAACATCTGCAATCGATATTTTTCCATCATGGTTAACGTCTCCCACCAGAGTACGATCGACAGCCGATTCAAGAGGCAACTCGGTGGGCTGTTCCACCCCATGGGCAAAGCACGGGAATAACATGCTTAAGCAAAGCAGTAGGATAATATGATTTTTCATTGTTTTTTGGTTTATTAGGTTCAAATTAATATAGTTTCATTTTGATTTATTATCCATCGCAAAAATATTGCTTTTTCGGCAAATAATAACAACAAACGCATCAAAATCCATAGATATTGACACGAAAAAGAGGGGTCTCTTCAAAACGACTATATGGATTATTTGGATTTCCGAACTGATGTAAAGGCAATTTAGCCGACGCCGTTCTTGGCGAGGTCGATGCGGGTGAGGACGTTGGGATTGTCCTCACTGGCGGCGATCCAGGAGCGGTAACGGCGGCGGTTGATGTAGCGCTCAACCAGATAGGCGAGGACGAACATCACGGGAACCTGGAGCCACAGCATCCAGTACTCATGGGACACCTGTGACAACAGGGCGCCGTCGGCCTGGATGCGGACATAGGCGTTGGACATCCACACGCCGGGGACACAATCGCCCACGACACGCCACAGCCGCGACATGAGGTAACGCGGCCAGGAAGCGCCGGTGAGGAAGAGGAATACCACCGACGAGAACACGAAGAGCAGGAAGACGCTCTCGCGCTCGTTGACAAAGGCCTGCAGCGTCTGTCCCATCAGCGAGACGGCAATGATGAACGGCACGGCCAGGCAGATAATGTGCAGCAGGTCACCATACTGCGGGAAGCCGAACATCAGCGGCACATAGTGCAGCACATAGATGACCGGCAGGACATACACGATCTGGTGGCACATCATCTTGCCGATAATCGTGGCAGCGGGACCGGCCTCGATAGCCATCGGGTCACGGCCGCCGTTGCGACGGCGACGCTCGATGCTGCCGCCATGCAGCATGGCGATACCCAGAATCATGCTCTGCTGCAGCACCAGCGGCAGGATGAACAGCAGCACGGCGCTGGCGATACCCATCGCGGGGTTACCCACAGGCACCTGCCGACTCTCGATGATGCTGCCGCCCATGTTCAGGACGGGCTCGACCTTGGCCGCCATCCGCTCACTGCCCATCGCCTGGGTGACGTTGTTCAGTGCCGTGAACATCGCCTTGTAGCGCATCATCACGCTCATGTCGCAGTAGAGCGAGACGTGTCCCTGCTCGCCGCGGGTGACGCTCTGGCCGAAGTCGCGCGGCACATGCAGGATGCCGTAGCAGGCCTTGCTGTGCATCGCCTCGCGCGCCTCCTCCATATTGGCGGCATAGCCGATGATGGAGACCTCCTGGGTCGCATCCATGCGCCGGATCAGTTCGCGGCTCTGCTGGGTGCGGTTGTCGTCAACGACGACCACGGGCTCGTCGCGCACCACCTCGGGATTGTAGATGAGCGCATACAGCACCGGGTAAACGGCGTTGAGCAGCAGGAAGAAGATGACCACGCCCTCGTCGCGGAAGACGAGCAGCAACTCGCGGCCACACACCCTGAGCACCTGCACGAACCACAGGAACAGTCTGCTATGTTTCACTTTATCGGTCATATCTCATTAAGGCACATAGACGGGATTCAGGCACTCCTTCTTCAAGTGCCATGACAGCAGCATGGGCAGGATGGTGAATCCGATGAGCGCCGCATAGTAATATCGTGAATAATACAGGTCGATGCCGTTCAGGGACTGGTCAACCATGATCAGGAAGTAGTACTTGATGGGCATCACATGGCCCAGCGACTGCACCCAGGGGTAGAGCGACTCGGTGGGCAGCGAGAAGCCCGTGAACGAGAACGACACCATGCCCAGCAGGGTGCACAGCATCGTGCCGTAGCGGAAGTTGGGCACGAAGCAGTACATCAGCACCGCAAAGCTCTGGTTGGCCACCACGAGCAGGAACATCGCCGACAGCATGTTCCACGGGTTGCAGTTGAGCGGGAAGTCATAGCAGCGGTACATCATCCACTGGATGAACCACCCCACGGCGGTGAACAGCACCGTCTGGGGTACCAGTTTGCCCACCAGGGCCAGGAACATGCTGTCGCCGGCCGTTTTCAGCCACTGGCGGCTCAGGCCCGACTTCAGCTCCAGGCCCAGCGAGAACGCCGTCACCAGCAGGATGAACAGCGACAGGAAGCAGGGCACGAAGGTGGAGTTGAGGTAGTAGTTGTAGTTGGTGAACGGGTTGTTCAGGGCGTGGACGTGGGTCTGATAGGGCTGCAACGTGGACGCAATCGTCTCGTTGGGTAGACCGACGGTGCGCAGTGCCGTCTGCACGATGGCGCCGTTGGCCAGCAGCGACATGGTCTTGAAACCCTTGTACTGCATCGAGGCCGGCGCATAGAAGGAATAGTTCACATAGTAGCTCACCACGGGCTGACGGCCGCCCAAGGCCCGTTCCTCCAGGTCCTCAGGGATCAGGAAGAAGCCCAACACCTCGCCGCGCTGCACCGCATCGCGCGCCTCAGCGAAGTTGCTGTAGCTGTGACTGATGTTCACCTGCTGCAGGCCGTTGAGCGTGCGTGATACCTGACGGGACATGATGCTGTTGTCCAGGTCAACGATGCCCACGGGCACACGCTGCACCGCGCCGCCCTTGATCAGGTCCATGAGGAACCAGCAGCACAGCACCGGCATGATGACGATGAGCAGGAAATACATGGGTCGCCGCACGAGCTGTATGCACCCGCGCTTGAACGACCGACCGATGTATTTCAAGAACATGATTGTCTCTGTTATTTTTCTTTTTCTAGACCCTCTAGAAAATCTAGATTGTCTAGATTGTCTAGAAACTCAAAAACTACTTCTCCAGAATAACCGACATGCCGGGCCGCAGGTTGGGCACCTTGCTGACGGGGCGCATCTTGACCTCGAAGGTCTTGCTGTCATACTGGCCCTGGGCCTTGGCGGCCTGCCAGACAGCATAGCTGCCCATGTCGTGGATGTAATAGATCGACATCTTGGTCTGCATGTTGTTCAGTGCGGGGATGCGCACGTTCACCTCTTTGCCCATGGGCAGGTCGTTCAGCATCTCCTCGCGCACGCTGAAGCTCACCCACATATCGTCCAACTTGGCGATCGACATGATGGGAGTGCCCATGGCGACGAGTTCGCCCTCCTGGGGGTAGATCTCGCTCACCTCGCCGTCGCACGGCGCCAGCAGCACCTGGTCCTCGAGCAGGCTCTCGACTTCCTTGACGGTGCCACGAGCGGCATTGGCGATGCTGCGGGCAGCATTCTTGTCCTCCTGCTGGGCTCCCCTCACGGCCATATCATACTGGGCCTTGGCAGCCTTGACCTGAGCCGTGGCGGCATCAAATGCAGCCTTGGCTTCGTCACGTTTCTGCTGGGTAGCGACACCCTGCTTGTAGAGGTTTTCCAGTCGCTGATAAGTCTTCTCGGCGATGGTCTGTGCCGCGATGGCCTGTTGCCAGACGTTGTAGGCGCTCTGCTTCAGCTCCTCGCGGGTGCCGCGCTCGGCCTTCTGCGTCTGTGAGGCGGCAGCGGCGGCGGCCTGCTGAGCCTGGTAATACTTGGCATCGACAGTGCTGGAGTAGATGCTCACCAGCTTGTCGCCCTTGTGCACCGTGTCACCCTCGTGGACATAGAAGCGCACGATGCGCCCCGGCAGCTTGCCGCTGACGCGCACGGCGTCGCAGTCGGCCTGTCCCTGGGTGGTGGTGTCGGCGGGATGGATGAGCAGGATGCCCACGATGGCAACGCCTGCCATCACCAGGGCAAACACGGCCAGCGCTGCCAGCAGCGCTTTGTCCTTCTTGCGGACCACGGTTCTCTGTTCGTCTTTTTCCATATCTAGTTGTCAGTTTTACAGTTGTCAGTTGTGCAGTTTTCAGTTTTCAACTAAAGCCTAAAAATTTCCCATGACCTTGTTGAGGTACTCGTGGGTCATCTGGACGTCGATTTCGGCATCGATCTTCTCGCTGTTGGCCTTGAGCCAAGCCGTCTGGGCGGTGAGGACATCGTCGAGGGTGCCCATACCTTCCTTGTAGGCGACATTGGCGATGCGCAGGTTCTCGTCGGCCTGCGCCAGGTTGGACTTAGTGGCCTCATAGGTCTTGAACGCCTCCTGGTAACGGAAGGCGGCCTGGTTGACCTGGAGCTCGATTTTCTCCTTGGCATCGTCGAGCTCGAGGCGCTTGACGTTGGCCTCGACCTGTGCGGCCTTGACCTTGTTGCTCAGCCCGCCCCAGTGCCACAGCGGCATCCTCAGCGTCGCGCCGACGCTGAAGGCAGCGCCGAAGCGGTTCTCGAAGCCGTCATAGCTGTTGGGGTTGGTGGCGTGCAGGGCGGCGACAGCGGCCAACTTGGGCATCATCTCGCTGCGGGCCACCTTGACCTGCTGGTCATAGATGCGGGTGGCCAACTCGAGAGAACGCACATCGTGGCGACGGCCATAGACCTCATTCATATTGATGCTGGTGGGTGCCAGCGCTGTTCCCAGTTCTTCCCGGCCCTCGTCGGCAAGCACCATCGGCGAATTGATGGGCAATCCGCACAGTTGGGCGAGCAGCATGCGCGAGAGCGTCACGCCGTTGTCCACCTTGGTCAGATCGACGTTTGCCTCGTTGAGTTTGACATCGACCGACAGCTGGTTGGCCCGCGTGGCGACACCCTCGCTGACCATGGCCTTGACGTCATTGTCGAGCGACTGCAGCAGGTCCACGTAGCTGCGGGCCAGCTTCTGCTTGGCGCACAGCGAGATGACCTGCCAGTAGGCAGCATCCACGTTGTAGATGACGTCCTCGACCTTGCTCTGGCGCATCTCCTGTGCGAGTTGCTGGGCCAGCTCGGTAATCTGGTTCATCGCGGTGATCTTGCCGCCCATGTAGATGGGCTGGGTCACCGTCAGTGCGCCACCCATCAGGCTGTGGATGTTATAGGTCATGCCGCTCTTGGGCAACAAGGCGACCGTCGTGGGGACGTACTGGCCATTCACCTGCACCGGGTAGCCCGTGGTGGGGTCCATGAGCAGGTTGAAGTCATATTGGCCCGTCTGCGGGTTGAACGACTTGGTGGGCAGCAACTGGTCCTCCTTGATGAGCGAGACCTTGCGGGAATTGTAGATGTAGCCCGCCGTGAGGTCAAACTGGGGCAGATAGGCCGCAGCAGCCTCCTTGCGCTGGTAGCCTGCCTTCTCGATGGCGAGTGCCGTCTGCTGGATTTCCTTGTTGTTGCGCAGTGCCAGATTGCGGCACGAGTCCAGGGTCATTACCTGGGCCGCAGCAGTTAACGTAATGGCACAAAGCACTATCAGAACGATGTTTCGCATAGTTATTCTCAATTTCGGTCTGTATTACGTGTGCAAAAGTACTATTATTTTTAGAAACGAACAACAACTGTCCCAAATAGCACACTATTCGTGCAATTTGAGACAGTTACAATGTTCACAGCCCCAACCCCAAAAGCCAACAGCTAACGGCTAAAGGCTAAAGGCTAATGGCTAACAGCTAATGGCTAACAGCTAATGGCTAACAGCTAATGGCTAACAGCTAATGGCTAACAGCTAAAAGCCTAATTCTTATAATAACACTTCACCTCGCCGACGGGGAGCTTGCCCACGAGCAGCAGCGGAATGCGCGATGCATCGGTCGACATCCATGCCGTGATGTTGTCGCTCGACTTCTTGCCGCCCTCCTGGGTGAACTTGAAGGCGATGCAGTGGGCCTTGCACTTGGAGCCGTCACGCATCTTGATGGTCTCGACGCCCTTGTAGTTGATGGTGAGGTATTCCTTCTCCTTGCCCGAGAAGATGACGGTCGTGTAGTTCTTGTTGCGGCTCAGTTCATCGTAGTCCAGGTTGCGCAGCATGTAGAAGACGCTCACCATGTCATAGGCCTGTGCCTTGGCACTCAGGTCGATAGAGGTGGTACCGCTCTTGCGGTAGCGCGTGCAGTGGGCGTTCGTGTTGCTGTAGTGGTAGGAGAACTTGATGACGTCGCGGGCATAGTAGTCCTTCTCATGGGTCATCTTCTCGTAGCGCTGCGGCCTGAGGTTGGCGTCCATGGTACACTTGAGCGTGTCGCGCACGGGATAGACCTTGTCGGCCCACGAGCGGGTCTTGCCGGTGAGCTGGGCGTTGTAGCCGGTGCTGGTCTTGCGCAGGCTCAGCGTCGCGTCGGCAGCATGCTTCCAGATCACGCCCCAGTGATAGACAATCTCATAGTTGAGGGTCTCGTTGCCAAAGTCCCTAGCCATCAGCTGCTGGGGCATCACTATAGCCACCGCAAGCAACATCGTTATCAGTAATCTCTTCATCATCGTATCTTGCGTGTAATTGTTAATTTCACCCCTTTAGACGCAGGTCAGGCACCGAGGTTTAATCCCCCGGAGGCATTGATGCACGTTATTTATTGTTGAGGCTGTGGAGGATGCTGCGAGTCATCGTGCAGGTTTCTCCTGCAGATTGAAGAAAGGTTCATCGGCGGACTGCTGGTCCACAGGGATGCCGACGAGCGAACGGGCAGGCACGGTCACAACGACGGTGTCGCCCTCGATGTTAAACGTTTTGCTGTCCATCGTCGAGCCCTTGCAGCCATCGATGACCAGTTCGCCTCCCTTGAAGCCCGAGGAGGCCTTGAAGGTAAAGGACACCACCTCGCGGGCATTGTCGGCCGGGTAGCAGATGCGCGTCGGGGGGTAAACAAAAGCCGTATACTTGTTGGCGCCGGTGCTCTCGCAGACCACGGTCATGTTATACTCATTGCTATAGGCCGTGCTCTCATATCCACAACGGGTCAGCCCCTCGGGCACCTTCAGGTTGAACTGGAGGCCACGGGTCGGGTCCTCGTTGGTCAAGTATAACGACACGGTGATTGTCGAGTCGGGCTCTATCTCAAAATCATTCATGTACAACCGGTTGACCTGGGCCACACACGGCAATGCCAGCACCATGGCCAGCAGCGTTATCATCATCTGTTTCATACCAGAAATCATTTCATCGGTTATTATATCACCGCAAAAGTACAACAAGTTTTCAATAACAGCAAAAAACCGAAAAAAACCAAACCAAAACCAAAGCAAAAAAACCGAAAAACCGTTTTAAACCCTATCAAAATCCTAAAAATCAGCCCAATACCCAATCAAACCTACCCATAACCCCATAACCCCAAAAAACCAAACAAAAACCAAACTAAAACCAAAGCAAAACCAAACCAAAACCAAAAAAACAAAAAAGAAAAAAGAAGAGTTCCCCCCCCTGCACCCCCCTTATAGAAGAAAAAATAAAAAATTCTCTCTCAAGTGAGTGAGAAAAAGACAAAAACCAAATGGGAACCATGGTTGAATGTTGTCGCCGATTTTAGCGCGAGCCCGATGGCCACATGCCTGACGAAGCCCGAACGACTACCGTAAATGACCGCATAAGCGCCTCTTCCCTAGAATATTAGAGAGGAATCTACCCACACCGAACTGAAGTTTTTTAGAAAAAAATCAGCCAAAAGTATTGACAAATCACCAAGAATGTTGTAATTTTGCAACATAAAATTATTGTTTTACCATTTTAAACACCATTCTTAAGCATGAAAAACACAGAATCCATCTTTGAGCAACGAGACTTGTGCCGCCGTCGCGACCAGGAGTTCCTGGCCCTGTACCATCCGACGCTTGACGCCTTTCTGGCCAAGGGCATGAGCGAGAGCAAGGCGCGCCGCGCCGCAGTGCAGTTCACCATCGCCAACGGCCATCCGCACTATCACGTGAATTATGAGCGGGCCTACCGCTGCGTGTGCCACTTGCTGAGCGAGGCCGAGAAGAAGGGCAACGGAGCGCAAACCTTCCGCTCCAACGCCAACCAGGGCATCGCCGAATCCCGCCTGCGCCGCCAGATGTGGTACGAAATCACCTCCCGCGTGCAGCAGCTGATTGCCCAGGGCATGAGCATCCCTCGCGCCATCGACCACGTGCTCGACCACTGCCGCGCCTCGCGGTTCTTCATCTCGCCCGTCACCGCCCTGACCAAAATCTGCCCCCAAGCCCGCCCCCGCGCCCTCAGGTGCTAGCCCCCCTCCCCCCCTCTAGAAAATCTAGATCATCTAGATCATCTAGAAAATCTAGAACCCAGCAACAAAAAAACTAACGACTAAAAAACATCACCATGAAATACCGCATCGACATCGTCATCGACCTGGATGACATCCAACAAGCCATTTACACCGAGGGGACCTGGCACCCCGCCGACAACGCCACCGCTTGGGGCGTCAACCACAGTAATGAGCCCATCGTGGACCGCCGCGTGCGCGAGGGCCTCGACGACCTGCTCGCCCGCATGAGCGGCTACATCGTCAGCCAGAACATCAACTTCAACATCGACAGCCAGAACATCGTGCTGGGACTGGAGCTCAGGAAGCGCCCGCTGCTCTCGCTCGCCCGCGACCTGAAGAACGCGATGGTCAGCGCGCTGGCCAACTACACGCTCATGACGCTCTACGGCGACGAGGACAGCATCTATGGCACGGCCTGGCGCCTGCACCGTGCCCGCGTGTTGCTGTTGCTGTGCCGCCCGTGAGCCAGCCCGAAGGCGTGACATTCAGAAAATTGTGTTACCTTTGCAGCCGTATTTACAGAACCGTTTCCAATAAAAAAGCAACGACATGAGCTGCCCTCATTCCCCATTACGTTCCATCATGCGCCTCGCCGTCACGGCGCTGATCCTGCTGACGGCCGCCGCATCCGGCCCCTCGGCCGCTGCCGCAGACTGCTACCTGACCTTCAACGACGGTCACCTGGTGGTCTTTCCAGAGAGCTGCATGAAGGGACTGGCCCACAGCGGCCCGCGCATCATCATCACTGTAGCCGACGGCACATCCTACCAGTACAGGACCAGCGACATCAAGTCCATCGACAATGCGCCGACCAAGGACCTGCCCGCCATCACCTCCTACAAGTTCAACAACAAGTATAACTACCAGGTGATCAGCGACGCCGTCGGCACCATCGACGGAGACAAAATCATCGTCGATGTCCTCGGCATCGGCAAGTGGCTGACGGCATCGTTCGAGCTGTCGGACGACCAGGCCAAGGTCACGGTCGACGGCAAGCAGCAGCAGTCCAACGTGAGCCGCCTGCACTTCGACAAGGACAGGGACTACCTGGTGTATTATCCCGGCGACCTCGTGCTCGCGCCGCTCGAGGGCGGGAACGGATACGGCTTTGAGCCTTACGGCAGACGCTACACCGTGCATGCCGACTTCCTCACCGACCACAGCACCGCCGTGCCGCGCATCGACATCAACACCGTGGGCGGCGAGAACATCACGAGCAAGGAAGTTTACCTGGACGCCGAAATCATCATCGACGGCAAGGGCATCTTCCCCTCGATGACCGACTCGGTGCAGATCAAGGGACGCGGCCACACGAGCTGGTCCTCCAACCCCGACGCCAAGAACCCCTACCGCCTGAAGTTCGCCAGCAAGAAGAAGCCGCTGGGCCTGAAGAAGGGCAAGAACTGGGTGCTGCTGGCCAACAAGATGCGCGGCTCGATGATGACCAACGCCATCGGCATGAAGGCCGCCAGCCTGCTCGGCACGCCCGGCGCCAACCACATGATCCCGGTGGACCTGTACATCAACGGTGTCTATAAGGGTAGCTACAACTTCACCGAGAAGGTGGGCCTGGCCGGCAACAGCATCGAGGTCGAGGACGAGAGCGTCGCCACACTCATCAAGCTGGACTGCAACTACGACGAGGTAGCCACCCAGAAGTTCCTCTCCACGCCCTACCGCATCTGCTGCAACGTCAAGGACCCGGACTTCAGCGAGACCGACGAGACCGTCATCACGCTCAAGCAGGTGAAAGAGCGGTTCAACGCCATGTGCAAGGCGGTGCAGGACAGCACAGATCTCGCCGCCCACGTCGATATCGACTTCCTGGCCCGCTACCTGATGCTCAACGAGCTCATCTGCAACTACGAGATTTTCCACCCCAAGAGCGGTTACTGCTATCACGAGAACATCCTGGACGAGAACAGCAAGTTCAACTTCGGGCCGGGGTGGGACTTCGACTGGGCCTTCGGTAAACAGACCAACAACAGCTACTTCCGCTGTAGCGTGAGGGTCGATTACTTCAACGTCTATGACTGGGGACAGTCCACCTTCTTCAAGCGGCTGCGCTCCTACCCCGCGGTGCTGCACCGCATGGCCGAGCTGTGGCAACAGTTCGTGGACAACGACATCGACGAGCTGTGCGACTTCTGCGAGGAGTACTATCGCTTTGCACGGCCCTCGCTGGAGCAGAACGCGCAGGCCGAATGCACCAGCGACAATCTGGACTACGCTGAGCAGTGGCCGCGTGCCGCCACCTGGCTGCGTGGCCGTGCCGAGGCCCTGCTCGGGAAGTACATCAACGAGGTTCGCCTGCCCGGCGACACCAACGGTGACGGCAAAATCAACATCGATGATGTCGCCCTGCTCATCAACTACATGCTGGGCCACAACGGCGAAGGCATCGCGATGTACAACACCGACGTGGACGGAGACGGCCAGACCGACATCGGCGACGTCACCACCCTGATCAGGCGGCTGCTTCAAGGCAACTGACCGTAAAGCTATCATTTCCCGTCAATATCATAAAAAAGGCGACCACATTACAGGTGGTTGTCTTTTTTATTTGTATATTTGCCCCCAAGTTATCATATTTATTCAAACAATTACCTTTCCTAAATGTTATGAAAAAAATCAGTACACTATTGTTGATCATGTGTCTGGCGGTAGCCTCCACCACTTGGGCCAAGTCCATCGACGAGAACCAGGCCCGCAACATCGCCACACGTTTCATGGCCAGCCAGATGAGCAAGTCTGCAACCCAACTGAAGTTGGCCAGCAAGTCACAACGACTGAATGCCGCTCCCGGCAGCGACAAGACGGCAGCCTACTACGTCTTCAATGACGGCGACTGCGACGGCTATGTCATCATTGCTGGCGACGACCGTGCTCCGGCAGTGCTGGGCTACAGCGACCGGGGCACCTTTGACGTCCAGGACGTGCCCGAAGCCATGCAGGCCCTGCTTGACAGCTATGCCGAGCAGATCGACGCCCTGGCCAGCGGAGCCGCAGCCGCACCGCTCCTCACGTCAGGCGCTGCCATCACTCCCCTGGTACATGCCACATGGTCCCAGAACAATCCTTATAACATCCTGCTGCCCTTCCGCCCCGACGGCAAGCACTCCGTAGCAGGATGTGTCGCCACGGCAATGGCCCAGGTGATGTACTACTGGCAGTGGCCTGCCCGCCCGACCATGGCCATCCCTGAATACACCACCGAGACGCTGCACTACTACATGCCGGAGTTGCCTCCCGTGGACTTCAGCTGGAGCGAGATGCAGGACACCTACCTGATGGACGACACCACGAGCGCCGGAGCCCTTGCGGCCGCCACGCTGACGCTGTACTGCGCCCAGTCGGTCGAGATGGACTTCATGGAGAGAGCATCGGGCGCCTCGACAATGAGCATCCCCTGGAAAATGGCCACCTACTTCGGCTACAAGCACAGCGCACATGGTATCAAGCGCGAAAACTACTCCAGCCAGGAGTGGTGCGACATCATCTACAACGAGCTGGCCGAGAATCGTCCCGTCATCTTCAGCGGCAGCAAGAAGACGGGCGGACACGCCTTCATCTGCGACGGCTATGACGGCAACGGCATGTTCCACTTCAACTGGGGCTGGAACGGCCAGAGCAACGGCTTCTTCCTGATGAACGTGGTCAATCCCGACGCCCAGGGCACGGGCAGTGCCAGCGGCGCCTACGGCTACGTCCTAGACCAGAGCGCCCTGATCGGCATCGAGCCGGGAGAGACCAGCAACGAACGCATCCTCACCGCAGCCGATTTCACCTACCGCAACGCCACGACGACGCGCAACAGCGCCGACGAAGACTTCTGGCTCACTGCCACATGCCGTTTCCACAACTTGACCTCCGAGGTCCTGGCGATGGAATTTGGTTGGGGCCTGTACCAGGGCGATGCTTTGATCAAGAAGTTCTCCACAGTCTATCACCCCTCGCTGCATCCCAGTCGCTATGTGACACTCACCGACAAGACTCTGGTGTTCGGCAGCGGCTTAGCCAACGGAACTTACCGCATCTTGCCCATCTGCACTGAGTATGACGCCGAGAACTGGCGCCCGTGTGCCGGCAGCGACATGAACTACATCGAGGTGACCATCGACGACAACACGTGTGAATATAAGGGCCACGGAACAACAGCCGAGCGCGACTACACCATCAACGACGTTACCTGTGAAGGTTACATGCACAACGGCCGCCCCGTTACCGTCAACGTCAATATGACCAACAACGGAGAGACGACCTACGACATGCTCTATATGTTTACCGACGGCGTCTTTGTCGGTGCTGCCCAGGTAGGCCTTCTCAACGGCGAGACCGGGGACATCTCCTTCATGTACACGACCATGACGGCAGGTGACCACCAGCTCACCTGGTACTGGAACGAAAACGGCTCCAATCCCATCGAGAGCCGCACGATTACCATCAATGCGATGCCGGCTGCCAACCTGAGCGGCTCCATCAACGTGCTCAACGCCACTGGCAATTATGTCATCAACAGCAACAAGTTCAGCTTCGACCTTGCCGTCACCAACAACGGCAACGAGCCCTACCAGGAGGACATCACGGTGGGCCTGTACAAGCAGACCTATGACGGCTACGGCAGCGATGTCCAGATCATCAACCGTCCGGTCGACCTGGCTGCCGGCGAAACCGCCACGCTGCACTTCGACATGGATCCGGTGGCTGACAACTGGCAATACTTTGTCCTGGCTTATTACTACAGCGGTGGCCAGCAGCAGTTCCTCACCTCGACGAGCTTCTACACCATCGTCTTCCCCGAGGAGCCGCAATACATCCTCGGCGACGTGAACGGAGACCAGAAGGTTTCCATCGCCGACGTCACCGCCCTGATCAACCTGCTGCTGACCAATGCCGAAATCGACAAGAACGTGGCCGACCTGAACGGCGACGGCAAGGTCACCATCGGCGACGTCACCTCCCTGATCAACCGTCTGTTGACGTCAGGCGAGTAAACCTCGAGGGCGGAAAACGCAAAAAAACGGACATCATCACGATAATCGGCAGATTTTTCACTAAATTTGCCGATTATCTCTGTTTATTAACCAAATATCAAACGATAAACCCTATGTATAGAATCCGTTTCCTTGTAGTGCTTTCGGCCTGCCTGGCATTCATCGGCAGCGCATCGGCAGCCACCATCAGTGAGCATCAGGCGAGAGACATCGCCGCCAGTTTCATGGCCAGCCGTGCGGGCCAGGCACCCCAGCCCCGCCTTGCCTACCGCGCTCCGCGCCTCAATGCGGTGATGACGAGCGACCAAGCCGCCTACTACGTCTTCAACGGCAATCGGGGCTACGTCATCGTCGCTGGCGACGACCGCGTTCCTGCCGTGTTGGGCTATGGCGACGATGCCCCCTTTGACGTCGACGACGTGCCGCCCGCGATGCTGGAGTGGCTCGACGGCTATGCCGCCCAGGTCGAGGCCATTGCCGCCGGTGCCGTCCCCGAGACACGCACCGCCTCGCGCGAGGCCATCCTGCCGATGCTCAACGTCTATTGGGGCCAAGGCATGCCCTACAACGTGCTGTTGCCACACATTAATGGCAGCAGCAATGCCCACGCCTATGTGGGCTGTGTCGCAGTGGCGATGGCCCAGGTCATGTCCTACTGGCAGTACCCGCCCCGCCCTACCCAGACGATTCCCGGCTACACGTCCAACCCGGGCCGCACCTATGAGGTGACGATGCCCTCGCTGCAGCCGATGGACTTCGACTGGGACAACATGCACGACACCTACTATCACAACGACAGCACCAGCACGGCCACCCTTGCCGTTGCCGAGCTGATGCGCTACAGCACCACGTCGCTGCGGTCCAGTTTCGGCCTGACCTCGACAGGCAGTTACACCCGCAACATCCCCGAGAAGCTCATCACCTACTTCGGCTACAAGAACTCGGCCCACTACATCTACCGCGAGGACTTCAGCACCGAGGGCTGGGAGGACGTCATCTATGCCGAACTGGCGGCAGGACGACCCGTGGCCTACGGCGGCAACAAGAAGTCGGGAGGACACGCCTTTGTGTGCGACGGCTATGACGGCGAGGGACGCTTCCACATCAACTGGGGATGGGCCGGCAAGAGCAACGGTTACTTCCTGCTCAACCTGCTCAATCCCAGCGACGAGGGCATCGGCAGCGCAGCCGGCGCCTACGGCTACGTCCTCAACCAGGGTGCGGCCATCGGGCTGGAACCCGCCGACGGCACCGAGGGCGAAGCGGCCTTCGACTTCGAGGAGCTGACCATCAACTCGAGCAACACGACGCGCAGCTCGGCAAGTTCCAACTTCACGGTGACCGTGTCGGGCAAGTTTGTCAACAACACCAATGTGCCCTCGATGTTCCGTCAGGGCTGGGGCCTGTTCAAGGACGGCGAATACATCCAGGAACTGTTCATGCGCTACACGACCAGCGAGATTGCCGGCGGTGGCGGCTATATCTCGGTCAGCAGCAGGCCGCTGAACTTCGGCGCGGGCATCACCAGCGGCACCTACCGCATCCTGCCCATCTACTCGATTTATCCCGGCTATGACTTCAAGCCCTGCATCGGGTCGGACGTGAACTACATCGAGGTGACCTTCAACGGCGACTACAGCTGCACCGTCAAGGGCTACGGCACGGCAGGCCTGACGAGCACCACGGGCCGCTACACGGTCAACGACTGCCAGGTCGAGGGCACCCTCAACCACGGCAAACCCGTAACGATGACACTCAACCTGTCCAACACGGGCACCTCGACCAACGACATGATCTACATGCTCGTTGACGGAGAGTTTACCGCCATGGGGCTGGCAGCCATCAGCCCGGGGCAGAGCGGCGAGCTCGTCTATCGCTTTACCCCCACCACGGCGGGGAGCAAGACAGTGACCTTCTCGCTCAACGAGAGCGGCGTGCCCGCACTCTATACTCGGAATGTGGCCATCAGCACCATGCCCACCGCCACGCTCGACATGTCCTATCGCATCCAGGGCATCACCGACGAGGAGAACCGCATCATCAACGCCGACTGCTACAGCATCATCGTGGACGTGACCAACACGGGTACGACGACCTATGACGAGGACTTCTCGGTGCGCCTCTACCGCATCAACAACGACGAGACCAACGTGGGCACCGAGCTGCAGAATCAGACCCAGCCGCTGCACCTGGCAGCCGGCGAGAGCAAGAGCCTGCAGTTCGACTTCGACCACGACCTGATCGACGGCTGGAAATACTTCTGCTACCTGTACTACTACAGTGCGGGCGAGACGGTCAACAAGGGCACCAAGTGGTACCAGCTCTTCCTCACGGGCGAGCCTGTCACGCCGGTGGTGCGCCATGCGGTGGCGACCGACGTGCAACCCGTCCAGGGCGGCTCCGTCGAGCTGGCGGGGCCCTTTGTCAGCGGTAAGGTGCTGGCCGGCGAGACCGTCACCGCGACGCCCCGTCCCAATGTGGGATGGCGGTGCGCGGGAATCACCGTGACCGGGGCCGACGACGCTGCCGTGCCCGTCATCAACGGTGAGGGAGGCAGCTGCTCATTCGTCATGCCCGACCAGGACGTGACGGTCTGCGCCCTGTTCGAGCGCTCCACGGGCAGCGTGTTTGAACTGGTGACTACACGCGACAGCATCGTCGAGGGCGGCATCTATGTCATCGCCAGCCGCTACTATGACAACGTGATGAAGTTCCACGAGCAGGGCGAAGCCACCTTCGGCGCCACGCCTGTTGTCGAGTGGCTCGACGAGGACAAGACGCTCGTCAAGGTCGACGATGCGGCCTGCTTCATCCAGATGACGGCTGTCAACCCCGACACCATCAAGCACGGCGGCACCTCGGGGGCCAGGACCAACGCCTTCCTGAGCTACGGCAACGGCTACCTGACCACCAGCGGCGGCAACCTCATCGTGAGCCCATCGTGCACTGACCAGTGCCGCGCGGGCATGTTCGTGAGCACCAACGAGTACAACTACCTGGTGCGCTTCTTCAACGAGGCCAGCGGCGCGTCGAGCGACTACATGACGGTGCGCTATGACTATCAGGCCGAGCAGTTCCGCATCCTCAACTACAGCAGCGACAACCAGCAGCGCGTGTGGCTCTTCAGGCTCGTGAACGAACCCGAGCCGGCAGTCACGCCGGGCGACGTGAACGGCGACGGCATCCTCAGCATCGCTGACGTGACCAAGCTGATCTACTACCTGCTGAGCCAGGACGACACGGGCGTTGTCATCGCCAACGCCGACGTGGACGGCAACGGCACCATCGCCATCAAGGACGTGACCACACTGATCAACATGCTGCTCACCTCGCATTGAGGCAGTCCTATCATCTCATTGAGGACAGATTAAAAGCAATCGCGCGGCCCGCATGATGCGGGTCGCGCGACTGATTATCATCAAGTGATGAAGGGTGCCAGAGAGCGGGGGTTACTTCATGAACTTGGTCGACCTAATGTGGCCGTCCTTGTAAGTTGTAACCATGATATTGACACCCTCAAAGGGCGACGTGCTCTCCTGGCCCATCAAGTTGTAGTAGCGGATGCTCTTGATCTCGGCCGATGCCGGATTCACATCAACTACCTCTTTCACGCCGGTCCATCCTGATAACAGTTGCTCTGAAAGGTCAAGCGGATAGACCAGATAAGGAGTATAGAACATATCTTCCTCGATTACCTCAGCTCGGGTACCGTAATCATACGGATCCTCTTCAAACCCCTCAAAATACTCTGCGTTATCGAATTCCTCCTGGGTTACTCCGAGTCGCCCGACAGCGGCATGGAACAAGAAGGCCTCACCCAACGCATTGGGTAGCATTGTCCCGTTGAATAAGCGGAATGGCTCGTCAAGCAGGGGCCTTCCATACACACCCACAAGCTCATCGCCACTGGACTCGTCAAACAAATGGTTGTGCCTCCAGTTATTGACAAGGAAGTGGCCAGTGAAATGATAAGGATTCACCCATGGTTCAACAGAGAGATCTGCCTGATACATCTCAAAGACGTCAACTCCAGGAACATCGAAATTATCATAGGCATAATTATAATAATCATCGGTCCTTTCGATCGTCATCGGCATCTCTTTCGCGTCGTCTATTTCATTATAAAACAAAGTGTTATCAACAGCGTCATAGTGACCGGCATATACGGCCCACACGTGAGCCACCTCCTGGTCCTTAGGTGTCATGACGAAGAAATTCCGGTCTTGAGCATACATAAATTCAGTTAAACCATTCGGTCCAGAGATGTTGCGCGAATCAAAGTTATTAGTTGTATAATGATTGTAACGCCACGGTCCATTGGTTTCACTTGGGTCACCATCAAGATAGTAGCCAGGATAACCATCGGTCAACTCATCATTATATTCATAATAAGGCCAGCTATTATCATCTTGTAAATAATCATCTAAAGCAGTGAGTTCCCAAAATGGTCCCAGAAACTCAAGGGTGCAATGACCTTTCCTGCTACCCTCTCCCTGACAAACCAATCGTCCTACCAAGGGTTTTTCATTATGCTCAAATAATCTACTTGAACTAGGACCCTCATGTAACATATATGTGGGCCGTCCGACATATTGAGCATAAGCACTATAAGGATTATCCAGCTTAGAAATATCCACCATTCCAGGGATGACAACCTCGGCATATTCTCTTACACGATTACGCACTTTGTCCGAATAGCCATAGAGCACCCACGTCTCCAAGTCCTTCAGCGTCTTGCTGAAGTCCAATCTGATCCAGTTGCTCTCGTCCCAAGGCATGTCCTTAGGCTGCCTCTCGAAGTCATCGCGCAGGTAGTCGATAAAGTATTGGCCTTCACATTGTGCCGGAATCTCACAACGCATGGTTTCATAAAACTCAGTAGACATGTGGTGCCACCAATAATTGTTGCCGAGTCCGTCAACGTCACCGCCCATTGGATCATCTCCAGCGATAACTGGATAATTAGAGGAATAAGACATGCCAAACCTGGGAACATCCTTCGCCCAGACTGACGATTCTGCCGCCCAAGTGCAGACAACGTCGTCAGCAACGACAACAGTATCACCATTCTCAAAACCATAGTCACCCACAATCGCCTTTAATGTAGTGACAGGAACAAAATAGGCAGTCATGGTCACATCCGACGCCGGCATGACTAATCCGTCTGAACCCAATCCTAAGTTATAAGCTGTAGCATATAAGGTATAATCCGGCTCGTAGGGATCAGCATTCGGCTCCTGATAACTATGAACAATGTGACTAAGAGGCCTACTAACACCATATATAAGTTTATGGTAATCATCGCCTTCACCATACTCGATAACCACATGGGTCGGATAGTATAACACGGGTTGATCATCATGCCGTATACCGCGCCCATCGTCGACGTAGGCGTCGTTATTATGCAACATGTGCTCCAGACCCCAGTACACTACATTAGTTCCAGCATCAGCCGAGGAAATAACAATCTCTCCCGGTGTTGCTTCATCGGGGATATAATCAGCCCATTCACCGGCCTGCTCGGGGTAGCAACGCTTGGTGATATTGAAGACGTGGTTCGAGCCAAAATTCACATTAATGATCACATCATAGTCAGGCATGGTGAAGCTGTAGGTACCATTACCCTCGTCAACAAGAGTGATGCCAGTGTCGGTGCCATCGTCCTTCCTGTTCACAGTAATTGACTCCAGATAGAAGTAATCTTCATTGGGCTCCACTACAAACCTGGCTGTTTCACCTTCAATGAATAAGCGATTGGTGAGCGTACCACCATCAAAGGTGCAGGTGCCACCCATTTGGGGCGAGGTTACAATCTCGGCGGAGTACACGGGATCCAGATAGGCCGTAACGAGGAGGTCCTCACACATAAAGAAATGGATCCTGTAATAATTATATTCCTGGAGATTGTAGAACGTACCTGTTGAAAGACCCTCGCATTCCAGTCGATTAAGCCTATACTTCGTACCATCATAACTCATGTGCAGAGTAACGATATCGCCCCAGTGCATTGTTTCGGGCGGCGGACTCTGATTATTGTAGTTCCCAGTATAAAAAGTCACGCTACCTTCAGGTACTGATGTATAAGTAATGTTATATTCTACCCATGCGAATTCAGCCGTAATGGTCACATGACCTTCGGGCATCGTAAAGGAGTACATGCCATCCACCTCATCAATATCAACCGTTTCACCAGTGTCATCGATGGTAACGGTAACGCCCTGGAACGTAAGAATTTGTTCATCGGTCACCACGCTAAACTGGATAAGCTGTCCAGCAGGCGCACTATTAATATTTCCGGTAACATTGATTGAACAACCGGCAGAATATGCCAGTTCCGGAATGTACACCTTACGGATGTTGTAGCGTGGGAGCTCGTTGAACACAGCACTGACGGTCACGTTGCTCGTGGGCATGGTGAAGGTGTATTCATTGCTACCCGAGGGCGTGGTAGTGATTTCCTCTCCTGTGGTCGTGTTCGTCACAGTAAAGGAAACCAATTCGTAACCCGGTGCAGTCGAAATACCGAATGGCACTGCTGCACCATTATCAATCGAGACGGTTTGAGGCGTGTTGACACCATTCAACCAGATAGCGCCGCCATCACTAGGTGTCCAACTTGTGGTCACGGTGTATTGAGTCGGCAAATAGGTGGTACGGATGGTTACGTCATCATTGGGCATCGTGAAGGTATAGGTACCGTCATCATTATCAGTGACATCCAACAGTGCGCCATAACTGTTATAAACCTCAACAAGGCTCAGGGTATAGGCTGCGGGATCATTGTTTGTCACCGTAAAGGTCACTGTCTGTTCGGCTTCAGAACCACTGGGAGCGGTAATGGTACCAGCGCTGGAGCCCTCAGGGAGGACCACCGTCGTGATGCTGTAAACCGTGGGTGCGGGCACGTTGTAATTGGCATTGCCGGTCACGGTGATGTAACCGAGCGCAGCCTGGGCGTTCACGGTCGTGGTGGCGCCAACGGCAGTGATGTTTACAGTGCTGCCTGCAGTATCGGGAGTGGGCAGAGAGCCGTCGATGCTGGTAGCGTAGGTAATCTCAGCATGCACTGGCTCATCGGGATTGATGCCATGTACCAGTTGGTCAAGGTTGCTGGAGATGTTTACAGGATCACCAGCTGCCACGGTAGTGCCGCTGACGGGATCAAAGGTGAGCGTGAGCGGATACTCAGTGATGCTCATCTCGGTCTTGGCCTTGTTGACCGTGATGCGGTAAACACCGGCTGGAATCTTGAAGGCATTATTGATGTATTGCTCGCCACCATAGAGACCAACGCCTGTCGAGCCGTCGGCAACACCATAATTATTGGTCTGGGCTGCCAGGCGGTAGTTCTTGATGTCGTTCCAGTCATTGCCCACCTGAGTGGTCAAACTGAAGTAGCCATACGCGGGATCATCATACTGACCCACATTGCCGCCCTTGAAGTAAACGTCAATGTAGTAGTTCTCGCCGTCAAAGGTGAATTTGGGACCAGTGGGAGCCCAAGAACCACCGTTGGCGGTACCGAGCAGGTAGAGGTCGCCGATGATCTCATAGTCGGCAGTGCCCGTAGCGGTGATATAACCGATATGGGACTGGCCGGTTACCGTCGTGATACCGTCATGGGTAATCGTGTGGGTATTGTCACTTGTCGTCGCACCCCAGTTGTCATAAGAGTTATAGGTTGCTTGATCCTCCTGGCTATTGATGGCATGTACCAGGTCATTGAGGTTGCTGGTGAAGTTCACAACATCACCCGCATCAACAACGGTGCCGCTGGCGGGATCGAAGGTGACCGTGAGAGGATACTCAATGATGCTTATCTGGGTCATCTCCTGATTAACCTCAATGCGGTAAACGCCGGGCGGAATCTTGAAGGCGTTGTCGTTACGGTCGGGCCAGAGTTGAGCAGAAGAGCCATTTTCTACCCAGTAATTGTTATACTCGGCTCCGAGACGATAACCGTTGATGTTATTCCAAATGCCGTTCTCGTCAATCTTCTTGGTCAGGCTGAAGTAGCCGTAGGCAGGATCAACTTGCTGACTATCATTGCCGCCCTTGAAGTAAACGTCGAGATAGTACTTTTGGCCGTCAAAGTTGAACTTGGGACCAGAAGGAATCCAACCGGTTCGGCCGTTGGCGGTACCGAGCAGATAGAGGTCGTGGGCTTCCGTAAAGTTGGCCGTCAGGGTTACCTCATGGTCCGGCATAACGAACGAATAAACGCCGTCGGCATCAGGCGTCATGGTTGTGGTTACGCCATTATCGGTTATGGTAACCGATTGGAAGATATAGCCCTCGGCGGCGGTGGGCTTGAAGGTCACCGTCTTGCCCTCGTTGGAGTAATACTGTCCGCTAAAGTTGGTATAGCCATTGATGAAGTTAAACTGGCCGCCATCAGCAGGGTTGCATATCGTGTCAATCTCTACAGGCGGCAGGAAGTTTGCCGTAACATTGACATTGGCTGCAGGCATCGGGAAGTTGTAATCATTTCCGAAGTCGCCGGTAGCCGTCGGAGTCAATGTCGTCACCTCGTTGGTAGAAAGATTGGTCACGGTCACCGCGCCGACACCCCAACCCTCGGTCGGGCCGACAAAGAAGTTCATATTGTCATATTGCTGTGAAGTGTAATTGCCGTTGCCGTCATTCAGCACACCCTCACCCAGCGTGATGTAACCGCTGTTATCATTGGGCTGGCAATTGGTTGTGACATAATATGTCTGAGCCGGCTTATAGAGGTAAACGCGCTGATTGTTTGCGTATTGATTGTTACTTGTGTTATAGTCAATTACCCTGAATAGGTCGCCACCGTTGTAATGACGGATGGCGAAGGTCTCAGTTCCAAGTGGTGTCTCAGAAGTGAACATCTCGAACCTGATTAACGCGTTGGAATTGTTACCAATCGAAATATTGGTACGGAAATACTGTTCCCTGCCACTTTGCACAGTGGATTCAGTATATAGGTTGTATCCTTGACCATTCGCAGCGCCACCAGAGCCAGATAATGTACCCGTGCGGCGACGCATGTAATTGTCGCCAATCTTAATGTACCACGGACGGTTACTATTGCCTGAAGACTGCAACTTCATCAATGCCACCTCATCAGTGACTTTAACCTTCATATAATTATTCTGAGCTTGGTCAAAGTTCAATAAGGTGACAGGCGTAGAGCTGAATGTAGTGTAGGCATCACTGCCATGATACTCCTCTTTACCGAGGGCCCGTGAGTCATATTTGCTCACGAGGGCATAAGTCTGACCTGCAGCAATCTCAGAGCTTTGCGTCACGAGGTCGTAGATGTCACCGAACTCCTTGTCGATGGTAATCTCGACGGAGCCGAAGCGTACAGGCTTGGCCTCGGTCACAAACTTGACATACTTGGATGGCGTGGAGCCTCCGACCCATGTGCCAATGTAGCCGCTCCAGGTGTATGTACCTGTGGGCGTATATGTGGCCACGGCACCAAGTTCGCTGATGGTCGAGGGACCCCAATAGAAGCAGTCCAGATTGTCATCGGTGGTGTTGTCCAGACAGTTGAACTTGATCTTCTTGATCACATAGTTGGTCGAGAAGATGTCAAATACCACCTGCTGGTGCTCCACCAGATAGTTGACATTGTTCAGACCGCTGGAGAAGGTCATCGTGATGCCCCCCTTGGAGCAATAATACACTCCGGTGCCATCCTCATAGATGCCTTCGTTACGATTGATAACAATCGTCTTCTCGCCCGCCCATATCGGGATGGACAAGACGAGAGCCAACATCATTAGTAGCAGTTTTCTCATATTTACTATTCATTTTTGCGGGTTCACTTGATTTTGGTTTTGGGGCATCAACGAGGGCGAACCCGTTTTCCTTGCATCAGCCATCGCATTCACAGGAAAAAGCAGCCCTGAAGATATACGTTGAATTTTGGCAAGAAATTTCAGAGACAAACTTTTCAATTCGCAAAAATAATAATATTTCGGAAAAACGGCGATTCAACCCAAAAATTTAACATTTTTCTGCAATATCCGCCTGTGAAGCAGCAATTGTGATAGCGTACAGGGTGTTTTTTGGCACTTTTTTCACATTATCGGCCAAAGCGTTGGCACATTGTCGCAAGATGTTGTATATTTGTGACATCAAATCTATTGGAAACTTGAACGATATGAACCGACGAGAAATGATCAAGAAGACGGGAGCGGCTGCCGTGGGGGCCACGGTGCTGGGCCTGCCCATGGGCATGAGCGCCCAGGAGAACGGTAGTAATCACACGGCACCACGCAAGCGGCTCAAGGTACTGGCCATTGGCGCCCACCCCGACGATCCCGAGACCTGCTGCGGCGGCACGATGTGCCTGTTGACCGAGGCGGGTCACGAGGTGGTGTGCGTCTATCTCACGCGCGGCGAGGCAGGCATCGCAGGCAAGAGCCACAGCGAGGCTGCCGCCATCCGCGTGGTGGAGAGCGAGAATGCCTGCAAGGTGACCGGGGCGCGCCACATCTTCATGAGCCAGGTGGACGGCAACACCGAGGTCAACCTGGAGCGCTACAAGGAGATGCGCGAACTCATCGACCGCGAGAACCCCGACATCGTGATGACCCACTGGCCACTGGACGGCCACCGCGACCACGCCTGCTGCGGCATCCTCGTGATGGATGCCTGGCGTCGGCTGGACCGGCGCTTCAAGCTATTCTACTTCGAGGCGATGTCGGGCACCCAGAGCCAGATGTTCCATCCCACCCACTGGGTGAACATCGAGAGCGTGCTTGAGCGCAAGCACGAGGCCTGCAACTGCCACGTTAGCCAGGGGATGGACGAGATCTACCACTGGCACAAAACGATGGAACACTTCCGCGGCCTGGAGTGCCGCTGTGAAGCCGCCGAGGCCTTCGCCCAGCACAGCGACGCCCTGCCCACCCTGCCGTGACCGAGCCCATAACTATAGTCACTATAGTCACTATAGAACAATAATTCCCGTGGCAATCGGTGCCACGGGGATTAATGTTATTGTTGCGGGAGCCTGCCACTAGAAGGTGAAGCCGGCACCGACCATGAAGCCGATGCGCTGGGCGCCCATGCCGTAAAGCACATCGTAGCGGCGGTTGAGCAGGTTGTAGGCCTGAAGCCAGAGGCTGATGGTACTGTTAAGGCGGTAATTGGCCCCGGCATGCAGGTTGATGGCATCCTTCATGTCAATAAACTTATAATATTTGGTACCAGGATTGACATCACTACTGTAGATCATATAGGGATTGCTGAACAGTGCCATGCGGCCACCACGGTACTCGAGGCCGAGGTTCACGCTCAGCGGGCGCCACGGGGTGACCTTGAGGTCGATGTTGGCAACGGTCGAGGCGCGGTCCACGCCCATCTTGTAGCCGTTGTAGTGGCTATCACTGTCAAACAGTTCCTTGTCGTGGGGAGCAAACTTGACAGCAGCCGAAGCCTCGATGAGCGAGCGGTACTTGTAGTTGAGCTCGGCATTGATGTAGTAGCCGCGGCTGTCGATGACGTTGTAGTCGCTCATGAAGCCGGTGTACGTTCCCAGGAATGCATCACGGATTAAGACGGATTTGCCAGTGGCATTGTTATAAATGTCGGTGATCGGCATTGAACCGTCAATATCGGGGACATGATAGATGATGCCGGGCTCGTCCTTGACGATGGCATAGCCCAACGACACCTTGGCGCTCAATCCGTTGAACGGCCCGATCTTGATACCGGCCTCGGCATCGAGCGGAGTATAGACGCTACCGTAGAGCAGCAAGGGGTTGTCATAGCGGTAGTTGACGAAGTGCTTGCCCTGGCGATAGCCCAGCGCCTTGCCACCCAGTGCATTGCCGAAGACGGTGAAACCGTCAACCAGCGACAGGCTGGCGCGCACATTGGGCGAGAGGCGGAAAATGCCACCGTCGCTGAAGCTCAGGTGGGCGTTCAAGCCCAACTGGAGCTTGAACATATCGCCACGCACCGTGTAGGTCGGTGAGAGGGTGATCATGCCCACTTCATCAAACAGGTCATAATCGCTGCTGTATCTGGACTTGGTGCCACGACGCAGGTACTCGCCCTTGATGTTGAGGGCAGCGGTGGTCAGCTCGGTCAGGTCATAAGAGCCACCCAGGTTGAGGATACCCCAGTTGTCGTGCACGCCATGCTTGTATAACTCACTGAAAGCCTTGTCGTGAGCAGCATGGCCATACTGGAGGCCGATGTTATACTTCAACGGATTCTCACGAAGCATGAACTGGCTCTTCCAGTCAGCATTGACGTTGAAGTTGGTGAACGTCTGCTTCTCCTGGTCCCAATCGGTGAGGTTGAAGGCATAGTACTCCTCATAGTATTTGTAAGGATAGGGTGAAAAGGCGATGGCGTTGGCGCCGTTCCAGCCGCCATAATAGTTGTAGATATCGATGTGGCCCTTGGCGCCCAGGGTGAGGGTGCCGTTGCCCAGGGCACGGCTGTAGTCCACAGCGATGGTGTTGTCGTTAAACTTCTGCTTGGTGCGGAGCTCGTCGAGGGGAACGACCTGGCTGGGGTTCTTGCCGTTCCAGGTGCTGTTGTGGTTGACCCACACAGCCAGCTTCTCGCGCTCGGCATCGAGGATGCGGTAGCCGAAGTCCATCCTGAAGTTAGCCTGCATGCCGCCGCCGATGTCGAGGTAGCCGCGCTTGTCGCTGAAGTTGTGCGCCGTGCGGTAGCCGTAGGGCAGCAGCGTGGGAATCGTGGTGGGCACGTCGATGGGCGAGGTGAGGTCACTGTAGCCCAGCGAGATCTTATTGACCTTCGTTGAAGGCTTCTTCACCTTGGGGAGCTCATTCTTCTTGACCGCCTTCTTCTCGAGCGGTGCGACGTCCTTTTCGAGCGTGATTTCCTTAGTCAGGTTCTCCTGCGCCAGGGTCACATTCATGGCGAAAGCAGCCATCACCATGGCGAGGAATATCTTCTTGCTGTTGTTCATCTTCTTAAACATATAATTATATTATAATGTGTGACGGATTAATTCTTGCTCTTGGTACTCTTGGCACCTTTGCTTCCCTTCTTGCTGTTGTCCGAGCTCGAGTTGGTCGTCGAGCTGGCATTACCGCCCTTCCACTTGTTCAGGCGTGATTCGATGCCGTCGAGGATGTCCTTCTCCTTGCCGGGGTAGTTCTTCTTCAGGCTCTGCAGATAGTCGCGCGCCTGGGCAGTGTTGCCCTGCTTGTAATAGACATCGGCCAGGGTGAGGAAGCTCTTGGCGAGCCAGTAGTTGTGTGACGTGCCGGCGTCGATGAGCTCGTTGATGGTCTGCTCGGCGCCCTTGTAGTTACCCATCTCATACTGCATGCGGGAAAGCTCATAGGAAGCCTGTGCGCCATACTCGTTGCTGGGATCCTGGGCGAGGGCACGGAATGCAGCCTCGGCCTCCTTGGTGTTGCCGACCTGGGCAAAGGCGAGGGCGCGGTCGAGCTTGACCTCACGCTCCTCACCGACGGTGAGGCCGCCACGGTCGAGCAGCGTGCCTGCGATTTGTCTCACCTCATTCCAGTTGCCCATCTGCTTGGCGACGCGCATGGCACCCAGCTGGGCCAGCGTGCGGTTGTCGTCGCTGGTGGCACGCTCGGCCAGGTCCTTGTAACTCTGCAGGGCCTCGTCGAGTTTGCCCTGACGGGTGAGGATGTCACTGCGCATGGCCAGTGCATCCTGGGCATAGGAAGCGTCACCGCCGCCCTGCAGGGCCTCGTCGATGGCCTTCATGGCCTCGCCGTAGTTGCCCTTGCCGTAGTGGTAACGGGCGATATAGTATTTGGCCTTGGCGGCATAGGCGCCGGCGGGATAGTCCTTGAGGTACTGCTGCATCTTGTCGATACTCGGCCTGGCGTCGATGGCGGCCTTCTCGGCAGCCTCAAAGGTAAGCCTCTCCACCTCGTTGACGTCAATCTTGGGCGCATTGGGCACGCTGTTGAGGAACTTGCCGAACTCAGCGAGCTGGCCACGGTCAGCATAGATGAGCTTCATGTCCTCGGCGGCGGCCTGTGCCTCGTCGCTGGTGGGATAATCCTTGATGACCTTCTTGTAGGCATCGATGGCGGCATCTTCCTTGCCGATGCTCTTGTTGACCAGGGCCGTCTGGAGCAGACCCTTGCGGGCCTCGACGCTCTTGGGATAGCTCTTCAGCAGGGTGGCATAGGTGGCCAGCGCCTCCTCGGTCTTGCCGAGCATGGCCTGGGCATTACCCTTCTCGAGCACGGCCTGCGGGGCGAAGTCGCTCTTGGGGTAAGCCTTGACGAGGGCGTCCATCTGGGCGATCTCGTCGGCATACTGGTGGCTGAGGCCCATCATGATACCCTTCTGGTACATGGAGTAGTCACCGCTGGTGTTCTTATCGAGCTTCAACGCCTGGTCATAGGAAGCCTGTGCGCCGCTGAAGTCCTTCAAGTAATACTGTGCCTGGCCGATGCCCTGATAGGCACTGGCCGACAACTCGTTGGTGAGCTGCTTGCTGGCAATCGCATTCTGGAAAGCCGTCTTTGCCTCGGCATAGCGGTTCTGGTTCAGCAGACTGTAACCCAGGTTGTACTGGGCGATGCCGTAGTTCTCGTCGCTCTTATTGGTGGACTTGACATACTCCTGCTGGTACTTGGCGGCCTCCTTGTAGTTGCCGCCGCGATATTGGGCCTCGGCGAGCCACAGGCGGCTCTCGTTGAGGACCGTCTTGTCGTAGTTGCCCACGGCGATGGCCTGCTTGAAGTAGTCGGCAGCCTCGTTGTTGCGGTTGTTGGACAATGCCTGTACACCCATGTTGTAGAGCACAATCTGCTTGGCGGTGAGCACCTTGGAGCCGGGCTTCTTGATGC
This sequence comes from uncultured Bacteroidales bacterium, assembly GCA_902760865.1. Classification (GTDB taxonomy): domain Bacteria; phylum Bacteroidota; class Bacteroidia; order Bacteroidales; family Muribaculaceae; genus Sodaliphilus. Next base: position 80,157 of record CACWID010000001.1, on the reverse strand, counting down.
GGTTGATGCTGGTTAGGGCGCGCTGGTAGTCGGTGGTGCTCATGTAGGCATCCACGAGGTAGCCCTCCACATTGTCCTTATAGCGGGAGTTGGGGTACTGGTTGAGGAAGTCCTCGAACAGGTCCACGCTCTTGTCGAACGGGGTGCGTGCGCCCTTGCTCACGCCGACGGCATAGTTGTAGTAGGCCGTCTCCTTGACAGACTTGTCGCAGTCCATCATCGCGGCCTGCTCGAAGGCCATGTTGGCGCCGTTGATGTCACCGAGCTGACGCTTGGCCTGGCCCAGATAGAGGCGGGCGCTCTGGGTGAGGGCGTCGCTCTCGTCGGTGACCATCAGCATGTCGTTGACCGTGGCCTGGTAGTTGCCGTCGCGGTAGTCCAGCACACCCATGGTGTAGGCCGCCGTGCGGTAAGGCTCACCCTCGGGGTTGTCCATGTAGCGGCGCAGGTAGATGCGGGCCTCGCGGTCGTTGTCCAGGTGATAGTAGCTCTCACCGATCAGGCGGTTGAGCTCGGCGTCAAAGTAGTCGTTGGCCTGCTGGTCGAGCAGCGCCTTGCCACGCTCGATGACCTGGCGGTAGTGCTTCTTGTGATAGTCGATCTGGGCGAGGTAGTACTGCGACTGGTAGCCCAGCTCGGTGCCCTCGGGGATGTGGCTGAAGCGCTCCTGGGCCTCGTCGTAGCGGCCCTGGGCATACTCCAGATAGGCCTTATAGAACTCGCTGGCACCGCCATAGCGTGCGGTATGCTCCAGCTCGTAGTACTGCCGCTCGGCTTCGTTATAGTTGCCCAGGCGCAGGTTGCAGTAGGCCCGGCGGTACTCCAGGTCCTCGTCGCTGTCCAGGTCCAGGGCGCGGTTGCGCACGAGCGAGTAGCTCACCAGGGCGCTCTCCCACTGTCCGCGGTAGAAGTAGTAGTTACCGATCTTGAGTTGGGCCTCGGTGGCCAGCGGAGATGCAGGGTAATCGGAGATGAACTTCTGCAGCATGTCCAGGCTCTCTTCCTCGCCGCGCTCAAAGTGGCTCAGGGCGATGTAGTAGTCGGCCTGCTCGCGCAGGGTCGCGTCAGCGGGCAGGCACTTGACATGCTCTAGCTGGTCGATGGCACCCACATAGTTGTGGGACTCATACATCTGCTTGCCGCGCTCAAAGTAGCCGCAGGCCTCGCTGGACATCACGCCAGGCTGGGCCATGACCACAGAGGGGGCAGCCACGAGCACTGACAACAATAACGCTTTCTTGATCTTCTTCATATTGGTCTATCGTATTCTTTGTTTGTTTGCACACTTTTGACGCCTAGCCTCCATCAGGGCAAGACGCACCGTTCACATTAATAATAACTGCAAATTTAACACTAAATTGTCAAACACCGTCAACACATCATCTAAAATATTGCTAAAAATCACCTATAAATGTTGAAAAGGCCCGATAGCGGACAAGACCACCTGAAATGCCCCGGAATTTCGTCCGAACGCCTACAAAGTCTCACGGAAGCCAAAAAACAGAAAAAAACAGAATTTTGATTTAGTTTTTTGCTGGTATGCAAAAAATAACTACCTTTGCGTGTTTATTTGGCGAAAAGCCCTAAAATTGAGAGAAATAACGTAATATAAATAACTGTAAATGGCTACATTAGAGAAAATTAGGCAGAGGAAAAAGATCCTCGCCATCGTAATCGGTGCCGCATTGCTCGCATTCATTATCGAGGTAGGTATCGAGGCCATCGGCCGTTCCGGTGGCAACAGCGCAGCCGCTAAAGTCGGCAATGAGAAGATTGATATTATGCAGTTCCAGCGTCGCGTGGAGCAAGAAGCTGCCGCCGACCAGAACAACCAGCAGCAGACCGACCCCGCAGTTCGTCAGCAGCAGGTGCTGGAGGAGATGATCAACGAGAAGCTCCTGGAGCAGGAGTACAAGAAGCTGGGTATCACCGTCAGCAACGAGGAGATCACCAAGCTGATGATCGGCAAGAATCCTCCCCAACCCGTTGTTCAATTCGCACAGCAGGCTGGTGCAAAGTCTCCCGCAGAGCTGTATGACTTCATCATGAATCCCGGCAAGCAGGGCATTCAGGAGTCACAGGTTGCTGAGTTGCGCGCCCAGTGGGACAAGCTGACCAACGACGTTGTCAAGCAGTACAAGTTCGCCAAGCTGCAGAACCTGATCGCAGGCTGTATGCAGGCCAACGACCTGGACCGCGCACAGCTCGCCGAGGAGAGTGCAGTCACCAATATCGTCACCTTCGCCAAGAAGGACTACTCCACCCTGCCCAACGACAAGTATCCCGTGAGCGATGCTGAGCTCAAGGCTGAGTGGGAGAAGGTGAAGTCGATGTTCAAGATCGATGAGGAGGTTCGCGCCATCCATTACATCGCCGTGAACATTGAGCCCAACGCCGAGGACATCGCAGCCGCCAACAAGATCGCCGACGCCGCCTATATCGCCCTGCAGAAGGGCCGTGGCGTTGACTCGGTACGCATCCTGGGCACCGTCAACGTCGACACCGCGATGATGACCCGTGACAAGCTGCCGACCAACGTGCGCGACTTCTTCGCCGGCGCCGAGGTAGGTACCGTACGCCGCGACACCACCACTGGCAACCACCACGAGATGTACAAGCTCATCAACAAGCAGATGACCGTTGACTCGATTGACCTGGGTTACGTTGTCGTACAAGGTGATGCCAAGATGCAGAAGGATGTGCTGAACCAGCTCAACAGCGGCAAGTCCCTGGACGAGATCAAGAAGGCTTATCCCCAGAAGGTGGAGGGCAAGCTCAGCGAGTGGCAGCGTGCCTATGGCTTTGTTGACTCGATCAAGACCAAGCTGGTCAACGCCACTCCCGGTGTATTCTTTGTATACAACAGCGGTGAGCAGGGCGCTACCCTGATGAAGGTGAACGAGCGCAAGCCCGCCAAGATGTTCTACACCCTGGCCACCGTGACCTATGACGCCTATGCCAGCACCAAGACGAGCGAGGACCTGCGCGACAAGTTCCAGGCCTTCCTGAACAAGAACAAGACCGTGAAGGAGTTTGAGGAGAACGCAGCCAAGGCCGGCTACAACGCCGTAGAGTCGATGGTTACCCCGAGTACCCCGCAGCTGGGCAACCAGTTCCAGGGCATCAAGGACAGCCGCAAGGCCATCAAGTGGGCGTTCGACAGCAAGAAGGGCGACGTTTCACCCATCTTCAGCGACAACAACAACACGCTGATTGCCGTTGCCGTCGATGAGGTTTACCCCGAGGGTTATCTGCCCTACACCTTCAAGCCTGGCAAGGAGATGCTCGAGAACCGCGTTCGCAACAGCAAGAAGGGTGACGACCTGATGAAGCAGTACCAGGGCAAGGCTAAGGACCTGAACGGTTATGCCTCGCTGATGGGCGCCCAGATTGATACCGCCCGCGTGGTATTCGCTGCCAACGCCGATCCCAAGTTGGGTAACGAGAGTGGCCTGGTAGGCCGCATCGCCGCTTCTAAGGTCGGTGAAGTCAAGGGTCCCTGGAAGGGCTATGGCGCTGTCGTAGTTTATCAGGTAGTGAAGCAGGAGAAGGAAGAGCGTCAGCCCACCAAGGAGGAGCTGGACAACCGCTATGCCCAGACCCGCGGCGCTCAGATCTTTGCCAACCCGCAGAACATCAACCAGATTTTGTCGAAGACCACCAAGGTGAAGAAAAACCTGATCAACTTCTATTAATCTGTATTGATATCAGAACTAGTCAAGTCCTGTCGGCACATGCCGGCAGGGCTTGTTTTTTGGTAAAAAATGCATTTTTCGGGACACAGATGGAGTGTATCTCAAAAAATAAGCCTAAATTTGTAGGTTAAACCAAAACATCACCTTTTCAATGTCAACAGTTAACGAGCGACAAGAGGAAATCATCGAGGAATTTGAGGGTCTGGACGACTGGATGGACCGCTACCAGGTCATCATCGACATGGGTAACTCCATGCCCGCGCTGGACGAGCAGTACAAGACGGCCGACAACCTGATTGACGGCTGCCAGAGCCGCGTGTGGCTGCAGGCCGACTGCATCGACGGCAAGATGCGCCTGCAGGCCGACAGCGACGCCATCATTGTCAAGGGCATCATCTCGATGCTCGTGCGCGTGCTCGACGGCGCGACGCCTCAGGAAGTGCTCGACACCGACCTCTACTTCATCGAGCGTATCGGCCTGAGGGAGCATCTCTCCCCCACCCGCAGCAACGGCCTGCTGGCGATGATCAAGCAGATCCGCGCCTATGCCATCGCCTATCAGGCCCGTGAGCACTCCGGCTGCTGAGACGAAACGACAATACATTATTAATATATTAACCAATAAACCAAAACAAATTATGTTTAAAAACCATCCTAAGGGTCTAATCCCTGCCGCTTTGAGCAACATGGGCGAGCGCTTCGGCTACTACATCATGGCCGCTGTGCTGTCACTGTTCCTGTGCTCCAAGTTCGGCCTGGCCGATGATAAAGCGGCCTTGATTTACTCGATTTTCTTGGCAGCCATCTATGTCTTGAGTCTAGTAGGTGGTATCATTGCCGACCGCACCCAGAACTACAAGGGCACCATCATGACGGGTATCATCATCATGGCACTCGGCTATGCTGCCCTGGCTATTCCCATCACCGCCACAGCAGGCACAATGACGGCTCTGCTTGTCCTCACCTGTGTGGCATTGGTGCTGATTGCCTTTGGTAACGGTCTGTTCAAGGGTAACCTGCAGGCCATTGTGGGCCAGATGTATGATGACATGGAGGCCAAAGCTGCTGCCGACGGAATGTCTGAAGAGGAAATCAAGACTTTGAAGGGCCGCCGCGATGCAGGTTTCCAGATTTTCTATGTGTTCATCAACATCGGTGGTCTGATTGCCCCGTTCATCGCTCCGTTCTTGCGCCAGTGGTGGCTGGGACGTTTCGGTTTCAAGTATGTTGCCGAGCTGCCCGCACTGTGCCACAAGTTCATCGATGGCACTATTCCTGCCGACCAGATGACCAACCTGCAGACCTACCTTGGCCAAGCAGGTATCCAGGGCGAAGCTACTGTTGAGACTTGCCAGCGCTACCTCGAGGTGTTCAACCAGGGTGTGCATTTCGCCTTCATCGCATCGGTGATTGCCATGATCATCTCGCTGACCATCTTCATTGCTAAGCGCGGTATCTTCCCCTCTCCCGGAAAGAAGGCTGCTGCCGCTTCGGTCGAGCTCACTCCTGAGGAGAAGAAGAGCATGGCCAAGGAGCTGCGCCAGCGCTTGTATGCCCTGCTCGCAGTGCTCGGCGTTGTCATCTTCTTCTGGTTCTCGTTCCACCAGAACGGTGTTACCCTGTCATTCTTTGCCCGCGACTTCGTCAAGAGCGATCAGTTGCCCGCCGAGCTGTGGCAAGCCGTGAACCCGTTCTTCGTGATTGTGCTCACCCCGATCATCATGTTGATCTTCGGTGCCCTGAGCAAGCGTGGTAAGGAGATTTCCACTCCCCGCAAGATTGCCTACGGTATGTGCATCGCCGGTTTGGCCTATCTGTTCCTTGCCGTCTACTCTTACACCGCCGGTTATCCCTCGGGTGATGAGTTCAAGCTGCTCGACGCCGACGCCAAGATGGGCATGAAGGCTGGTTGGTGGGTAATGATTGCCACCTACTTCCTGCTCACCGTTGCCGAGCTGTTCATCTCGCCGCTGGGTCTGTCGTTCGTTTCCAAGGTGGCCCCCAAGACCATGCTCGGTCTGTGCCAGGGCCTGTGGCTCGGTACCACCGCCGTTGGTAACATCCTGCTGCCCATCGGCACCATCATGTACAACAACATTCCGTTGTGGCAGTGCTGGGGTGTGTTCATCATCGTCTGCTTCATCTCTGCTGGCGTGATGCTCGGTATGGTGAAGTGGCTGGAGCGCGTGACCAGCGACAAGTAATTTTTCACTTGACATTAACCTATAAGAGGATCTAGGAGATCTAGAACATCTAGATTTTCTAGATTCTCTGGTAAAAAAGACATTGAATTATGTTTGAAGGACAACCTAAAGGACTATTCGCGTTGGCACTGGCCAACACGGGCGAGCGCTTCGGCTACTACACGATGATTGCCGTGTTCGCCCTCTTCCTCAGGGCCAACTATGGCCTGTCACCGGCTGTTGCCGGCACCATCTACAGTTCATTCCTGATGGTGGTGTATTTCCTCCCGTTGATCGGCGGCTGGATGGCCGACAAGTTCGGCTTCGGCAAGATGGTGACCATCGGTATCATCATCATGTTCCTGGGCTATCTGCTCTTGTCCGTCCCATTGGGCGGCAACACCTTTGCCCTGATTGTGATGATCGGCGCGCTGCTGCTCATCGGCCTGGGCACGGGCCTGTTCAAGGGCAACCTGCAGGTGATGGTGGGCAATCTGTATGACGACACCCGCTATGCCGCCAAGCGTGACGCAGGCTTCTCGATTTTCTACATGGCCATCAACATCGGCGCCCTGTTCGCACCGACGGCTGCCGTCAAGATCAAGGAGTATGCCGAGACCGCATGGGGCTTCTCGTCCAACGATGCTTACCACTTCTCCTTTGCCGTGGCTTGCGTTTCGCTGGTACTCTCGATTGCCATCTACTACGCCTTCCGCAGCACGTTCAAGCATGCTGAGGGCGGCAAGAAGGCCGCAGCCAAGGCCGAGGACAACACCGTCAAGGAACCCGAGCTGAGCAAGGAGGACACCAAGGCGCGCATCATCGCCCTGTGCCTCGTGTTTGCCGTGGTGGTATTCTTCTGGATGGCGTTCCACCAGAACGGCTTGTCGCTCACCTTCTTTGCCGACGAGTTCACTGCCAACACATCGAGCGGCCTGGAGAGCATGGCCTTTGACGTATGGAACCTGGTACTTGTCATCTTCATCGTCTATGCCGGTTTCTCGCTCTTCCAGAGCAAGACGGCCAAGGCCAAGGGCATCTCGGGAGCCATCATCCTGGCAGCCCTGGGCATCCTGTACTACAAGTACACCCGCACGACCGGCAGCATCGACATCGCCGCACCGATTTTCCAGCAGTTCAACCCGTTCTATGTCGTGGCACTGACGCCCGTCTCGATGGCCATCTTCAGCTATCTGGCCAGCAAGGGCAAGGAGCCCTCGGCACCGCGCAAGATTGCCTATGGTATGGTAGTCGCCGCGATAGCCTATGCCGTCATGGCCTTTGCCTCGGTGGGACTGCCCATGCCGCAAATGGCACCCGATGCCGACGGCAACCTCGTGGGCCAGCATGTGGCCGACGTGACGCCCAACCTGCTCATCAGTGTGTATCTGATTCTCACCTTCGGTGAGTTGCTGCTCTCCCCGATGGGCATCTCGTTTGTCAGCAAGGTGGCTCCTCCCAAGTACAAGGGTGCCATGATGGGCGGATGGTTCGTTTCCACCGCTCTGGGCAACCAGCTGGTACTGGTCGGCGGCGCCCTGTGGGGCAAGGTGCCCCTGTGGGTATGTTGGAGCGTATTCCTGGGCGTCTGCCTCGTGGCAGCGATCTTCATGTTCGCCATGATGAAGCGCCTCGAGAAGGTCGCCAAGTAATCACCCCTCATAGCGAGCCGGAGGCTCGCAATACCCTGACATGCCTGCCCTGGTTGTCGAGGTATTGCAAGCCTCTGGCTCGCTTTTTTCCTTTTTCAGTGAAAAAACTGAAACCATGGAAACCGAGAAGTGAAAACTTTATTGTATCTTTGCGTTTTAATTCTGTAAGCAAATGGAAGAAATCACTTATCAGGGGCTGACATTTGAGCCCTATATCAGACGAGAAGAAATCGCCAAGCAGGTTCATCGCCTGGCCCAGGAAATCAAGCGGGACTATGACGACAAGTGCCCCCTGTTCTTGTGCATACTGAACGGGGCCTTCATCTTTGCCTCGGACCTGTTCCGCGCGAGCGGCCTGCATGACGCCGAGATCGCATTCATCCGCTTCAAGTCCTACGAGGGCATATCCTCGACCGGCGAGGTGAAGCAGCTGATGGGCCTGACGCAGGACATCACCGGCCGCGACGTGATCATCGTCGAGGACATCATCGACAGCGGCATCACCGCCGCCCAGCTGCGCAAGGAGCTCGACAAGCACAGCCCCAAGTCGGTCAAGATGGTATCCCTGCTGTTCAAGCCCGAGGCCCTGACCATCGGCAACCCGCCGGACTATGTGGGCTTTGAAATCCCGAGCAAGTTCATCCTGGGCTACGGCCTCGACCTGGACGGCCTGGCACGCAACCTGCCCGACATCTACGCCCTGAAGGAGCGTTAATCCGTTAGACTAGATTTTTACAAAAAATACTTCAAGAAGAATATGATGAACATTGTCATTTTTGGTGCTCCCGGATCGGGAAAGGGCACCCAGAGCGATAAACTGATTGAGCACTACAAGCTGTTCCACATCTCGACCGGAGACGTGCTGCGCGACAACATCAAGCGCGGCACCGAGCTGGGCAAGATCGCCAAGGGCTATATCGACCAGGGACAACTCGTGCCCGACGAACTCATCATCGACATCCTGGCACAGGTGCTCGACGAGAACAAGGACAATGCCAGCGAGGGCGTCATCTTTGACGGTTTCCCCCGCACGATACCTCAGGCCGAGGCACTGGAGCAGCTGCTGGCCGACCGAGGCACCCAGGTTGACGCCGTTGTGGGCCTTGAGGTTCCCGAGGAGGAGCTCATCAAGCGCATCCTCCTGCGCGGCCAGATGAGCGGCCGTTCGGACGACAACGAGGATACCGCCCGCAAGCGCCTGGAAACCTATCACAACCAGACCTCGCCGCTGAAGGCCTACTACCAAGAGCAAGGTAAATACCGCGCCATCAACGGCCTGGGCAGCATCGACGGCATCTTTGACCTGATCAAGGAAGCCCTCGACAACCAGTAAAAAGCAGCCCCAAGACAGACTGCAGCCATGAGCGAAGAGAAACCCAGCCTGTGGCAGAAGGTGATGCGGTGCTTCGAGTACTGCATGAAGGGCGTGTGGGACGACGCCAGCGCCAGGTGGCAGGTCAAGGCCGTGAAGGTGGTGAACCTGAGCGTTCACTCCTACCTGGACCGCGACCTGCAGACGCGTGCCTGCGCGTTGACCTACAGGACCGTCCTCGCTGTGGTTCCGGCTCTGGCGATGCTGTTTGCCATCGCCCGCGGTTTCGGGTTCCAGAAGCTGATACAGAGTGAGCTCTTCCGCTACTTCCCCGCTCAGCGTCAAGCCCTCGAGGATGCGCTGCAGTATGTCGAGAACTATCTGGCACAGGCGTCCCAAGGCGTGTTCATCGGCATCGGCCTGGTATTCCTGCTGTGGACCCTCATCTCGCTGATGAGCGACGTGGAGAACACCTTCAACCACGTCTGGGGCGTGACCACCAAGCGCTCGCTGCAACGCAAGTTCACCGACTACACGGCGCTGTTCCTGCTACTGCCCGTGCTGATGGTGTGTGCCGCCGGCATCTCCATCTTCATGAGCGACGCCGTGCAGCACGTGTTCAGCGTCAATGCGGTGTCCCCGGTGATGCACTACCTGCTGGCGTTCATGCCGACGGTCATCTCGTGGATCGTGTTCACCGCCGCCTACTACCTGATTCCCAACACCAAAGTCCAATTCAAGGGGGCCCTGTTTGCCGGCGTGCTGTGCGGCACCCTGTTCCAGGTGGTACAGTGGCTGTTCGTCAGCGGCCAGCTGTACGTCTCGAAGTATAATGCCATCTACGGCAGTTTTGCCTTCCTGCCGTTGATGCTGGTGTGGATGCAGTTGTCGTGGCTCATCGCCCTGTCGGGCGTCGTGATTACCTATGCCTGGCAGAACTTCGACAGCTTTGCCTACGACGACAAGGCCAAGGGCATGTCACAGGACTACTCCAACAACTTGTCGATTGCCGTGCTCACCCTTGCCATCAAGAAGTTCAAGAGCCACGAGCAGGCCCTCACGCTGAAAGAGCTGGTGACAGAATACGGCATTCCCGGCCCGCTAGCCGAGAAGCTGCTGCAGGGGCTGCAACGCGCCGGGCTGCTCACCGCCATCAGCCAGGACGGCGAGGAAGAGGGCCGCAGCTTTCAGCCAGCATTTGACCCCGACGACTTCACCGTCAACACCGTCACCGAGAAGCTCGCCAGCCAGGGCAACACCGCCTTCATCCCCAAGGCAGACAGCCGCTTTGCCGAGATGATCAATCGCATCACCACCCTGCGGGAGCAGCAGCAGGCAGCCGTCCAGGACATCAAGTTACTGGACCTGCTGTAAGGCCACGAGGACACAAAAAATCAAAAAAAACGGCAAATACCCTTCACTTTCATTAAAAAGTAGTATCTTTGCGCCCGAAACCAAACCGAATGCCTGAATGGTGGAATCGGTAGACACGAGGGACTTAAAATCCCTTGGCCATTGCGGCCGTGTGGGTTCAAGTCCCACTTCAGGTACCACAAGCAGGGCCGGCAGTCGAGAACGATTGCCGGCCCTTCTATGTTTTATTGACCCCCCGAGCGGGAACTATCGCATGACCTCGACAATGGCCTTACCGAGGTTATCGACGATGTCGGACGCTACCATGCCATAGGTGCCATGCTCCTGTGCAGCCAGGTCACCGGCCAGGCCGTGGATATAGACGCCGAGCACGACGGACCAGTCGGCGGGGTAATTCTGGGCGATGAGGGCCGAGATGACACCGGTGAGCACGTCGCCGCTGCCGGGGGTCGCCATACCCGGATTGCCGCTGCTGTTGACATAGATCTTGCTGTCGGGGCGCACCGTCATGGTGTAGTGGCCCTTGAGCACGATGGTGATGTTGTAGATGCGGGACACGTCGATGGCCTTCTTGAGGCGCTCCTCGTCGGTGTTGTGCTCGCCGAAGAGGCGGTCAAACTCGATGGCATGGGGCGTGATGATGGAACGCGGGGGAATGCTCTTCAGGAGCATGGGACGACGGGCGATGCAGTTCAGCGCATCGGCATCCAACAGGCAAGGACGCCTGAAGTTCATGATGAACTGGTGCACGGCCTCAAGGGTCGCGTCCTGAACGCCCAGGCCGGGTCCCAGAGCGACCACGCTGTAGGTGTGGCGCATGTCAATGGCCGTGGTCATGATCTCGTCGCGGTCGGGCTCAAAGAGGGCCTCGGGGGCGGCGGTCTGCAACACCTGATAGCCGCATCGCGGCGCATGGACGGTCACCAGTCCTGCACCGGCGCGCAGGGCACCCTTAGCGGCCAGCACAGCGGCTCCCATCATGCCATAGCTGCCGGCGATGAGCAGCACTGTTCCGTTGTCATACTTGTTGATGAAGGGGTTGCGCGGCTTCATGATCTCATGCACGTTCTCGCGCTCAATGAGATAGAAGTCGGTGGGCGTGCGTGCCATGCCCTCGCTGTCCAACTCGATGTCCAGCACCTTGCACTCGCCGACGCACTGGGCGTTCTCGGCGAAGTAGAAGGCGAGGCGCTTGCACTGGTAGGTCAGGGTGAGGTCGGCCTGGATGATATTGCGACGGTCGTTGCCGACGTTCCACTCGCCGAACATGCCCGAGGGCACGTCGATGGACACGACATAGGCGTTGCTGGCATTGATGTACTGCACCAGTGCCGTGTAACCGCCCTTGAGGGGCGTGCGAAGGCCGTTGCCGAAGAGTCCGTCCACCACGACGTCAGACTCGTCCAGTTCGGGCGGGTTGAAGTTCTGGATTACCTCGATGAACTTGATGTCGTCGCCGGCCGTCTCGAGCAGGCGGTCACGATTGGCCAGGCAACAGGGTGAGAGCATCGCAGACTTGATGTTGAACAGGTAAACCTCTGGTTTGTAGCCCTGTTCATACATCATTCTCGCCACGGCGAGAGCGTCGGCCCCATTGTCACCAGGGCCGGCAAAGATGACAAAACGCTTGGAGGTCCTCCAGCGCGAGATGAGTTCATAGGACACCGCCGAAGCCGCCCTCTCGATGAGGTCCAGCATCTCTATGCCCTCTTTTTCCACGGTGCGATCGCCGATGCGACGCAGTCCATCGTTGGTAAATATCTTCATTGCTATCGAGTGATTTTCAAGTTTTTGTTTAATTGAGCCAACAAAATTACTTCTTTTTTAGCTGTTAAGACACATAAAACAAACAAAATGTGATGAAATTTTTTCTTAAAGAATGTGAAGAGTGAAACAAGGGCAAATCACTGCCACGGGAGCAGCCACGCACACCCGGCACCACCACCCTGCCGACGGCATACAATAGGCTGAAAAGTTCCTACTGCTATCGGAAAAGCCACTCATCTTGAGCCATTTAGCCGCCAGGAACGGCAATTTTGCTGAAAAAACGTCGGAAAAAACCGAGGTAATCACACTGCCAATCAACATTTTTACTATCTTTGCAGCGTTTTTTACGGCATCTGTCAGTTGTCATCGACGACAAAACATAAGATGGGAGGCCATCAGGCAAGGGCGGCACGTCCTTGCCGTTGCAGGTTGCAACAATCTGATGAGCGCCCCCATGATGGCAAGACAAGACAACACCACAACGACAACATAATAATCAACATATTAACAACTAAACAAGACAAGATTTCATGAAGAAACAATTACTCTTGACAATGGCGCTCGTGTTGGCGGCAGTAACCGCCTTCGGGCAGACCCTCAACATTGGCGGCCATCGTGCCCCCTGGGACACGCTGAACAACGTCTGGTTGTGCAGTGTTCCGCAGTCACAGTTCGGCAATGACTTCACTGCAACGGTAAGCTTCGGCGAGGAGTTGCAGGGCGTCTTTATCGACGGTGTTGCCGTTACCAGCGGCGACGAGGTGACTTTCAGGGACCTGCAGGGCGGCAAGCTGTATAACGTGACCTTCGACCATGGCGACAGCATCATCGAGGCCGCCATCACCTTCACGTGGCTGCCCATCGTGGAACTCTTCGGCGAATTCACCAAGGAGTACAGCTACACCGAGATCTTTATCAGCGAGCCCGACTCGACCAATGTCGAGCCGATGAAGGCCAAGATCAAGACTCGCGGTATAGCCACCAACCTGCCGGGACAGCACAAGCTGAACTACCGCATCAAGTTCATCAACGACGACAGCACCAAGATGAACAGGCGTTTCTTCGGCCTGCGCAAGGACAACAACTGGATCCTGGATGCCGGCCAGCTCGACTTCCTGCGCGTGCGCAACCGCGTGAGCACCGACCTGTGGCTCGACATGGCCAGCCAGCCCTGGTATGCCGACACGATTGCCAACGTGCGTAACGGCTCACGTGGCCAGATGGTCGAGGTGATGCTCAACGGCGAGTACCGTGGTATCTACAACATGTGTGAGCCCATCGACCGCAAGCAGCTGAAGCTGGAGCGCTATGACGCCAGCACACGCACCTTCCACGGCGGCATCTGGATGGCCTACCGCTGGACCCGCAACGTAGCGATGAGTTTGCCCACCCAGCGTACGAGCCAGGTGTGGTGGAACGGTTTCGAGATGAAGTATCCCGACTATGACGAGATCCGCCGCTCCAACTGGAACGCACTGGAGGAAGCCGTGTGGTACTCCTACAACTCTGACCAGGCCGGCACTATCATTGACAGCCTGGACTACTACTTTGACATCCCCGTGATGAAGGACTACCTCATCTTCATCGCCACCCTGCAGGCACTCGACAACGAGAGCAAGAACATCTACTATGCCTGCCACGATGTTGCCGAGAACCACCGCCTCACCATGATTCCTTGGGATCTTGACATCTGCCTGGGTCAGAACTATTCACCCGACGTGAACAAGCCCGAAATCGTTAAGCCCGAACGTCCCCTGGATTGGATCTACCACGTTCCCATGGCCAACCTGTGGAAATACTGGAAGACCCACAACGAGATCGTAGCACGATACAAGGAGCTGCGTAAGACCGTCCTGAGTACCGACAGCCTCGTGAACCGTTACCGCAACGCCATCAACAACCTGGACGCCTGCGGTGCTGTAGCCCGTGAGGAAGCTCGCTGGAGCGGCGACTCTGACCTTGCCGGCAAGCCCCTCGACCTGAACGCTGAGATGGACTATGTGGAGAACTGGCTCCGTCTGCGCATGCCTTATCTGGATGAATTCGTCTTTGTTGAGATGGACGAGCCCATTGAGCCTGAGTTCCAACGCGGCGACGTGAACGGTGACGGTGAGGTCAACATCGCCGATATCAACGCCCTTATCGACATCATCCTGGGCGGACAGGCCGATGCTGCCACCAGAAAGCGTGCCGACGTCAACGAGGATAACGAGATCAACATCGCCGACGTCAATGCCCTGATCGACATCATCCTGGGCTAATCCCGCAGGAGATACCATAACCATAACGAAGGGTTCCGGCTGCAGTCGGGACCCTTCGTTGTTGATACCGAAAATGTACCGCAAATGTACTCAAAGTTGCCATTTAGTTGTGAAAAATGTGTTATTAGCGGTAATTTCCGCTCTTTAGCAAGAAAGCGGATGCGTCATGTAATCAGTTGGAGGACATGGGATTTAGGGATAAAAAAATGACGGGCGATTACCCGTCATTGTGATTCGCGTGGGGCTCGAACCCACGACCCCATCCTTAAAAGGGATGTGCTCTACCTGCTGAGCTAGCGAATCTCCCAAAAAATGCGGTGCAAAGGTACTGCCTTTTTCTTTACCCGCCAAATAATTTGGTTGTTTTTTCTAAATATCGTCTTTTTAAGGGCCTTAAGGACCCTAAGGTCTTTAGGGTCTTTAAGGTCTTTAGGGTCTTTAGGGTCCTGTGGTTTGCTTACTGGGCGACGAGCTTGCAGATCTCGACGATGGTCATCATGGCCTTCTCCATCGAGGGGATGGGCACGTACTCGAAGCGTCCGTGCATGTTCATGCCGCCGGCGAAGATGTTGGGACAGGGCAGGTTCTTGAACGAGAGCTGGGCGCCGTCAGTACCGCCGCGGATGGGCTGCACCTTGGGCGTCACGCCGGCGTTCTCCATGGCCTGCTTGGCCAGGTCGATGATGTTCATGACGGGCTCAATCTTCTCGCGCATGTTGTAGTACTGGTCCTTGATCTCGCACGAAGCGCAGTCGGGGAACTCGGCGTTGATCTTGTTGCACAGGTGCTCGATCTCGCGCTTGCGGCTCTCGAAGCGTGCGCGGTCGTGGTCACGGATGATGTAGCTCAACGTGGTCTGCTCCACACCGCCCTGCATGCTGATGAGGTGGTAGAAGCCCTCGTAGCCCTCGGTGTGCTCGGGGGTCTCCCAGCGCGGCAGCATCATGGCGAACTGCATGGCGACACGCATCGAGTTGATCATCTTGTGCTTAGCGGCTCCGGGGTGTACGTTCAGGCCCTTGAAGGTGATCTTGGCGCTGGCGGCGTTGAAGTTCTCAAACTCCAGCTCGCCCACGGCGCCACCGTCCATGGTGTAGGCCCAGTCGCAGCCAAACTTCTCGACATCGAAGTGGTGGGCACCCAGGCCGATCTCCTCGTCGGGGTTGAAGCCCACGCGGATGTTGCCGTGCTTCACCTCGGGGTGTTCCTGGAGCCACTCGACGGCGCTCAGGATCTCGGCAATGCCGGCCTTGTCGTCGGCACCGAGCAGGGTGTCGCCGCTGGTGACGATGAACTCCTGGCCCAGGTAGTCGTTCATCTCGGGGAACTGCTGTGCATCAAGGACGATGCGGGGCTCCTCGCTCAGGACGATGGGCTCGCCCTCATACTTGACGATGCGTGGCTTGACGTCGTGTCCGCTCATGTCGGGGGCGGTGTCCATGTGGGCGATGAAGCCGACGGTGGGCACGGCCTTGTCGGTGTTGGCGGGCAAGGTGGCGAACAGGTAGCCATTGTCATCGAGCGTGATGTCGCTCAGGCCCATGGCGTGGAGTTCACGCTCCAATTCCTTGGCAAACACCATCTGGCCCGGCGTGGAGGGCGTCAGGTTGGTGAGTTCGTCACTCTGGGTGTCGAACTTCACATACTTCAAAAATCGGTCAACTAACTTTGTCATAGTCTTGATATACTGTTGTTAATGGTTGTATTCTTTTTTCAATCGGCAAAGATACAAAAAAGACTTTAGACTTTAGATATTAGACATTAGATTTCTTTTTACCGAGGCTGAGCCCTCGCCCACGGGACAAGACGGGGCAGAACGGGAGGCCCCGGAGAGGGGGAATGAGGTGCCGAAATGTTAAAATAATGTTAAAATCGACAAAAAGTATTGACAGGTAGATTAAACGAATATATCTTTGCGATATCAAAATGATATCAAAATTAATTAAAACTAAATATTAACTTTTCAACTTTTACGATTATGGAAACGAAGGAATTTAATTTCAAGGGTACTACACTGAACGGCTTCTTCATGCTGTTTGTAGCAATTGTGTTACCGATTCTGTGCGTGTGGGGAATATACAAAGCCATTATCATGTATGACATGCCCAGCCATGGCATCATTCCCACCATCCTGCTGATCGTCTGCTCACTGTTTTTGATCGGCGAGTTGTTCATCCTGAACGGATTTATCATGCTTGAGCCCAACACCGCCAGGGTGACCACCTGGTTCGGCAAGTACAGCGGCACGTTCACCAAGACGGGCTTCTACTGGATCAACCCCTTCTACGGCACCAAGAAGGTCTCGCTGCGCGCCCGCAACCTGGACGCCGAGCCCATCAAGGTGAACGACAAGGTGGGTAACCCCGTGATGATCGGCCTCGTGCTGGTGTGGAGACTGAAGGACACCTACAAGGCCCTGTTTGAGGTGGACTCGCAGACGATGGCCTCGACCGACGGCACGCTGAGCGGCAACGCCAAGGGCTTGATGCGCGCCCTGGAGGACTTCGTGAGCGTCCAGAGCTATGCCGCCTTGAGGCAGGTAGCCGGACAGTATGCCTATGACGACAATGACGAGGACACCAAGGAACTGACCCTGCGCTCGGGTGGCGACGAGATCAACGAGCAGCTCGAGGGCAAACTCAACGAGCGCCTGTCGCTGGCCGGCATCGAGGTTGTCGAGGCCCGCATCAACTACCTGGCCTATGCTCCCGAGATTGCTGCCGTGATGCTGCGCCGCCAGCAGGCCAGCGCCATCATCACCGCCCGCGAGAAGATCGTCGAGGGTGCCGTGAGCATGGTGAAGATGGCCCTTGACAAGCTCTCGAGCGAGGAAATCGTAGAGCTCGACGACGACAAGAAGGCCTCGATGGTGAGCAACCTGCTTGTTGTCCTGTGCGCCGACGAACAGGCCCAGCCCGTCGTCAACACCGGCACGCTGAACATGTAACATCTCCGTTTTCAGTTGGCAGTTGTCAGTTTTCAGCGGCATCCGCGCTCAACTGGAGACTGACAACTGAAAACTAAAAACTTAATCAACCAGCAGACCATGGCAAAGAAAGCCACCAAGAGTTTCATCCTGCGTGTCGACAGCGACACGATGGATGCCATTGAAAAATGGGCAGCCGACGAGTTCCGCTCCACCAACGGCCAGTTGCAGTGGATCATCACCGAAGCGCTGCGCAAGGCCCGCCGTCTGCCCAAGAAGAAGAAAAGTGAAACCGATAATCAAGAAGAAAGCAATGAAACCGACCAATAAAAAGATTATTCTGACAGTTGCGATCCTCGCCACTATTGTTCTGGTAGCTGACTTCATACTGTTTCTGGCAGCAGAGGCTATCAGCGGGACAGTATTCGGAATCACTGCGCTCATCTACGCTCCGCTGTCAATCGTTCCGATGATGTTCCTCATCGCTCCTGACGAGATGAGAGAGGCCGTCAACAACTCCAATTTCGCTAGACAAGGCATACTGCCCCGCACCAAGGAGTCCACCCTGTTTGAGGCCGCATCGGCATTGATTCTCGTCGCCTCATGGGTCATCGTATTAGCCCGTTACGCCGAGGGACTTTATTTCATTGCCGGTATTGATACCATCTGTGTGATTGCGTTGCTCGTCACCGCCTACTTCACCGAAAAGTGGACATTCGGCATCATAGCATCAGACAGCATGCAGCAGCTCCAGATACGCGCACGCTTCAGGCGCATCATGGCAGTGGAACTTGCACTCTATTGTCTATTGACTGTTATCCCAGGAGTGAACCAGACTTTTGTCAACTGGGCGGTGATTATTCTCTTCATCCTGAGTTTAGTCTGGTTTATCGCTGCTCACTTCAAGAGCAAGCAATCCTGATAAAAAGTAATGTAAAACCCTTTAACCATCGCTAGAGCTATGAAATCGAAATATTCAAAGATATTGGCTATTGTCTTATTAGTAATCTCTTTGGGATTAGGATATCTGGTCAAGGAACTTCTCTCGAGAGAAACCATCAGCCCCCTGGTCGCACTGGTGATGATCATCGTCATTATCGGCTTCTACTACGGTGCCCGTCATATCATCTACAAGAAATTCCCGTCACTGGCTCCCCCAAAAGACAAGATTGAAGAAATCGACTTCAGCAACACCGATGATATGGTCGAGACGCCACGAACGGCCTTGAGCACCATCATCGAGATTGCAGTAGCCGCCATGTTTGCCCTGTCATGCTACGGGGTATGGATAAACGACAAGATAGGGTTACTCATTGTCGGCCTGCTCGCAGTCGGTGCGGCTGGCATGCTTATAGTAGCTTACTACCCCAACTCAAAAGAAGGTGAGGTCAACCCCAAGGCCACCGCTGCTGATATCGTCAAGAGCCGCCGGCTGCGCGTGCGCGCTGTTGCATTGGCACTGTTCTCGCTTGCCTTCAGCTTTTTGCCACACACTCATCTTGCACTCATCGGCTGTGGCTTGTATGTCGCCATCAGGCTCATCTTCAGCTTCATCCTCAAGGGCGTTCCCGAACAGAAGGACAAGAGCAGCCGCTTCAACATCGCTGAGGTGAAGGTGACTCACACACTTGGGGCATTTGCCTTTGAGGCCGCAACCATCCTCATCCTTCTCGGCAGCTGGGCTGCGGCACACTATACCTACCAGCTGAGGGGCACTGGGTTGCTTGATTTCCCGACCATCGAGATGGTCTGCTTCTCGGTCCTGGCCGTCGTTGCTCTCATCATCCCCTATTGCCCCCGCTGGATGAACAGGTCGGAGGGCTTCGTCAACAACCTTCAGGTCCTCGAGAACATCAAGCTTTACCGAATCCTCGCAATCGGGATGTCCATCGCCGTCTTGCTGACCGTGTATTTGCCCTACAAGGGGACATACAGCATCCTGGATACCATTTCAAGACATTTCTGGGTCATCATCCTCTTTGCAGAAATCTACATGAGGGACAAAATCAGAAATGGATTAAGAGAGACCGACACCGATCAAAAAACTGAACTATCATGAAACTCAATAGTAATCAAGCATTCAACCTGCTGGGGATCATCTGCTTGATCGCCATCTTCGGTGCTATGATAGTGGCAGCCTGGGCAGGGTTATCGGCAGCAGGAATCATCATCACGGGAGTGGTTGCCGCCATGATCGGCAACTTCGCGGGCATGATAATGCTAGCCAAGTACAGCAGCGAGCAGGACGACCCCATCGACGGTTTCAATGTCGATGAGGTGAAGGTGGCACGCACAGCCCTAGGCACTGGGATTGAAATCCTCGTCGGCGTCCTGACTGCCCTGGCATGGGTCATGGCAGTGAAGAACGGTCTATTCACCGAGGAGGACGGCAGTTTCGGTTTCGATACACTGCTCGGCCTGTTCCTCTTCACCGGCACCATCGCCTTTATGCTCTGGGACACCTACACTCCCGGCAACTTGAATAATGTGGGCATGCTGACCAATATCAAACAGGTTAAATTGGCTGTTATCATGAATCGCCTGTTGGCGGTGCTGATGGCGGTGGGAATGCTGATTTACTCCTTCCCGGCGCTTCATCATCAGAACTGGATCTGGATTGTGCTGGTCACGATAGGGGTAGTGGTCTTTGTTGCCTTCCGCATCCTCATCCGCAGGGCAAAATGAACCCGCCCTCGCGCCATGCAATCATATCAATATCTCTTCTTAAAAAATGAATAGCTATGAAACAGCTGAATAGAAATATTTATCTCCTTCTTATCGGTATTATTGAAGCAATCTTCATCATCTACACGATCGTCATGTCTAGAAGGGAAAACGTTGATAGCGGGGAACTTATGTTCGGTTGCTGCGGCATGGCAATCATGGCAGTGATATGCATTGCTATTGCTTTCATCAACAAGGCTGATAAAAAGGGCGGTCCTGTGCTGGACTTAATCGAAGTGCCGCGCTCCCGCGAGGGAGCCATCTTTGAAATGCTCACATTACTGATTATCGCTGTCGCTTGGATAGTGGCACATGTCACCGACCGGTTTTGGATGATGGAAGGCTCCTTCTTTTTCCTCGAACCCGTAACCATGTTTACACTGACAATCATTGCCATCACTGTCTTGTGGATTGTGTATATGCCAAACTTTCTTTCAATGGTAAGAAGGCATACTAATGTGAAGCAGGTAGCCCTGGAAGTCCGCATGTGCCGAGTGCTGGCCGTTGAACTTGCGTTGTTAGTCCTTGCGCATGCCCTACCTATGGGAGATTTTTCAGCAGGTTTCGACTACCAAACAATCTTTTACTACATTACCGGAGCGGTCGTTCTTGTCACTATCGCCGTCTTCCGCTACCTCATTTACAAAGCCCAGAGTAATCCTGAGGACACCAAGCACGACGGAGCCGTTGACGGTGCCAGCATGAATCAGAAAAAAGTGCCGCGCACCGTATTAGGCACTTCCATTGAAGTACTTGTCAGTGTCCTTGTAGTCCTGGCATGGGTACTGGGAGCGATAAACGGCGTCTTTACCCAGGACTACACTTACCTCAACTACGATAATCGACTTTCGACCTTGGTCTTTTCCACCTTCCTCATCATCTGGACGCTCTGGCAAGCCCATCGCTCTGTCGAAATCACAGAAAATGGAAAGTGGCCCAAGGTGACCAATCTCAAACAGGCTAAATTGATTAATTGGCTGTATCGCGTGGAGGCTGTTATCATTGCCCTATTCATGATGTTAATTCCCTTCCAGCGTTTTAACGCAACTTGGCTTATATGTGGAATGGCGGTAGCGACGATGATCTCGGGGATCGTTTTTCTCATCCTCGTCCACAGGGCGAAAGAATAAGCGACAACACCAATCATTATTCATTAATAAAACGAAAAAGTCATGGAACGAAAGAAAATAAATAAACTGGCAACCACAATCGTCACCATAGCATTGGCCCTGATTCTGGCACTCTATGCAGCCGGCAGGATTGATAACCTTATCGCATCATTATTGGGAGCCATCGTCGGCCTTGCTGCTCTGGTGTTCTATGTCATTGACCCTGGTGTCAAGACCCAAGAAGAAATACTTGAAGAGAAAAGAGAGCGGGAATTTGCAAAGATAAAGGTGCCGCGCACCCGCGAGGGGACTCTCTTTGGGATAGCAACAGTCCTGATTCTTGCCTGCTCGGTGGTTACCGGTTTTGCCACCCACATGTTTGAGTCAAGTGACAGCAATGGCTTATTTGATGAATATGTGCTTTCCTTCATCGGGGCCATTGTGGCACTCATACTTGCCTATCGTCCGTCGTACCTCGTCTCCATCTTTTCATCGGGGCGCGCCATCAATGAGGAGCAACTCAAACTGCTGATCAGAAAAAAACGAGTGTTTGCGATTGCCTTAGCATTGATGGCCTTGATCATCAGCATCAGTCCTGTAGACAAGCGCTTGATGGCCATTATCATGCTCTGCCTTTTCGTTGCTTGGTTCGGGGTCGATCTCCTCTTTGTATTCTTGCATAAAAAGAACAAGTGAAACTGACCGGGTCCCGGCGATGTTCCCAAGGGGGGAACGGTTTTATTGTCGAGAAGATTGCCTATTTCCTCGTCCGCAGGGCGAAATAAGTGGTCATTAAACTGCGGTTTTCTGAAAAATCTGCAGGGCAACCTTGATTATATTCCGCAGGAAATTACTAAATTTGCAGCACTGATTGGACACGGCGTCCAATGCAGTGCTGCAGAACCAGCATCTAATCACTTCTTGAGGAAACCAAACCACAGTCGGCTGACTGATTGGAGAATTTATTTACATCATTAACTGAATTATTTATTGTTATGAGCAGAATCAGTAACTTTATCTTTGCCGCCATTTTTGTTTTATGTGGCACATTGACGGTCTTTGCAGGCCAAGACGAACAGAACGGCCATGCCTATTTCACCCAGGCCGAGTTACCCAACATGGTGAACTTCCTGCCGCCTCCTCCCGAATTTGAGTCATCACGCTTCGCTGCCGACCAGACCCAATACCTGTGGGGTATCCGTATGCGCCAAGACGAGGAACGCGCCGCTATGGCCATCCGTGACGCTGTTTACGGCATGCAGACCATCATTCAAGAGTTCTGCCCCATCCTGGGCCTCGAGATTACTAAGGAAGGTACGCCCGAGTTGTACACCCTCCTGCAGGACGTAGGCGCCACGTGCGACAGTATCAGCGACCGTGCAAAACAGGAATTTAAACGCACTCGCCCCTTCGTATACTACAATCAGCAGACCCTTGTGCCCGAGCAGGAGGAGTCACATATCAACAACGGTTCCTACCCGTCGGGACACACCGTCCTGGGCTGGACGATGGCCTTGTTGCTGTCGGACATCAACCCCGCAGCTGCCGACGCATTGCTGGCTCGCGGCTATGAGTATGGCCAGAGCCGTGTCATTGCCGGATACCACTGGCAGAGCGACGTGGATGCCGGACGCCTGGGCGCATCGGTGCTGTATGCCAAGTTGCAGGGCAACGAGCGCTTCCGCGAGCAGCTGGCAAAGGCCCGTCAGGAGTTTATCGAAATGACGCAGGGTCCC
Source organism: uncultured Bacteroidales bacterium (assembly GCA_902760865.1). GTDB lineage: Bacteria > Bacteroidota > Bacteroidia > Bacteroidales > Muribaculaceae > Sodaliphilus. The sequence continues at coordinate 57,418 of CACWID010000001.1, read as the reverse complement.
AGCAAGGTAAAAGAGATCAACGCCCCCGTCGGCACCTCGAGGGCTTACACCATCACGGGTGTTCCTGCCACGAGCGAAACACGAGGCATCATCATCCAAAACGGGCAAAAGGTATATCGTCCGTAAGCCTCGAGCCATCCGGGCTAGAATATTATCATCACGGGAAGCTGCCTCATGCGGGCAGCTTCTCTTTTTGTGCCCGAGTTAGACGAGAAAGGATTTTCGGCAATTATTTCCTTGGATTTTGGTAAGTTTTGGGTATTTTTGTGACTATGAAAAAGCGTTTAGAGCGGTTGTGGCAACGGTGGGGCGATACCGTCAGGTTCCTCTTGTGGGGCTCGACGGTGGTTTTGGTATGCTTTTTGCTATATCGCGTGATCGTGAACAGCAATACTCCACATCTGGTGCCCTTGAGCGAGGGCGGGCGCGACAGCCTGATGACCGTCGGCATTCCCAACGGCATGAGCGACACGCTGGTGAACTACGGCGAGGCCTTCGCCGTGCACTTCAACGGCACGAGGGGCATCGCCAACTGCGCTATTTATGAGCTCGTTAACAACGAGCTAAACGGAACTGCCGAGCGCGGTAACGAGTTCATGCAGGACACTGGCGTGAAAGGGTGCCCGTCGCCGCAGGACTATGCAGGGAGCGGCATGGACCGCGGGCATCTGGTACCTGCGGGCGACCTGAAGTGGAGCGAGACGGCCATGAGGCAGTCGTTCATGCTGACCAACGTCGCCCCGATGCACAAAGCCCTGAACGAGGGCGGCTGGGCGAAGCTGGAGGAGAAGGTGCGTGAATGGACGGCAAGGGACAGCGCGCTGCTGGTGTTCACGGGACCCGTCGTCAGCGAGAGTGACACGACGCTGGCCGGCGGACGGGTGACGGTGCCGAGTGCCTACTACAAGGTCATCATCGCGCCCTGTGTGAGGCCCACGCGCGTCATCGCGTTCATCTACCCGAACGGGCACAGCGGCGGCAGGCTGAGCCAGTACGCCGTGAGCGTCGATGAGGTGGAGCAAAGGACAGGGCTGGACTTCTTCCCCACCCTGACCGACGACGAGCAACGGCGGCTGGAAAGCAGCGTCAACCTCGACGCATGGCTGAATTGATGCGCCTGTGGCGCTGATTAATGATTAGTGATTAGAGATTAGTGAGAACAAGAGCATTAAAAGATGAGGCAGATAGTTAAGATTTGGATTCTGGTAGCGGTGATGGTGATGGGCGGAGCCCTGCCACCGCAGGTAACGGGCGATAATGGCATCACCGCACAGTGGTGTGCCCAGGCCAAGAGCAAGAAAAAATCCAAAAAGGACAAGAAGAAAAAGAATAAATCTAGAGAATCTAAAAAATCTAGAGAATCTAGCGCGCCAGTCACATCACTGGCCAGCGTCCCCTCCATCGGCAAGACGAACACGGCCACCATCGTGCCCCAGCAGACGACCAACGCCCTGCTGGCGGTGACCATCCCAAAGGGCGTCTCTAACCAGGTGCTGAACTACCAGGCCATCCGCGTGAACTACAACCCGTCGCTGCGGATTCCCAACTGCGTGGCCTACGAACTGACGGCAACGATGGTCGCTATGGCCGACGCCCCAGGACATGAAGTGCGCAAGAACTACAACTACGCCAAGGACTCCAATGTCAAGACCTGCCCCGAGAACTGGGAATATCGCGGCAGCGGCTACAGCCGTGGCCACATGGCTCCGGCAATGGACATGCGCTGGGACAAGACCGCGATGAAGGAGTGCTTCTACATGACCAACATGTGCCCGCAGGATACCAAGCTCAATAACGACCACTGGCGCGTGCTGGAAGAGCGGGTGCACCGCTGGGCCAAGCGTGACAAGCGCATCATGGTCTATACCGGCCCCATCATGGGGAAAAAGCCTAAGATGATCGGGAAGGACAAGCAGAACATCGCCGTGCCCGAAGCCTTCTTCAAGGTGCTCTATGCCCCCGAGCAAGGGCGCTCCATCGCCTTTATCTACCCCAACAGCCCCAGTCCTGGCAGCATCAGCAAATATGCCGTCACGGTCGCCGAGGTCGAGCGCCGCACGGGCATCAAGTTCTCGAGCGCCATCCCCAAGCAGCAATGTACCGTCACCGACTGGGAATAGGGAAATCCAACGAATAAATGATGGCACGGCCCAATCATTTGGTGCCACTACATGACAACATAGAGACGCAAGATTTTGCGTCTCTATCTCTATAGGGGGTATGAATTGAGGATCGAGTTATCGGATGACGGCAATCTTGGTCACTACGGACTCGCTGCCGCCGCCTGCCCGTGAGCACAGCACCAGATAGACGCCGGTCTTGACCGGTTCGCCCCACTGGTTGCAGCAGTCCCAGGTGGCCATGCCGCCTACGGACTTGAGCTGGCAGAGGACGTTGCCGCTGGCGTCAGCAATCTTGACGAGCGAGTTGTCCATCATGCCCGTGATCGTGACGTTGCCGGTGAACTCGGGACGCACGGGATTGGGATAAGCGAAGATGTTGCTATAGTTGCTCTCGGCAGGGCTGGAATCGCTGAAGTATTCATACAAGCCCTCGGGGGTAGTGATGTACACCGAATTGCTGTTGGGATTGCAGCACACCCTGAACACCGTGTTGGAAGCCAGCGGGCTGTTGGTGGAGTTGAAGCGTTTGATGACCTGTGTGCCGTCGGCACTCACCAGGAACAGGCCCGAAGTCTGCGTGGCAATCCACTTGCGGTTGGCTCCGTCAACGGCGATGCCGTTGACCTGGATACCGTCCAGCAGATAGTCGGCCATGCCAGTGCCGTCGTTGCGCGGCACCTTGATGTGGTTCACCCTGAACTCGGGCGAGAAGGCCAGGCCCGGATTGAAGGAGACAATGCCCTCAGAGGTACCCATCCACACCAGGCCGGTGAGGTCCTCGGCGAGGCACATGATATTGGTCCAAGAGATGTACTGACCGTCCTGGTCCAGAATCTTGGTATAGGAAGCCCGCTGCGAGGGGGTGGACACTGCGCCGTCGCTGTTCCAGAAGACGATGGGCATCTGATAGTCACCGTCGGTAAACATCTTGATGTCAAACTTGCTGTTGCGGGTGGACAGGAAGCAGGCACGCTGGGTGTGCCCGCTATAGATACCCTCAATTTTCGGGAATACCCAGTCGGCAGCAGTGGTCTCGTTCAGCTTGGTCTTGGCGGCAGGCAGCACCATGACGGGATGCTCGGGGTTCTCGAAGGACTGCACCACCCACAAGTTGCCGTTACGGTCGATGCTGGTGATGGGGTGCATCGCGCCGCCATACTTGACGAGCGGGCTGTTCTCCTCATTATAGTTCATGACGATTTTATTATCCACCACCTTGTAGAGTCCGGTAGTCCAGCCACCGATGAAGTAGGTGTTGTCGTCGCCGGGCAGGAAGTCAATCCAGTAGGTTCCCGCCTGGGGAGCCCCCTCGGGGGTGACGTCCTTCCACTGGATGCCGTCGTAGGTATTGATTTGGCTCTGCATCCTCATGGCCTTATAGTAAGCGTTGGCGGTGGGCGTGGAGACATACAACATGTCCTTGCCCTTGTTGTAGGTCATCCACAGGGCGGATGAGAACGAGAGGGCATTGGGCAGGTAGTAGTTCTCCTGACCCAACAGGTGCAGACCTTTTTCGCCACAAGCCCACGGCTTGCCGTCGCCACCGGGGTAGGCACTGCACAGTTCTGTTGTCTCAAACTCGTCGATAATCTTGCCCTCGTCATCGGTCTTATAGCACCTGCCCGAAGTGGGGACACAGAGCAGATAGCCGCCGGCTGTCTTCTGAATCAATGTAGCCTTGTCCATGATGATGTCTTCCTCACTGAACGAGACTTGGGCCTGATCGTTGACCGTCATCGTCACGAGACGGGTCTTACTGGTCACGCGCAAGAACTTGTTGTTCTTCAACGGGAAGATTCGGCTGTTGGTCTTTGACTTTTCGATAGAGAATGACGACAGCTGCTCGTGATACTTGCTGGCGTCGCCATAGTAGATGCCATCTGCCGTGGAGAGCAGCAACTGGTTACCCAGCTGTGCTGCCGATATGACGGGCTTGCCATACAGGTGAGACTCCTTGAAGACAAACTTGCGGTCATCGATCACCGCGTAGCCGAAGTCGGTCGCCAGATAAATCAAGCCGTCGGCAAAGGTCACGTCGTTGATACCCTTGCTCATCGTCATCACAACATTCTTGATTTCGGGCATGTTCACGACCGATCCGTCCGACTTGATGATGTCTATGTTGGAATTGCTATAGACCACGACCAGGTAATCCTTTTCGCTGTTGTAGTGAATCTGCTCGATGACCATGTCGCTCAGGCCGTTCACGAGGCTCAACGCTTCGTTTTCATCGGTCTGCTTGTCCAGGCGGAAGAGGTCGCCCTCAACCACGTGAATCGAATGCGGATGTCCTTCGTCATCATAGATGATACGCGGGGTGCCGCCAGTCAAGTAATACACCCAGTCCTCGGTCTCGGCCACCGCAAGCACCTCAGAGCCGACAAACGAGGTGTGAAGGCGCCAATCACCGACAGCAGACTGGGCCGACGCGGAAATGGCCACCAGAACAAAGGTCAATAAGGGCAGAAGTATCTTCTTGAATATCATGTTTTCTCCATTTTTTAACGTGAATAATGCCGAACAGCCGAGTCATGGCAGCAACTGCCATCACCCGCATGATCATTATAATAACGTAAAGGGTACCCTCAAAATTGTGTGGGAGCGATTTTCGATGCCGAGGATGGTGCTTGACCGAGGTCGTCAGGGTCGAAAGTAAGCGTCACATCGGCCTCGTCAGGAGCATTGCCGACGGGGAACACCGCAGCGGTGGTGAAGGTGCCGGGGCGGCCGCAGATGAGATAGTTACGGCCTTGGTACTCGAGCGGATAGAACCACATCGGGACATAGTCCAGACGGATGCCGTAATTGCGCTGGCGCTCACGCTCGGCGGGCGAAATGGCCAGATTGGGGTCGGCATGCAGGTAGCGGGCCGTCTGGGCCGTTGCCGGCAGGGTTTCGGTCAACAGTTCGACGACCATGTAGTTCTGGTCAGGGAAAATCCAGGCGGCACCGAGGATATCGGGACGGTCGCTGGTGACGGTGAGCGGGCGGGCTCCGTCGAGCAGGCGTCCCGCATGGTAGCGGACATAGACCGAGTCGCTGACGAACTGCACGTTGCGCTTCCCGTAATAGGCCCGATAGACGGCCTCGTGGCCGAAGAAGTTTTCTGACTGGTAATTCATGGGCTTGATGAAACGGCTGTAACTACCGAACTCGCGTCCCCGAATCACGGCCTGGGACGGTGCAGCGACAATCTCGCTGACCACCTGGCGGTCAAATGACCTGTACTCGATGAGTTTCTTCACTCCGCGCCCGAAGGTGAAGGCCGCCAATGCAAGCGAGACGGCCACGGCAGCCACGCGCAGCCACGGCCAGCGCGACAGCACCCTGTCGATGCCCGCTGCAATGATGAGGAAGGCCACTGTCGCCCACGGGGCGTAAGCCCGCTCGTGGCGAAGGCCCAGCGCGAACATCACCAGGGCCATGCAGATGAAGATGTAGGTCCACACGCTGCGGCGCACGGTGCGGCCTTGCCTGAGCAGCAGGGCGATGAGGCCCACGACAACGGCGACAACGGGCAGGTAGAAGCGCCACACCTTCTCATGGAAAATATACCAGCGCGCCCCCAGCAGGTCGCCCAGGGGCAGGTTGGTGACGATGCCGCCGTCGGCAGCGGCACGGCTCCACGCCGCCGGCGAGGCGACGATGAGCAGCAGTCCTGCCAGATAACCCAGCAGCGTGATGGCTGAACGGCGGTTAAAACGGCTGCGGTTAAAGGCGTAGTACAACACCAAGCCGCCAAAGAAGCCGAAGCCGGTCGCCTCGTTGCAGCCGCCGGCAACCAGCGAGCCCAGCAGCAACAATGCGGCCTCGCCATAGCCCAACGGCTTGCCGCGGCGGCGACGCAGGACGCACACCAGCAGCAGCGACGCGGTGATGGCCCACAGGTAGTTGGCACTGCCTGCCATCCACAACATCGTCTCGCCAGGCACGGGATAGCAGGTGCCGACCACGGCGAGGAACATCGCCACGACTGTGATGGAGCGGCGACCGGTGGAGAGCAGGCTCAGCAGATGGGCCAGCAGACCAAAGACCAGCACATTGCACACATTGAACACGCCTTTGCCGAGAAAGGCGGCGAACAGGGCCGGAACCAGGTCGGACAAGCGCCCGTTGGTCCCCACATAGTGGTTGCGACAGGAGAGCAGGAAGTCGCCCAGCGTACGCACGGGACGCCACACGCCGTCGATGAGCGTGAAGCCCAGGTCATCCTCCTTGAAGGGCGTGAGCACATTCATCACCAACATCACGATGCAGGCCAGCGCCAGCAGGCCCCAATAGGCGACGTCATGACGTGCGCCGGACAGCAATCGGGAGGGAACGGACTTCTTCATGGCAGTGACCTCGGTTTATGGTTCGGGAACGGCTTGCCACGTGACGGTTGCCTCGGCGGGCGATTTTCCGCCCTCGATGGGGAAGACGACACGCGAGATGTTCTTCTCCATGAGCGGGAACACCAGCAGCAACCGGCCCTGGTAGCGCAGGGGGTAGAATCCGCGGGGCGTATAGTCGGTGACGATGCCATACTTGCGGCGATAAGCCAGTTCGTCGTCGGTCAGGGCATCATCGTCGACGGCATTGTAGTAGAGCGCCTGCTGGGACGTGTAGGGGAAAGTGTCGGCCTGGAGTTCAACAACCATATAGTCCTGACTCGGGAAGGCCAGGAAACGGCCGACGACATCGGGGCGGTCGCACGACAGGGGCAACTCACGGGCACCTTCGAGCAGGCGGCCCGAATGGTAGCGCGCATAGACCGAGTCGCTGACAAACTGCAGGTTATCCTTGTCATAGTAGGCCTGATACAAGTCCTCGCGGACGAAATACTCGGAGGAAACGTAGCGCAAGGCTGTCACAAACCGGCTGTAGCCGTCGAACTGGCGTTCCTGCAGGATGGCCTCGCGCGGGGCAGCGGCAATCTCCTGCATATTCCGGTCCTCGTAGGCCTTGTAGGCCTCGACGGCACGAACGGCACGGGTCCACGAGAAGACCGTCAGGGCCAATCCCAGCAGCACGACGGCCAGACGGGGCCAAGGCCAGCGTTCCAGCAGGGTGTGGGCCGCCATAGCAGTGATGATGAAGGCCACGGTGGCCAGTGGCGAGTAAGCGCGCTCACTGAACAGACCCAGGGCAAACATCACTGCCACCAGGCAAATCAGCACCCAGGTCCACAACGACCGCGTGACGGGACGGAAGCCTCGCCACAGCAGGGCGACAACGCCCACGGCAAGCGCGGCAACCGGCGTGATGAAACGCCACATCTTGTCGATGAAGATGTGCCAACGCGTGGACAGCAGCTCTGCCACGCCCATGTCGCTGACCAGCTCGCCACCGGCACGGCTCCACAAGGCCGGAGAAGCGATGATGACCAGCACGCCCAGCAGATAGCCGGCCATGGCCACCACCACGGTGGGCGACAGGCGCTGGCGGTTGAAGGCATAGTAGAGCACCAGTCCGCCAAAGAAGCCCATCGTCGTCGCCTCGTTGAAGTTGCCGGCAAAGAAGGCGCACACGAACAGCAGCACTCCCCTGCCCCAGCCCAGCCGTCGCTCATGGCTACGCTCCAGATAGGCCACCAGCAGCAGCGAGGCCGTGATGGCCCACATGTAGTTGCAGCTGCCGGCAAGGAAGAGCATCGTCTCGCCCGGCACGGGGTAGCTGCAGCCCACATAGGTCAGGAACATCACCAGCACGAGCACCGAGGCGCGCCTGGCGCTGAAACGGCTCATCAGGTGGGCCAGCAGGCCGAACACCAGCGTGTTGCACACGTTGAACAGCGGCTTGCCCAGGAAGGCACAGAAGACGGTGGCCACGGCGTCAGAGAAACGGCCGTTGGTGGTCAGGAAGTGCTCATAGCGGGCCCGCAGCAGGTCGAGCAACGACGCGCCATCGCGCCCGATCAGGGCGAACGCCATATCGTCCTCCTTGTAGGGCGTGAGCAGGTTCATGTACCAGAACACGGCACAAGCCAAAAGCATAATGCCCCAATACAAGACATCATGCCATCGCTTGCCAGCTGGCGAATCCAGATGAGCGTACTCGGTTTTCAGTTGACAGTCTTCAGTTGTAAGTAGAGACGCAAAAATTTGCGTCTCTACAGTTCACTAATCGCTAATCTCTAATCACATCGGCTTGAGTGCAAGCCGATGATTAAACGGTCAGGATCTCTTTCTCCTTGGCGGCAAAGATCTCGTCGATCTTCTTCATGAACTTGTCATGGATCTTCTGGACCTTATCCTCGCCGTCCTTGCTGACATCCTCGCTCATGCCATCCTTGACAGCCTTCTTCAGGCCCTCGATGGCCTCGCGGCGGGCGTTGCGGATGCTCACGCGAGCCTTCTCGCTCTCGGCCTTGGAGTCCTTGACGAGCTGTTTGCGGCGCTCCTCGGTCAGGGGCGGGATGTTCAGGCGGATCACCTCACCGTTGTTCACCGGCATGATGCCCACGTTGCTGTCGATGATGGCCTTCTCGATAGTACCGATCATGGTGCGCTCCCAGGGCATGATGGCGATGGTGCGCTGGTCGGGGGTGCTGATGTTGGCCACACCGCTGATGGGTGTCGGGTTACCGTAGTAGTTCACACGGATGCCGTCCAGAATCTTCACGTTGGCCTTGCCGGCACGGATGTGTGCCAGGGTGTCATCGAGGAAATCCACGGCTTCCTGCATCTTTTTCTCGGCTGCGTCGAGATAAAATTTCACGTCGTTCATAGTCTTGCGTTTTATATCGTTTGTTGTCAGTTATTTCTTCACTAATCAGTAATCTCTAACCATTAATCAACAAGTTTTAAAGTGTTTTTCACTTTAGAACTTGTTTTTTGTGGTCACGAAATTACACCATTTGCCACACTCCTGCAAATTTTTTGCCAAAAAACAGCCATCCCAGCCTGTCATACCAGCGACATTTACTAGCAGAAGTGAATAAACAATAAGAATCGTTATTCATTGAAAACCTAGTTATCACTATTTCTTTAAATGCCCTTACTTCCAGAATTAGTTATCAGATTCATCTGAATCATCAATAAATAATCTTAATTGTTCTATGCACTCCCGTAGCTCATCTACGTCAGGTTGATTATTACTTTCAAGAATCTTTAATTGATTTTCAAAATTCAGCACAGCATTAGGAAAATCGCCCATGCTCTGATAGGCAGCTCCAATGAAGCCATAGCATTCTGCTATATTTAAGTTGTTCTCCTCGTATACTTCTTTACTGATTTCTAGAGCTTCTATATAATAATGCAAAGCCGAAGCATAATCCTCTTGAGCTAGATAGACCTCACCGATATTATGATGGGAGGGAATCAATTCAGGGCTCATAATGCCAAAGATTTCTTTTTTAATAGATAATGCTTTTGAAAAATAATTAAGAGCCTTTCCAAAATCATGAATCTTATAACAAAGCGCTCCTAAACTATTATAAGCATAAGCCAGATTTCTTCTCTCTAAACCTGAAGTATTTTCATAAAGGGAAATTGCCTTCTGAAGGAAATTAAATGATTTTGCTATGAAGTCGTCAGAGTTATCAGTGCTCATTTTACTTATTTCATAGTAAATATTTCCTATATTCAAATAGGTTTTGGCAAATTCAACATTACATACATCAGAAAGATTTTCTTGGATTTCAAGTGCCATTCCCATATAATGTAATGCCTCCGAGTAATTCTTCTTGTGGGCATAGACGATACCAATCGAACGATATAATCTAGCGATTTCAATATTATTTGAATCAAATTTTTCTAGTAAAATATTAAGGGTATCTTTATAAAGATTGAGAGCACAGTCATATTCTTCCTGTGTATTCCCATCACAATAAACATCGCCAATAGACATTTTTACTTTTGCCACTCTAGAGTCGTTAGGGCCAAATAATTCTTCATAGAGGGATAATGCAATAGAATAATTCTCTGCAGCTTGGACCAAATTGCCCTGGTTCTCATATAAATGTCCTATGTTGAGATAAGTGCTAGCGGTGTCAGCGTGTTCCATGCCTACAACTGCCTTACGAATAGCTAGAGCCTTTTCATAGTTAGCCCATGCAACGTCAAAGAGTCCTTTCCATCTATAGACATTACCTAAATTCGCATAAGACTCAGCTACCTCGCGACTATTCTCTCCAAAATTAGATTTCCTGATTTCTAGAGCCATTCTATAATATTTTACCGCATCATCAAATATATGTTGATCAAAATAACAATTTGCAATATTGTTATAGATTCCAGACAATACATCAGGCTCAGAATCGGTTTTTTCTGCAACTTCCATAGCCTTAAGACGGTATGTCAATGTCTTTGTTAAGTCATTTTTTGCACTATATACATTACCTATATTGTTATAGATAACGGCTATTGAAGGATGGTCTTCTCCATATTGTTGTTTATTAATTGCCAGTGCTTTAGAGAACCATTCGCAAGCCTCATCGAATTTTTCCAAATCTAGGCACACTATACCAACGCTATTATATGCCTTGGATGTCTCTATGTTTTCTGTACCGTATGCTTTCTCTGTCACATCAATTAGCCGTTCAGAGACAGCTTTTGCCTGTGAGTCGAGGGAGTACTCACCACAAAAAATCACGTATTCAAGAAGTAATTTTGCATGTTTTTTTTCATCATAAGCGCTATTCTGAGCCCAATTGTCGGCCTTGGCGTAGATGGCGGTGACACTGGCAATGCGGTCGGCGATTGGGGTGTTGACGTCGGCGAGGACTGTTTTGGCTTGCAGCAGGAAGGCATCGATGTCTTGGTGGATGAGGGTTCGGTCTTGGTCAAGTTGCTCCTTGTGGCATTCCGCCTCACGGGCGTTTTCTTCAAGGATGGTATTGGCTCGTTCTAGATCGCCTGCCTCAAAGGCTTCGATGGCGCGGCGAACACGGGCATTGACTTGCTGCAGTTGCAGGCTTGTAATCATTTTGGCTGTAGCAAACAGGTTTTCCTGCAGATGCTTGAATTCCTCCTTCAACTGGTTATAGTGGTTGAGTTTTTTTTGAAGCTCGTCTTTCAAGCTCTCGTTGTCGGGGCACTTCTCGGCCAGCTGACGGGCCTTGTCTATTTCATCGGAAAGTGACAGCAACTCGGCACTCATCTTCTGGTAGGCCTCATTACCAGCAGCAAAGGGCAGTTGATCCATATGGGCAATGCGCATTCCATCCAGCGTTACACGGCCGTCTTCCTCGACCTTGAGGGCATCCATTCGGCTATTCTCCACTAATTGCAACTGCATCACAAAATGCAGCTGCATTGTGTCACTGTTACCATAGCGACACCAATAATGTCCCAACTCTTGGTAAAGCACACGCTTGAACTCGGCCAGTTCTGCCGATTCCGTCTCACCGGGCTGAAGGTCTTTACAATAAACGAATACTTTGGGAGACGCATGCTTGCGGAACTCCTCGGTCGCTACATTAAACTCACGGATAGTGAACTTGCCACCTTTGATGTGAAATAGGGCAAGGAACATGTCACTGGCACGCACCTGCTCATCATATTCATCCTGTTTAGGGACATTATTGTAAGCGGCATCGTAATCCTCCCACTCAAAGAGATCGATTCTGACTCCTCGTTTCTCGTAAATTTTGTCCAATCTACGCACCAGATTGCCAAAGGCATCTCGGTCAGGTTTCAGTTCGTCGGATGAGGCCAGGAAAATCTTGATTGTTTTCATTGCAGTTATCGTTTGAGGTCAAAAGGTTGTACCCTACAAAGGTAATACAATTTCCCCATCCACTGAAAAAAAACTGAAAACAAGAAATACAAGAATAACAAACAATAAATCCAGTGCCAACAGATTTATTATTTGTGTTTATTGTACTTATTGTTTTCCTTTTATTTGTTGATGATTGTTATGGTTGCCAGGGTTTTGGGAGGAGGGCCCAGGCGGGGTTGGGGGCGGTGCGGGAGAGGGTGATGTGGGCGGTGCCTTCGCCGAAGGGTTGGAACTGGACCTGGCGGATGGTGTTGTCCAGCACGGGGAAGACGAGGTACAGGTTGCCGTCATACAGCACGGGGAAGTAGTGCGGGGGGAGGAAGACGGGTTGGCTGACGGTGTCGATGGCCTGGGTCTGCTGATAGGAATGGACGAGGCCTGTGCGGGCGGTCTTGACCAGCATATATTCCTGGTCGGGAACGCCATAGACGCCCACGATGTCGCGGCTGTCGCGGCAGGTGAAGGGCATGGGCCGCATGCCGTCGGTCAGGCGGCCGTCGTGATAGCGGACATAGACCGAGTCGCTGACGAACTGCAGGTTCTGCTTGCCATAGTGGCGGGCAAGGGTCTCCTCGTGGATGAAGTGATTCCACGAATCCAGGGCGAAGAGTTTGATAAAGCGGCTATAGCCCTTGAAGTCGTGGACAGGCAAGATGGCCTGCCCGCTGTCGCTGTCGCGGATGTCCTGCTCGGTCTGCCTGAAAAATTCGTTGTACTGTTTGACCTGTCCGATGTTATAGGTCAACTTGCTGGCACACACCGCCAGTCCGGCAACAATCACCAACGCGGCCATCCAGCGCCACCGCCTGAACAGCGTGTTGAGCACCATGGCCATGATAATGAACGAGACGGTGGCAAAGGCCGTGTACATGCGCGCCGAGTTCTTGCCCACGGCAAAGACGAGAAGCAGCAGGCAGAGGTATATCAGTGCCCAGGGCGAGGAAGTGAACGTCTTCTTGAAGCCGTTCTTCACACAGGCGACGAGGCCGAGCACCAGGGCAGCAATGGGCGTTATCAGTTCGATGCACTGCCCCTTGAGCGTCAGGCAACGCTCCATGAGGAGTTGTGACAACCCTGCCTGGTAGCTAACGTCATAGGATGCACGTCCCCACGCGCCGGGGCTGCTGAGCAGCCACACGATGCCCAGCAGGTAACCCGCCATCGCCAGAACGACGGCACGGTCGATCCTGTCGCGGCGAATCAGGTAGTAGAGCACCAGCCCGGCACCGACGCCGATCGTGGTCCCCTCGTTGGCCGCTCCGGCGAGCATCGACAGCAGCACGATGACTATCGCCTGCAGCCAGCCCGGGCTGGTGTTGCGATGCCACAGCAGATAGGCGATAAACAGCAGCGAGGCCGTGATGGTCCACAAGTAGTTGCAGCTGCCGGCCAGCCACAGCAGCGTCTCGCCGGGGACAGGCCATGCAGCAGTGATATAGGCAAAGAGCATCGCCAGCACGGCGGCCGAGTTGCGCCCCGTGGACAGGCGGCTGATCATGTGGGCCATCACACCGAATACCAGCGTGTTGCACACATTAAACGCAGACTTGCCCAGCAAGCCGTTGAACAGGAAGTCGGGCAGGTTGGCCGCACGCCCGTCATGCCCCAGGTAGTGGTACCACCAGGAGCGCAGCACGTCTAACAGGTTGCGGATGGGCTCGCCATCGGTACCATATACCGTGGCGTGCAGCATGTCGTCCTCCTTGAGCGTCGTGTAGTAGTTCATCACCATGATAACGGCACATCCAGCCAGCATCAGCGCCCAGTAGAGCGCCTGATCGGCCACGACGAGCCAGCGCGGGCCGCGGCGGCCATCATCATGATTCAGATTACTCATACCTTCTCGTTATTGTGTTCGTCCACGAGGTAGTCAGGACGATTCTTGGTCTCGTTATAGATGCGCCCGATATACTCACCGATGATGCCCAACGACAGCAGCTGGATGCCGCCCAGGAACAGCATGATGACCAGCAACGATGGATAACCTTCTACGGGATTGCCCCATATCAGCGCCCTGAAGAAAACTACCAGCATATAGATAAGCGCCAGCATAGAAACGAAGAAGCCCGCTATCGTCGATATGCGCAGCGGCAGAGTAGAGAACGAAGTGATGCCGTCGATAGCCAACGAGAACAGTTGGCCATAGTTCCACGATGACTTCCCGGCATGACGGTCCCCGCGGTCAAATTCTATCTCCTTCTTCTTGAAGCCTATCCAGCTGAACATCCCCTTGGTGTAACGTTCGCTCTCGCGCATGCGTTTCAAGGCATTGATGCAACGGCGGTCCAGCAGGCGGAAGTCACCCACATTTTTCAACACGTCAAATCGAGAAGACTGCTGCAGCATGCGGTAGAACATCATCGACAGGCTCTTGCGCAGCCAGCTCTCCCTGCCGCGCGACTTGCGCCGGGCATAGACGTCCTCGTAGCCCTGTTCCCACCACTTGATCATCTCGGGGATAAGCTCTGGCGGATCCTGCAGGTCGGCATCGATGATGACCATGCAGTCGCCAGTCACATAGTCAAATCCCGCCAGCATCGCCGCTTCCTTACCGAAGTTGCGCGTCAACGACACGTAATTGATACGCTCATCCTGGCTGCGGTACTGCCGCAACAAGTCGAGTGTACCGTCATGGCTGCCGTCGTTGACAAAAAGCACTTCCCACTCGTGGGCCATGTCGCCGTCCATGAGTTTCTTCAGTTCCGGTAACAGCAGCGGCAGGCTCTGCTCCTCATTATAGCAAGGGACGAGAACAGATATTTTTTTCATCTTCTTTCACGCGTTTAGGCCGAAGCCATTATCATACTCACTTGATGGCCGTGTCGCGGCTGTCGTTGAACTCGCGCACGATGTAGTCGGGACGGTTCTTGGTCTCGTTGTAGATGCGGCCGATGTACTCACCGATGATACCCAGCGAAATCAACTGGATGCCGCCCAGGAACAGGATGAGAATCACCAGCGTGGGATAGCCCTGCACCGGGTCGCCCCAGATGGCCGCCTTGATCAGCACATAAATCATGTACAGGAAGGCGAACAGCGAAACGACGAATCCGGCGATGGTCGAGATGCGCAACGGCGCACTGGTGAACGACGTGATGCCGTCGATGGCAAACGAGAACAGTTGCCTGTAGTTCCATGACGACTCACCAGCCACACGGTCGCCCTGCTCAAACTCGACATCCTTCTTCTTGAAGCCGATCCAGCTGTACATGCCCTTGGTGTAACGCTCACTCTCGCGCATGCTCTTCAGCGCATTGATGCAGCTGCGGTCCAGCAGGCGGAAGTCGCCCACGTTCTGCAACACGTCGAAGCGAGACGAGCTCTGCAAAATCTTATAGAACTGCAGCGACAGGTGCTTGCGCAGCCAGCTTTCCTTGCCGCGGGTTTTGCGCTTGGCATACACGTCGTCATAGCCCTGCTCCCACCACTTGATCATCTCGGGGATGAGCGTGGGCGGGTGCTGCAGGTCGGCGTCGATGATGACCATGCAGTCGCCGGTCACATAGTCAAATCCGGCCAGCATGGCATTCTCCTTGCCGAAGTTGCGTGACAGGTCCACATAGTTGACACGCTGATCCAACTGGCGCAGGCGCTTCAACTCCCGCAACGTGCCGTCGCGGCTGCCGTCGTTGACAAACATCAGTTCCCACTCATAGGCCGGTTGGCACTCCATCAGCTTTACAAGCTCGGGATAGAGCAACGGCAGAGATTGCTCTTCGTTATAACACGGTATAAGTACCGAAATCTTTTTCATCTTCATTAAGAGTAATTACGCCACGAAAGTAGTCATATTTTACCATCCCTGCAAACATTTGTCCTGAAAAACACGTTACCGCGCTCACTGGAAAGTGAGCGACGAGAGGCGGTCACTGGACAGATAAGCCGCAGCGCGAGCGATTTCGTCGGCACTGACGGAATGAATCCGGGCGATGGTCTCATCGATAGTGGCCACCGAGCCGTGATAGAGCATTCCACGGCCGGCACGCATCGCCATGAACTCTGTGCTATCGGCAGCCACGACGAGCTGGCCGCAATATTGCTTCTTGTAGGCCTCCAGACGGCGCTCGGGCAACAGTTCCTGGCTCAGGCGCCCCGTGATGCGCTCGATGACACGCAGGCTGGAACGAACGTCATCCGGGTCACAGCCCAGATAGATTTCCAGCCAGCCACAGTCGCTCAGCATCGTGAGGGTGGACTCGACGGTATAGACATATCCCCGACGCTCACGCAGCTCCACGTTGAGCAGCGAGTTCATGCCGGGACCGCCCAGGATGTTATTCAGCAGCATCAGCGCAAAGCGCAGCGGATTGTCCAGCGACGGCACTCGGGCACCGACAATCGTGTGGGCCTGATGGGTGCCGATCTTGATGACCTGCCTGAACGGGGCCACCTCGGCTGGCACACGGCGGTGTCGCGGCGCCAGCGCATGACTCATACCGCCCAGGCTACGCTCCGCCAGGTGGAAGACCCGCTCGGCCGGCTCCGGGCCTGTCGAGAAAAAGACCATATTGGTGGGCACATAGAGCGCCTTGAGATAACGGAGGCAATCCTCACGGGTGAGGCATTTCAGGTCTTCCTCGCGGCCCAAGATGTTGTGGCCTAGCTCGCTGCCAGCCAGCAACAGGTCCTCAAAGTCATCATAGACGGCATCGCTCGGCGTGTCGCGGTAGCTCGCCGCCTCCTCGAGCACGACGTCAAGTTCGCGGTCAAGTTCCTCCTGAGGAAATATGGACCACTGCACGAGGTCGGCCAGCAAATCGACGGCACGAGCCAGATGCTGGTGGGGGAACACCGAGTAGATCATCGTTCCCTCCTTGGTGGTATAGGCATTGAGCTCGCCGCCCACCCGCTCCATGCGGTTAAGGATGTGCCAGGCGCGACGGTGGGTCGTCCCCTTAAAGATGGTGTGCTCGACGAAGTGGGCCAGGCCATAGTGGCCTTCCTGCTCGTCGCGGCTACCGGCATTAATGGCCAGGCCGCACCACGCCACCTGGTTCTCAGTCCTGACATGGACCAGCCGAAGGCCATTGCCCAGGGTATGATAATGGATATTCATTTCTTCAGTCATTTGTTCTTGATACAAAATACATCAGCTAAAGTCCTAAAGCCAAAGACCTAAAGCCTAGTATTCAGATGAAGGACATGCTGCACGAGCAGCAGCTCGTGGATGTCGGTACGCCTCACGTCCATGTCATCATAGTTGGGATTCTCGCTGCGCAATACCACCATGTTAGGGTCGCTGTGGCGACGAAGGTATTTCACCAATCTGAAGTCATCCAGCTGGATGATGTAGATTTGGCCCCAATAAATCTGGTCGGGATTGCTCACCTCGCGCACTGCCACAAAGTCGCCGTCCATGATGACGGGAGCCATCGAGTCGCCGCTCACGCGGACGATGCGGCAATGGGGACTGACGTTGGGAAGATTGACCCAGCCGACGATATTCTCGGTGGCGAACAGCTCGTTGCGGCCCGACGTGGCGCCTGCCGTGGCATCCACATCATAGACCGGCGTACCCGTCTCTGCGCCCGCGGTGGCCGACGGAGCGCCCTCGACACGCACCACGGCCTTGCCGAAGGGTAGGTCGGTGCCGTCAAGGAGCCACTCCTTGGATACACCCAGGTTCACCACCAGGCGGTTTAGGAAAGAGTCGCTCAGCGGCATGTGGGCATTGAGGTACTTCGACAAGTTGGACGTGTCCACACCGATGCGCTGGGCAAACTGCACCTGTCGCAGGCCCATTTCCTTCATCAGATACTTGATGCGGGCAATGATTTCAGCATTTTTCTGATTATCCATGATGTTTAAGATGTTTCTGTCATGTGTTTTCATACTTTTCTTGCGGCAAAATTACCACAAAAAGTTGTAATATGCAACTTTTTTGCCGCTTTTGTGTTTTTCGGCATTTTTTGTAATTTTGCAGTGTGAAACCCAATGGCATGCCGATGAAGAGATTTCTGCAGTTGATGGCGATGGTGATGGCGGTGATGACACTGGCATTGACGGCCTGTGTCAAGAAGTCTGCCCGTAACTTCCCGCCCCGCTACACCGAGGTCAGGCTGGATTCTACCAACCTGCCCATCGTCTGGATTGAGGTGAACTGCGACTCCATCATGCGCGACAAGCGCATCGGCGGGCGCATGAAAATCATCTGGAACGGCGAGGGCCGCATCAATTATGCCGACACAGTGGCCCATCCGGGTCAACGCATCGACTATCAGGGCTACATTGCCGTGCGCTATCGTGGTAATTCTACCTATAACGACAGCCGCAAGAAGCCTTACTCATTCCGCACCCTGGCCGAACCGCTGAAGCGTGGCAGCGCTCAGAAGCAGAAGGTGTCCCTGCTGGGCATGGGCAAGGACAACAACTGGGCCCTGCTCGCACCGCGCATCGACAGGAGCCTGATCCGCGACGTGCTGACCTTCGAACTGGCGCGCCCGTGGATGGAGTATGTGCCGCAAGGTCGCCATTGCGAACTGATACTGGACGGCACCTACTATGGCGTGTTTGTGCTTGCTGAGGTCGTTTCTAAGGGTAAGCATCGCCTGGACTTGCGCGGCCCCGGCGACAAGGGAGATGCAATCACCGGCGACTACCTGATGGAGGTGGACTGCAACGACGACGTGACATACAGGTCCAAGTTCCACCCTGTGGACGGGAATGGCAAGCCCTATATCGACCGCTACATTCTGTTCCAGTACAAGGAGCCCGACCACGAGGACCTGAGCAAAGAACAGATCAGATACATCAACCAAAGCATCGACGCGATGGAGACCGCTTTTGCCAGAGGAAACTATCGCCAGCACATCGACGTGATGTCCTTTATCGACTACCAGCTGATGATGGAGCTGAGCCACAATGTCGATGCCTACAGGCTAAGCGGCAAGTTCTACAAGCGGCGCGACAGCGTTGACCCACGTTTCAAGATGGTCGTCTGGGACACCGACCGGGCCTATGGCAACGTTGACTATCGCCAGAGTTGGCGCACGGACACCTGGATGTACCGCAACAATGACATCATGTATCAGGAAGAGGAAGTGTATCTGATTCCGTTCTGGTGGTATGTGCTCAACAACGACCCGGCCTATACTGCACAAGTCAAGATGCGCTGGGCGCAATACCGCGAGGGCAACCTGCGTACCGACCGCCTGATGGCAACGCTGGACTCGCTGGCCGCCGTCGTCACCGTGCAGGGCGCCGAGGGCCGCAACAGCCAGGCTTGGCCCTGCTGGGGCAAAAAGATGAAACCCAACCACTATGTCGCGGTAGATTACAATGACGAAATCGCCCATATCAGGCAGTGGCTACTTGAACGCCTCGCCTGGATGGACAAGCAACTGGACTATCAACCCATAACACCCTGAATAATGCAATGATTACCGAAGGAATGACCCACACCAGCACACTGACTGTCGATGAGACGGTCACAGCCATCACCATGGGCTCGGGCGACCTGCCCGTACTCGCCACACCGGCCATGACGGCCCTTATGGAGAATGCCGCCATGCTCGCCGTGGCAGGCCACCTGCCCGAGGGCAGTACCACCGTCGGCGGACACATCGACGCGTCACACGTCAAACCCACCCCGACAGGCAAGACCGTCACGGCAACAGCCACGGTCACCCGCGTGGAGGGCAAAAAAATCGAGTTTCAAGTCACGGCCCACTGCGGCGACGTCCTCCTGGGCGAGGGCAAGCACGTGCGCTACATTGTCGATAGAGAAAAATTCATGTCAAGATTATGAAGAGATTATTAAGCATCACACTTGTATTGGTCCTCACGCTGATGGCGATGAGCGCCCAGGAAGAGGGCTCCGCTCCCAAGAAGGTCTATAACGAGCAAATCAACCCGCTGGAGCAGATTGACCAGGCAATTGTCCAGGCCCGAGAGGAGGGCAAGTTCGTCATCTGTCAGGTGGGCGGCAACTGGTGCCCCTGGTGCCTGCGGTTTGCCGAGTTTATCACCAACGACAGCACCATCGCCGCGGTCATCGAGCAGAACTTCGTCTACATCCACGTCAATTACCACCCTCGCAAGGCGGGCGAGGTGGGCCAGGCACTGATGAAGCGGCTCAACAATGCCGGACGCTTCGGCTTCCCCGTGTTTGTCGTGCTGGACGAGCAAGGCAACATCCTGCACATCCAGGACTCAAGTTTCCTCGAGGAGGGCAAGGGCTACAACAAGGAGAAAGTGCTGCGCTTCTTCCAGAACTGGACCCCCAAGGCCGTGAGGGAATAAAAGGCAATCCAGAGAGGGTTATGGCAAGCAATCCTGACCTCGTGCAATACATTGCCGACCAGTGTGGTGGAGCAGGTGAAATCATGGTCAAGAAGATGTTCGGAGACTATGGCGTCTATTGTGACGGCAAGATCTTTGGGCTCATCTGCGACGACTGCTTTTACTTGAAGCCTACCGAGGCGGTGCGACCCATGTTGCGCTCGGTGGAATTGCGTCCGCCCTACGACGGTGCCAAGGACTATTTCCTGATTGCCGATGTGGACGACCGCGACTACCTCGCCGCTCTTGTCCGTGAGACATGTAAAGCATTGCCTGACCCCAAACCCAAGATAAAGAAGAAATCATGATCAACGAGATTATTGAATACAACAAGGAGTTTGTCGCCCGCAAGGGTTACGAGCAGTATATCACCGATAAATATCCCGACAAGAAATTGGCGGTGTTGTCCTGCATGGATACGCGCCTGACCGAGTTGCTGCCTGCCGCCCTGGGCCTGAAAAACGGCGATGCCAAGATCATCAAGAATGCAGGAGGACTTGTGATTTCGCCCTTTGACTCGGCGATGCGTAGCCTCATTGTTGCCGTCTATGAACTGGGAGTGGAGGAAATCATGGTGGTGGCACACTCCAACTGCGGTGCCTGTCACATGAGCTTTGACCACTTCCACCACGAGATGGTCAAGCGCGGCGTGACCGATGAGACGCTCCACACAATCCGCATGTGTGGCATCGATCTCGACCAGTGGCTGGAGGGCTTCAAGGACACGCCCGAGTCCGTTCGCAAGACCGTCGAGACCATCAAGACGCATCCGTTGATGCCCCGTGACATCATCGTGCGCGGTTTCATCATCGACTCCACCACAGGCGCACTGGAGGAAATCGCATAAACACAAAAACTCACATGGAAGAGAACAAAATCGTCATATACCAAAGCGAAGACGGGCAGACACAAATTGATGTCCGTCTGGAAAACGACACTGTCTGGCTGACACAAGCCCAGATGGCCGAACTGTTCCAAAAAACACCTCAGAATATTACAATGCATATCCGTAATGCATATAATGAAGGTGAATTGGATAAAGAGTCAACATGTAAGGAATTCTTACAAGTTCAAACTGAAGGAAAACGTCAGGTGACACGAATTCAAAAGTTCTATGACCTTGACGTCATCATCTCTGTCGGTTATCGTGTAAAGAGCAAGCGAGGCACAGCTTTCCGTATCTGGGCAAGGAGGGTATTGAAGGATTACCTTGTCAAGGGCTATGCTGTGAATGACAATATCCGTCGTGAGCAAATTGGCGAACTGCGCCAGCTTGTTGGCATACTGGGTCGTACCATCCAGAGTCAGCCGTTAATGCCTTCGGAAGAGAATCAGGCCTTATTCGACGTGGTGACCGATTATGCTTACGCACTGGACACGCTTGATAACTATGATTATGAGCGGCTGACCATCGAGAAGACCACCCAGGAGGAACGCTTCCATGCCACCTACGAGAACGCCATCAGCGAGATTGACGCTCTGCGTGAGAAGTTTGGAGGCAGCAGCTTGTTCGGCAACGAGAAGGACGACTCCTTCAAGAGCAGTATTGGCCAGATTTACCAGACCTTCGGGGGTGAGGAACTCTATCCTAGCGTGGAGGAAAAAGCCGCCATGCTGCTGTATCTTGTCACCAAGAACCACTCATTCAGTGACGGCAACAAGCGCATTGCCGCCACGCTCTTCCTCTGGTTCCTCAACAACAATGGCATACTCTACCGTGAGGACGGCAGCAAGAGACTGGCCGACAATACGCTCGTCGCCCTCACGCTGATGATTGCCGAGAGCAAGACCGAGGAAAAAGACGTCATGGTCAAAGTGGTGGTAAATCTTATTAATCAGAAGAACGAATAGTAGTTTTTGTATTAATAAATCAATTGAATTATGCTGAAACTCAACAAAGTACATCATATTGCACTCATTTGCTCCGACTACCAGCGGAGCCTCGATTTCTATACACGCGTGGTCGGCTGCCAAGTCATGGCAGAACACTGGCGCGAGGAACAGCAATCCTACCTGACCAAGTTGTCCCTAAACGGGGAATATGTCATCGAGCTGTTCTCGTTTCCATCACCGCCTCAACGCTTGACCTACCCCGAGGCGGCAGGACTACGTCATCTGGCCTTCGAGGTAGATGACATAGTGGCCCAAGTTGCCGAACTGGACCGCATGGGAGTTGCCCACGAGGACATTAGGACCGACGGGACGACAGGTAAGCGTTTCGTCTTCTTTGACGACCCCGATGGCCAACCCCTCGAAATGTATGAGAAGTAACCACACCGTTCGCCACAATGATGAATTATGGATAATGTTGTGGCCTAATTGTAAAGAATGAAAACATGTTTTACTTACTGATAACTTTGGCGATAGGTCTGCTGGTACCGTTCCAGATCGCTGCCAATTCCCGTTTGCGTCAGGTCGTGGGTCCCGCTTACGTCTCAACCCTTGTTTCTTTCTCGGTTTCCACATTGGCACTGTTACTGGTATCGCTGTTGTCGGGCAGTCCCCTCGTCCCTACAGGCGAAATGCTTGCCGATGCATCCTGGTGGAGCTGGTTTGCCGGACTGGTAGCTGTAGTGACAATCACCATCTCCATCCATCTATTCAAGGAGATCGGCCCCCTGCAGGCTGTCATTATACCGATGTTCAGCCAGTTGATTTTCAGCCTATTGATTGACAACTTCGGGTGGTTTGGTGCCAAAGTGATACCACTTGATGCCAAGCGCATCATTGGTTCCTTGTTACTCATCGCGGGAGTGACGCTCGTCGTCGTGCTGCCTAAACTCAAGGCACGGCAGGGGGGCAGTGCTGGAAAGGGATCGCGGCAGCTGTTCTGGCAGTTGTGCGCCGTTGTTTCGGGTTGTTTGTCGGCCAGCATCACCGGTGTTTATGCCCAGTTGTCGGGCGTCGTGGTTGCCCACGGCGGTAATCCCATGCAGGCAACGACTGTCGCCTTCTTTGTCGCCACGATGGTGCTGTTGCTTTTTTGCACCCTCAACGGAAGCGTGCGCTTGATTGGCAAGGCCTTCTCGCGTGAGTATCCGTGGTGGATGTGGACGGGCGGCTTGTGTGGCGCCATCATCGTCTTCGGCAACGCGTGGCTTGTCGCCCATGTCGGCGTCGGCGTATTCATTATGGCCCTGCTCGTCGGCCAACTCGCCTTGAGCCAACTGATGGAGCACTACGGCTGGCTCGGTGCCCCCCGCAAGCGCATCACCTGGTGGCAGATTGTCGGCATCCTGCTCATGCTCGCCGGTGTCGCGCTCATCCGCCTGTAAAAATCGACCAAAATAATAACCAAGAATAGGTCATAACTAGATTATTAATGAACATTCGCGGACATTCGTGTGAAAAAGAGCGCTTTATAACATGAATGACCATGAATACCCATGAATGGCTCATAAATTGATTATTGATGAAATCGGGGAAAAAGTTGCAGAGTTGATCCTATTTAATTATTTTTGTGGGATGATAAATGAGATTTGACTATGGCGAAGAAGATTTATTTTGCGGGGTCGATCCGAGGCGGACGCGTGGACGCCGAGTTGTACCGACGCATGATTGAATACATGCAGCGCAACCACGTGGTGCTCACCGAGCACGTGGGGAAAAGTAACCTGAGCCTTGTGGAGCAGGGCCGTGAGCGCGACGCCCGCATCTATGACCAGGACACGGCATGGCTGCGCGAGAGCGATGTGCTCATCGGTGAATGCACATGCCAGTCGCTGGGGGTGGGCTACGAACTGGCCTATGCCGAGGCCCACGGCATCCCCTGCCACATCTTCTATGACAAGACTAAGACGCAGCTGTCCGCCATGCTCACTGGCAACCCCTACTTCCACATCCACCCCTACGCCAGCGAGGAGGAAATCTACCCCCAGCTAGATGAAATCCTTTCGTGCTAGCTGCGCACACAGTCTAGGGTTAGTGGTTAGTGGCATGCGAACTTCCAGGGACTCACGCTAACTGTTATAAGGGAAAATGGCACAAGATATGTTCAGCCATACCAGATAAATCTCCTATATTTGTTCGATAGCATTGGACAAAAATTATCAAATTTGTTTTGTAATATCAGACATTATTTGTATCTTTGTCGCAGTTATCATTGCTTAAAACCACTTCGTTATGGCCATCACAAAGGAGACTTTCCGCATGTTGATCCGTGAGGGGCAGGAAGAAATCAGAGATGTCTTGCTGTACAATCGTCCGTTTGAGTTTGAGGAAAACGGCAGATATGTTCTTGTCGGAGTTCGCCAAGCCGGTAAATCATTCATGCTTTACAAACGGGCAAAACAGTTGATATCCAATGGTCATGCTCTAGAAGAGATCGTATATATTAACTTTGACGACGAGCGATTAATCGGGATGAAAGCTGATGAGCTTGACTTGATCATGCAGGCCTATCAATCGGTCTATAGTCATACTCCTGTGTTTTTCTTTGACGAGATACAGAATGTTGACGGATGGGAGCATTTTGCTCGTCGTTTAGCCAACAAAAAATACCGCGTGTTCATCACGGGCAGTAATGCCAAGATGCTCAGTCGTGACATTCAGACAACTCTTGGCGGACGATTTCTTGATGCGTTTATTTTTCCATACTGCTTTGAGGAATATCTGGAAGCGCAAGGAATCGAATTGGGAAAAGAATGGCAGAACGGGCAACAGCGTTCAACGGTACAGCAAGCATTTTCATCTTACATGAAATGGGGCGGTTTCCCCGAACTGCTGCTGTATCGCAATAAGCGCCACTGGCTCAATGACCTGTATGAAAAAATCGCCCTTGGTGATATCATCCAACGCAACAAGGTAAAAAACGAGTTGGCATTGCGCCTCACCATGAAGCGAATTGCAGACAGCGTTATGCACCCCACGTCCTATCGACGTATATCAAACCTCGTCAAGTCAACAGGTTTAAGTACATCGGTATCATCGGTGAGTGAATATGTACGTTTTGCCCAAGATGCATGTGTGCTGTTCTCATTGGAGAATTATACCTCCCAATTCGTAGAAAAGGAAACGATCAAGAAGCATTATTTCATTGACAATGGCTTGCTGAGTATTTTCCTGACCAATGGCGAGACGGCCCTGTTAGAGAACCTCTGTGCGATTCATCTATACAGGAAGTACGGAAAGAAACTATTCTATTACAACAAAAATATCGAGGTTGACTTCTTTATTCCTGATGAGGGCTATGCCATACAGGCAGCATATTCCATCTACGGAGAGGAAGCACAGACAACATTTGACAGAGAAACCGAGGCATTAAAACGACTCAATTCCTACATGCCATTACAACGAATGCTCATAGTCACTTATGACGAAGAAGGGACGATAAAGCTGGAGAACGGGAAGGTCATTGAGGTCGTTCCTGCATGGAAATGGCTGTTAGAGGGTAAAACATTTTGATAAAAAGGGATTGCTAAAGTACAGAATACTATGTTGAAAAGGGGGATGATACATAATGCGACCGAGATGGTGGACCTCATCCAGGAGGTGGGGTTCCTGCCGCTGCTGTACAGCGGCATACCGGGCTTCTCGGCCGAGGAAGTGGTGGATGACGACTGCCGCTATGTGGTCTACAGCGACGGGGGCTGGGACTGGCCCATGTGGAAGTGGAAGGGGCCCATCGTCACCGAGGGCAATTGCGTGTACGGCAAGTTCTTTGACAAGAAGGCGGGGTACATCAGCATGGAGTGGTGGCCCGACTTCATGAACTACCGCCGTGGCGCCTACCCTGCCCCCGTGCCGGGCTCCATCGAGGAGGCCATCGTGCTGACCCTGCGTGAGCACGGCAGCCTCATCACGCGCGACCTGCGCCGCCTGTGCGGCTTCACCATGCCGAAGATGCGCAGCCGATTTGACGGCTATGTGACGCGCCTGCAGATGGCGTGCCGCATCGTCACCCAGGACTTTGTCTATCCGCGCGACAAGCACGGGAAAGAGTACGGCTGGGGCTGGTCATTGCTCACCACGCCCGAACAGCTGCTGGGCAAGGAGGCGTGCCAGTGTGACCGCACGCCCGAGGAGTCGCTGCAACGGGTCCTCGGCCACTTGAAGCAATTGTTGCCCCACACGCCAGACAGAAAACTCATGAAAATCATCAAATAAACCGATATCATTATGAAAAGAATTCTCATTATCCTCATGATGCTGATGGCCTTCACGGCCATCCAGGCCCAGAAAATCAGCCACATCGAGTCCAAAGGCTCCTGGCACTACGTCTACGACGAAAACGGCAAGAAGGTGCACACCTTCAGCACCAGCCAGGGCGAGGTGGTGGCCTACAGCGACTCGTTCTACATCCTCAAGAACGGTTCGTGGTACTACACCTGCAACGCCAAGGGCAAGAAGCTGCACACCTTCTCGGTGAGCAACGTGGGCGAGGTGCTCAATGCCGCCGGCGACACCTTCACCAGCCGTAAGGGCAACTGGATCTACACCTGGGACAAAAACGGCAAGAAAATCGCCACCCGCAGCGCAAGGAACTAGCCTCAGATGCCTCACGCTAAGACGCTAAGGCGCTAAGATTATAAAACAACTGATCAATCTGAATCTTCTGAAGGCATCCGCGCTACCGGGCCTTACACAATGGCGCTAAGCTATTATCTCACTATTAATACGATGGCATTGCCTGTAATTGGTCTAACAAATCTTAACACCGGAAATTTGCATAATTCGAGCATTTTTCCTATATTTGTGCTAAGAAAAATGTGAGGAAGGAATTAGTATGATTATTAACCACGTTCATTAAGAATCCTATCATCAGCATGTTCAGATTCATTCATACCAGTGACTGGCACCTGGGCCAGAATTTCTACGGCTATGACCGCAGCGAGGAGCAGAGCGACTTCCTGCGGCAGCTGGCCGACATCGTGCACGAACAGCAGCCCGACGCACTGCTCGTCAGCGGCGACATCTACCACACGGCGGCACCGTCGAGCGCCGCTGTGGGCATGTACGTCAAGGGAATGCTCGACATTCACGAGGCCTGCCCGACGATGGCCATCATCGTCATTGCCGGCAACCACGACAGCGCCTCACGGCTCCAGAGCGAGAGCCTGCTGTGGCAGGTCGCCGGTGTGACCGTGCTGGGCGGCATCGCCCGCAACAGCGAGGGCCTGGCCGACCTCGACAGCCACATCATTACCGTCAAGGACAAGGCAATCATCGCCGCTGTACCCTATGCACACCCCACCAGCTTCCCCCTTATCGAAGCGGGCACAATGGATGCAGGCCTGCGGCAGCGAGCCTATTTTGACGCCTTGCTCAAGCGTGTTGACCAGCTGAACCCGGACAAACTGCCCGTGGCACTGATGGCCCACCTGGCCGTAAGCGACACCGACTATACCGGCCATGACCGCAACATGGAGATGGAATGGGTAGATATCGAAGTCCTGGGCGGGGGCTATGACTATGCCGCGCTGGGCCACATCCACCGCCCGCAGCAGGTGAACGAACGCGCCCGTTACTGCGGCACTCCCGTTCCCGTGAGCTTTGACGAGCAGTGCCCCCACTCGGTGAGCCTCGTCGAGATTGAGGGCCACGGTTCGGTGCCCGTTGTCAAGGAATTGAGCATCAAGAACATCAGGCCCTTGCACACGGTTCCCGCCGGTGATGCCGTCCCGTTTGAAGAGGCCCTCAACAAGGTGCTGGAGCGGCGAGACATCAAGGATGCGTACATCAGGCTCAACGTGGCCGTAGAACGCTATTTGCCCCACGGGGCACAGGAGCGTGCCGCCAAGGTCGTGAGCGAGCAGATGGGACGTTTCTGCGAAATCAAGAAGACAGCCTTGCTGGCCGCAGGTGCCGGGGCCAGACAGATGACCGTGGAAGAATTCAACCGCAAGTTGCCCATCGAGGTCGCCGACCAGTTCTTCAAGGACAAGAACGGCCAGGGGATGACCGACGAGGAGAAAGCCATGTTCAACTATGTTCAACAATTAGTAGAGGAGGAAAACAGACAATGAAACTGCACAAGCTTACCATCGAAAACATCGCGTCAATCGAGCATGCCGTGATTGACTTCAATGACGCCCCGCTCAAGGATGAGCGCCTGTTCCTCATTACCGGCGAGACCGGCTCGGGCAAGTCAACCATCATCGACTGCCTGTGCCTGGCACTGTACGGCAACACCCCACGCATGGATTCGGCAAGAGGCGCTAAATACGAGAACGCCCACACCGATAGCGAAAAAAAGGATGAACTGACTACCAACAACCCCAAGCAGCTGATGCGCCGTGGCAGCGTACGGGCCAGCGTGGAGCTGACCTTTGAGGACAATGCAGGCACCCCCTATATCGCAACATGGGAGGTGCACCGCGCCTACGGCAAGACGGACGGTAAGATATCAGACGTCAGCCGATGCCTGAGGACCGCCGACGGTGTCATGCCGGCAAAAACCTTTACCAAGATTGAAGAAATCAAAGATCACATCCATGAAATCATCGGGCTCAACATGATCGAGTTCTTCCGCACCGTGGTGCTTGCCCAAGGCAAATTCGCCGAATTCCTCAACAGCGACGAAAACGAGAAGTCCGACCTGCTGGAGAAGATGACCGGCACCGAGATCTATACCCAGGTGAGCAAAAAGATCTACGAGGTGTGCCAACAGAAGGAGAACAAGTGCAAAATCCTGCGCGGCCAGATGGAAAACATCACGACGATGGACGAAGACCAAAAGGCCAGAATCAACGATGAAATGGGCGAATTGAGCCGGAACCAGGAGACCGTCGAGGGCCAGCTGAGGCAGGCCACCGCCATGGCCCAATGGCTTAACCGCAAGGAGCAGATCGACAAGGACATGGCCGAGCAGAGCAAGCGCCTCGAGGAGAAGCAGGCCGAAGCCATGACCGATGCACACCAGGCCCAAGAGTCCCTGGTCAAGGACTGGGACGCCACTGCCGACGCCCGCCAGCACCTCAAGGAAAGCGGCAAGGCCAGCGCCCGCATCGGCGAGCTGGAACGTGAGCAGGCCAGGCTGCAGGACGAGTTCAACGACCTCTGCGCCGCCCTGCGCGCCGCGAGCACCGACATCGCCAATAAGCAGAAAAAAGCCGATGAAATGGGCAAAATGATTGCCAGCGAAGCCCCGAACAAGGCCATGTATGATGCCATCGGGCAAATCGTGACCCTGTTCAACCAGTGGAGGGAAAAGAAACAAAACATCATTGACTATACCGCCGACCTGGCGAAGGACGAGAAACGTCTGCCCGATGCCCAGAAGGCCGTCGAGCAGGCCAAGGCCAAGTGTGGACAAACCGAGGAAGCCGTCAAGCAACTGAAACAGCAGCAAGGGGATTATGACATCGCCGACATCAGTTCGAGGATAGACACTTTGAACCACACCTGCCGCGCGCTGGAGACGCTCAAGGACAAGCATGACGCTGTAACCCAGGCCGATGCGACCCTCGGCGAGCTGAAGCGCAATCAGGCCACAGAGCAGTCCAGACTTGTGGACACCAAGGCCACCGTTGGCGAGAAACGCGTCCGCAAGGAGGAGTGCGAGAAGCAGCTTGACCGCGTGACCGACTGGAACCAGTTGCTGATTCAGGCACGGAAGAGTCTGCACGAGGGTGACCCCTGCCCCGTCTGCGGCAATAAGATTACCGAACTGCTGGCGCCCAAGGCCGAAAGCGAACTGGAGGAGATGAGAGCACTGCTCAAGCAGGCCGACAACGCCCTGCAACAGACCTTGACGCAGATCAATGCCTCAGAAAAACTCATCCTCAATTACGAGAACAGCATCAAGAAGGCAGAGAATGACCTGCGCAAGAGGCAGAAAGAGCGTGACGACCACTGGGAAGCCACGGCAAAGCTACTTGCAAAATGCGGGAAAAATGCCGATGAAATGGCCGATAATGCCCGGGCCGATGCCCTCATCCATGAAATCGAAGGGCAAATGACGCAGCTCAACGAGCAACTGAAAACGGCCAGTGAACTGGCGCGTCAAGTGCAGGCTGCACAACAGCAGCTGGGCGAGGCTAACCGCGCCTTGCACAAGGCTGAAATGCAGCACAACATCATCAAGGAGAGCATCAAGCACCAGAAAGAGGTCATCAGCAACTGCGAGAAGGAAGTCACCGACCTGTCGGCCCAACTCGACGCGTTGCTGGTCATTGACGACTGGCAGGCACGTGCCGACGAGCCGTTCATCAAGCAACTGCAGACGGCTGCAAACCGCTACAGGGACCTGGAGCAGTCAAGGCAGCAGCTGAGCCAGCTCATCGAGGTGCGCCGCGCTGCCATCCCCGCCATGCTCAAGACCAAAGAGGGCATTAAAGGCTTGACTGACAACGGCAAGACCGCCGACCAGGCACCCGATGACCTGGAAGAGCGTTGGCGCAGGTTCGGCAACAGGCATCTGCAATGGAGCACCCAGTTGGACAATGCGAGAGACAATGCCATCGCCGCCCAGAAGGCACTCGACGACTACTGCAGGAGCCACCCCGACATCACCATGGAGCGCCTGACCCAGCTCAATGGCCACAACCAGGCTGAGATAGACGGCATCAAGCAGTCGCATCAGGCATTAAGCAATGCCGTCATCACGCTGAAGGGTGCCATCACTACACTGACAAAGCAACAGGAAGAGCTGAAGGCCAATAAGCCCGATTTCAACGAGGAAAATCCCGAACGCCTGGACGAGTTCATTGCCCAGACCCAAGGAGCGCTCCACGGGCTGACAACCCAAATCGCCGACCTCAAGGCGCAGCTCAAGGCCGATGAGGAGAAGGCACGGCTGTTCAAGGACAAGGCCGCGCTGCTCAAGCAGGCCGATGCCGAGTTTGAGCAATGGAGTCAGTTCAACAAGATGCTGGGAAGCGCCGACGGCCTCAAATTCCGCAGGATAGCCCAGAGCTACATCCTGGGCGACCTGCTGGCCAAGGCCAACAGCTACCTGCGCCAATTCAACAACCGCTATGAGCTTGAAGCCAATCCCGGCTCGCTCATCATCCTGGTGCGTGACCTCATTCAGGGAGACTTGACGTCGTCCACCACATTGTCGGGCGGCGAGAGTTTCATGGTATCCCTCGCACTGGCATTGGCATTGTCCAACATGACCGGGCGCATGTTCACCGTGGACACGATTTTCATCGACGAGGGCTTCGGGTCACTCAGCGAAGACTATCTCGAGAAGGTGATGGAGACGCTCAACCGCCTCTATGACATGGGAGGTCGCCGCGTGGGCATCATCAGCCACGTCGAGATGCTCAAGGAGCGCATCACCACCCAAATACAAGTCGAGCGCGACCCCGACAACAACACCGTCAGCAAGGTCCGCATCACCGCCGAATGAAGTTGTTGCAAAACTAACGCCTCAAAGAATTAATCGCGCGTTGCGCGAGAAATTAAACAAAATTATTAATAAAATTATAATAAAAAATTTTTTTGTTTAATTTTTATACAAATTTTGTTTAATTTCTCGGCCGAAGGCCGATTAAAAAAATATAGGTTAGTTTTGCAGCGACTTTGGCTAGTTCAGGATTTCTGTGCCGTGAATCATGCCGCTATAGGAGATGCCGTCACGCCCTCGCGGGTCAACGTCGATGGTCGTCTTGCCGTTCATGAAGACTTCGATGTGGAATCGGTAACTGTCGTCACCGTTCTCGACCCTGAAGGTCACACGGGCACGGTCGGCCTTAGGATAATCCAGTTTGTAGTCAATGATAGGGCTTGTGAAGTTCAGGGCTTTGTAGCCGCTGGCTCCGTAGCCCACGTTCTGTCCTGCACCGACATAGGGCAGGTAGCAGGTCACCGCGCCGTCGCGCACGATCATCTTCTGGCCCAGGCTCACACTCATTGTCGGGGCTGACAGGGGACGCATCGAGCCTACCATCACCACAAACTCCTGATTCTCGAGCAGTGACCGGATGATTGCTGCGCGTTGCACATCAACCACCTTGTTGCCCGTACTGCATCCGGCAAGCAGCACCGCCATTGTCACTAGAAATAAAGCTATCTTTTTCATCATGTCTTCTACTGTTTAGATTGTCATTAATTCTTCATCCTGATGGCTCACCGACCCTATTGTATCTCCTGGAGAGCTCCGGTCACCAAGTCGATGATGAAGCCTCGAACCGTGACGTCACCGGGCATGAGGGGGTGGGTCTTGATGGTTGCAACGGTCTTGCGGACCGACTCGGGAGTGTCCTTGAATCCCTCAAGCCATGCGTCCAGGTCGATGCCGCAATGGCGGATGGTCTCGAACGTGGCATCGGTCACACCACGGGCCAGCATCTGCTCACGGAAGTGCCCGAAGTTCATGTGGCAAGCCCCGCAGTTGCTGTGGGCCACCACCATAATCTGGTCCACACCCAGCTCATAGACGGCCACCAGCAGGCTGCGCATCGCCGAGTCGAAAGGCGAAATCACCAGTCCGCCGGCATTCTTGATGACCTTGGCGTCGCCGTTTTTCAGGCCCAGGGCGGCAGGGAGCAATTCCGTCAGACGCGTGTCCATACACGAGAGCACGGCCAGGCGCTTGTCGGGATACTTGTCGGTCACATAGGGTTCGTAGCCCTTACTGGCAACAAACTGCCTGTTGAATTCAATAATCTGGTCTATCATATTCCTTCAGTTTTTAATCATCGTCTATCTCTTGCCTGCAGGGCAGCGAGCAGGGCGTCACGGCCGGCCTGGGTCATCAGCCCGCGCTGTTCCAGGTCACGGCAGCGTTCCTTGTTGAGGTCGGTCCAGTGGCTGCCGCGCCGACGTGGCGACAGGCGCTGCACCAGTCGGCCGTCGGGCAGTTTCTTGCTGGTAGAGTCAATCCAGCCGAAGCACAGTGCCTCCTCAACGACATCGAGGTAGAGCAAGGCAGGCCACTCGGGCCTGTTCTTGCGATAGGTCACGACCCAGCATTCACGCACGGTGGCATGGTTCAACACCAGCCATTCGCGCAGCTCGGCCCGCTCACTCAGTTCCAACAGATTGACAACTTCCATATCGGCTTGACAATAATCTGCTGCAAATATAAGCAATCCTATTGAGAAAGAAAATAAAACGGCACTGTCTTCCACACATCATCTCAAAAAACCACCTATGAGATTACCTGTGGGGCGCATGCGGTCAATCTGCCGGAGTGGACTCCGGCTGCTGATTCACTGCCTCGGGAGGGAGGGCCGGCGGCAGCTCGACAGGCACATACAGCGGAGTGCGGTCGCGGGTGATATCGTATATCTTTTTCGCACCGTAGAGGAGCGCTGCGCCACTCACGATCGCCACCACAATGGCAATAGGCATGGGAGGTTCAGTCCAACTATCGGGAAGGATGGTGGCTAAGATATTGTTCAAGGCATGGATGAAGATGCAAGGCCACAGGTTGCGCGTACGGTAGTACACCCATCCCAGGATGAGGCCGCCCGTCTGGATGCCCTGCTCGAAGTTGAAGTGCAGCAAAGAGAAGATGATGGCCGATATCACGACGCCGATCCAGGGATTCCGGTACTTCTCAAGCAGTCTGCGCTCGATGGCTCCCCTGCAGACGGATTCCTCAACCAGTGGTGCCATCACGCAGGCTGACACCACATCAATAAAGTTATTATCTTCAAGATCAGGGATACTGCCGAAGACATACAGGTCCAGTTGCTCCAGCGGCAACAAGACCTGCAACATCCCGTCGAAAAGCAGGCAACCCACACATGCCAAGGCCGACCACTGGTACAGCTTCTTGATGCTGAAATCGTCGCCGAAACTATAATTCAACTTGAAACTCAAGCTGGCATACTTACGCTTGACAAACACATACAAGGGA
Source organism: uncultured Bacteroidales bacterium (assembly GCA_902760865.1). GTDB lineage: Bacteria > Bacteroidota > Bacteroidia > Bacteroidales > Muribaculaceae > Sodaliphilus. Next base: position 23,563 of record CACWID010000001.1, on the reverse strand, counting down.
ATCAACTGCACGATAAGCAAAAACGCGAGCGAGTCCATCCAGGTGCCATCAGCCATCAAGTCGAAGCCACATTTATCTTCAATGCCCACGGCTATCAGCTTCAACACTAAAAAGCCTGCAAGAATTAGAGATAAATACAGGAAAATATATTTTAAAGATGCTCTCATAGCGTATTAGGATGACAATAGAGAAATATCAGTCTAATTCAGGTGCAAAAATACTAAAAAACAGCAAAAAAATTTACATTCTCTTGTTAATTTGGATTAATTTTGCGTAATTTGCAAACTCTTCATTGACAATAGTTTTGAAGCAGTATCAAATACGGGTTAATGGACACAACCCAATGTATGACAATTAAAATCTAAACATTATGATGAACAGAATTGCTTTATTTCTCATGACAACAGTGATGGTGCTGATGCTCGCTGCATGCGGCACGGGCAACGGCCTGACCAAGGCTGAACGCGAGGCGGCCATCACCAGGCAAGTGCAGGAGGGACTCGACACCCGCCACTACACCATCGCGGTTGATTGGATGAAACCGCTCGGCGGCATGGCGCGCCACGTGAGTTCCAACTATGAGCTGAAGGTGAACGGTGATGAGGTGGACAGCTACCTGCCCTACGTCGGCGAGGCCTACCACCTGCCCTATGGCGGCGGCAAGGGTCTCAACTTCAAGGGCAAGATCCAGGACTACTCCATCAATTACCTCACCAGCAACCGTTCGCACATCGAGTTCACTGCCGACAGCGGCGAGGATACATTCTTCTTCCGCATCGATGTGTTCAACAACGGCAAGGCCATCATCGACATCATCCCTCGGGACCGCGACGCCATCTCGTTTGACGGCGAGATGACCTTCTGACGTACTCCCCTGGCGTCATGACAGCATGAGGCGGGCGTGTCTTCTCGACATGCCCGTCGCGTTTTTTGCTGTCAAAGGATGAAAAACGACAAAAATCGGTCAACGTTGGTGCAGCATTGGCGATTGTTTTATAAATTTGTAGCGTGATAGCGGTCATGGCCGCCAAAATGGAAAGTGACGATGAGCAGAAAAACGAAGAAGATACTGTATCTCGTGGGAGCGCTGCTCCTGCTGTTGGCCGGATACAAGGGATTCGGCAGCAAGAATTCATTCTACAAGAGTGCCTATAACGACGAGCTGCCCACCGAGCAGACCGAGCAACCCCAGCAGGACAAGCAGGAGGGCAAGGAGTACCAGTCCACGGGCGACCTGAGCCTGCTGGACGTGAAGTTGCCCGTAAATCTCGAGAACCAGACGGTGCGCTACAAGGCCATCACCGTCTACTTCAACAAAAACTATCGCGTGCCCAACTGCGTGGCCTACGAGCTGACCAGCACCATGACGTCGATGGCCGACTCGCGCGAGGCCGAGAACCGTGCCAACTACAAGTTTGAGCGCGACCACGACGTGAAGGGGTGCCCCGACTGGTGGGACTACAAAGAGAGCGGCTACACGCGCGGCCACATGGCTCCCGCGATGGACATGCGCTGGAACAAGACCGCCATGGAACAGTGCTTCCTGATGACCAACATCTGCCCGCAGCTCGACGAGATGAACGACGGCGAGTGGCGCCACGTCGAGGAAGCGGTGCACAAGTGGTCACGCACGGCCGGACGCCTCATCATCTTCACGGGGCCCATCTTCTCGGACGACATGGAGTTCATCGGCAAGCACGACGACATTGCTGTGCCCAAGAGTTTCTTCAAGGTCGTCTATTCGCCCGGCCAGAACCGCGCCATCGCCTTCGTGATGGAGAACAAGGCGATTCCCAACAGCTGGACCAACTACGCCACCACCATCGACAAGGTGGAGCAACTGACAGGATATAACTTCCTCTCCTCGCTCGAGGACAAGGTAGAGGACGTTATCGAGAGTAAGGAAAACATTAAAGACTGGCCTAAATACTATCCACGCCGATGAACACGCTAGAACTGACAGGTAATACCGACACCATCTGTGCCATCTCGACCCCGCTAGGCCGAGGCGGCATCGCCGTTATCCGCATCAGCGGACCGCAAGCACTCGCCATCGTGCAGCAACGCTGGCAAGGCAAACCGCTCGCCGACATGACGACACACACTGTCCACCTGGGACAGCTGACCGACACCGCTGGCGAGGTCCTTGACCAAGCGGTGCTCACCGTCTATCGCGCGCCCAATTCGTTCACGGGCGAGGACGTGGTGGAACTGGCATGCCATGGCTCGACGTGGATTCAGCAGCAGGTCATCCAGACGCTGATTGACGCAGGGTGCCGCCACGCCACGGCAGGAGAATTCACGCGCCGCGCCTTTTCTAACGGTCGCATGGACCTGTCGCAGGCCGAAGCCGTCGCCGACGTCATCGAGGCACAGTCCCGCTCAGCCCATCATGTGGCGATGAACCAGATGCGTGGCCGCTACAGCGACGAGCTCAAGAGCCTTCGCGACAAACTGCTGCATTTCACGGCACTCATCGAGCTGGAACTGGACTTCAGCGAGGAGGACGTGACCTTTGCCGACCGTAGCGAGGTCACCGCCCTAGCACGCGACATCCACGCCCTCATCAGCCGCCTGGCGGACAGTTATCGTGACGGCAACGCCATCCGCAACGGCCTGCCGGTCGCCATCGTCGGCCAGACCAATGCCGGAAAATCCACCCTGCTGAATGCCCTGCTTCACGACGACCGCGCCCTGGTGAGCAACATCCACGGCACCACGCGCGACACCATCGAGGACACCGTCATGATCGGCGGCACGCTGTTCCGCTTCATCGACACGGCAGGCATCCGCCAGTCGAGCGACGCCGTCGAGCGGATGGGCATCGAGCGCACCTGGCAGGCCATCGACAAGGCCAACGTCGTGCTCTGGATTGTTGACGTCACCAGCGCCGACACCAGCATGGCCCATGACATCCTGGACCGCTGCAAGGGCAAAGCCCTCATCGCCGTGCTCAACAAGACCGACCTCGACGACGACTTCGCCGCGAGGAGCGAGCTGAACGACCTCCTGCCCGAAGGAACGCCAGTCGTGGCCATCAGCGCCAAGTGTGACGCCGACGTCGAGGCCCTGCGCGACCTCATCGTCGAGACCGCCTCACTGCCCGACGTAGCCAGCGACGCCGTCATCGTCTCCAACGCCCGCCACTACCAGGCCCTGACCCGTGCCCGCGACGCCATTGCCCGCGCCATCGACGGCCTCAACAGCGGCCTCAGCGGCGACCTCCTCGGCCAAGACATCCGCGAATGCCTCCACTGGCTCGGCGAAATCACCGGCGAAATCACCACCGACGCCATCCTCGCCGAGATCTTCTCCCACTTCTGCGTCGGCAAGTAGCCCCTTATAAACAACTCTGAACAACTTTGAACAACTTGAAGTAAACCGCTAATTTATAGCGGTTTACTCGTTTTTAACACTTCGGGTTGCATATTTTTTTCTTCAACTTTCTCGTACTATTTTTGTATCATATTTCTACCGCGAGTGTAAACTGTGTTCAAATTGTCTTCCATTATGCAATATTTGGGACAAACATGGAACAGCATGAAACTTATCCAAAACGCTACTGACGGGACAAAGTGGAACACAGTGGAAAATTGCGGAACTGAATGGAACAAAAATGGCGGTTTTTCCGCAGAGTTAAACCTTTATAATGACGCACATTTATGGAAATAGAGAAACGATGTCAGTGGTGCGGGAAACAATTCATAGCACACAAAATGACGACTCTTTACTGCTCTTCAAGCTGTGTTAACAAGGCTTACAAGGCAAAAAAGAAACAGATGATGAAAGAAGAAGTCGAGCAGGAACAACACTCCAAGTTGCCCATCGTTGAAAGTCTTGGAGACAAACCATACCTAAGCCCAATGGAAGCTGCAAAGCTTCTGGGTGTGGGAAAAACAACCATATATAGGTATATGGCTCAGGGGCAATTCAAGGTTCTTAGACTACCGGCCAAGACCCTCGTAAGAAGAATTGATTTGGAGGCCATGTTTGACAATGCCCCCGCATATGTCAAGCGGAACAACCACAGGCATAAGATCGAGCACGATAGCTATACAATGAAGGAGATTTGTGAGAAATATCAAGTGACCCGAAAAGTGGCCATGCGACGGATTGAGCAGTTCGACATCCCAAAGATATACGAGGGACGCAATGTGTCCTTCTCAAAAACTGCCGTTGACAGGTACTTTTCCGAATTCATCGAGGACTTTGATAAGGAGAATTACTACACCATCCAACAGGTTATGGAGAAGTTCAACATGTCCTACTCTGCCGTCATTTCTTTTGCCAAACGGCATAAGTTACCAAGGGTCACCAGGCGGAGGGAAGTGTTCTATTCCAAACCCCATATCGACAGCCTGAAAGGTATTGGTGAAGCTATTGATCCTCTCTACTACACTTTCAAGGAGGTGATGGAGAAGTACGGATTCACAAAAGATCAAGTAAGCCATTATCTCCATACCTATCATATAGACCGCTTCAAACGAGGTACTTTTACAATGATTAACCGGAAGGAGTTTGACAAGACAATCAAGGAACGCATGCATGGATTCACAAGCATCTCTGAACTCAACGCAAAGATTGAAGAAGCAAAGGAAGACCGAACAAGAACAGAGCAAATCACACTTCATTCTGGTAGCATTGAAATCATACCAAGTGTGGAATCAGAGAATGATGCAGATGGGTACGAAGGCTATATTAGTGCCGAGGAGATTGCTGCACGATACAAACAAAGTAAAAAGTGGGTTGGCTTCCTACTGCGTCAGAAAAAAATACCGAGGGTGCAGGTAGCAGGAATCCTGCTCTACGATGAGACAGCGGTTGACGATGTATTCAGCAGATACTCGTCACCAGACTCTATCACAGAATGGTACACCACAGATGATATAGAAAAGATGTACAACATGACACCTGTGGCCAGACGCAGCTTTACTCATCGTCACAATATCCCTACAAAAAAGGAGTATGGCATCACGTATTACTCCAAGCTCCATGTTGACTTTGCACGTAATCCAGGGCTCCAATATGCCGAAGACTACTACATGGTCGAGCAGATTATGGCCAAGTATCATGTTGACAGGGAGACTGTGTATGGTATTGTCAGATACAAAAGAATCCCGAGCGTCAAAGACGGCCAGTTCAGAGTGTATCTTAAATCCGCCATCGATAAGTACTTTTCCGATAAACAAGAGAAGGACAATAAGAAATAATAAGCTCAGACTTATCCCAGCATTATTTTCAATTATAATCCGCTGATTGCCATCAGCATAAAATAAGTCAAGACATTTGCAAACTAATAAAACAATAAAGACATGCAGTACTGCAAGACAATCACACTTCGGAAACGCATCCTCAAATGCGGGATGATTTCCCTCTATCTGGACTATTATCCAGGCTATCGTGACATCATTTCTATGAAGACCATCCGTCGTGAATCACTTGGTATTTACATTTATCCCAAGCCTCAAAACAAGCGTGAGAAGGACTTCAATAAGGTAATGATTGAAAAAGCTGAAGCCATCCGTTGCAGGCGTTTTGAGTCCATCGTGAACGAACGTTATGACATTTTTGACAAAAAAAGATTCAACGGCGACTTCCTTGCCTACTTCTATCAGATGCTTCAAAACAAAGACCCCAAGTGGAGGTTTGTCTATGAACACTTCTCATACTTTGTTGGCGGCAAGTGCCGCTGCGAAGAAATCGACGTTGATCTGTGCAACAAGTTCCGCGAATACCTTCTGACAGCAAAGAACATGCGCAACGGCAGACCGATGGCCATCAACTCAGTCGCTGGCTATTGGTCAACATTCCGTGGCTTCCTGAATATTGCTTACCGTGACAAGATGATCCGAACTAACCCCAATGACTTCTTGGACAAAATCAAGACCATTCCTGTTGACAAGCAGAGTCTGTCAATGGAAGAGCTTCGCAGGCTTTACCGTACTCCATGTGACATCGACGTACTGAAAAAGGCATCAATTTTCGCTTGCTTAACAGGTATGCGCCGAAGTGACATCATCAATCTCAGATGGGAAAACATCAAGGAATACGCCGACGGCAACAAGTATGTCGAGTTCTATGCACAAAAGACTAAAACACGTAACCTTATCCCCATCACCATGGGAGCATACGAACTCATCTCTGAGGGACGAAAATCCTTATATGGGCCCGTATTTGACGGGTTTGAGATAGACATGGCACGGAAACCGCTGAAAACCTGGCTTGCTAAGGCTTGTATCAGAAAGCGGATAACATTCCACTCATTCCGGCATACTTTCGCATCGCTTCAAGTGGAACTTGGCACGGATCTCTACACTGTCCAGCAGCTCCTGGCACACAAGAGTGTCACAACCACACAAATCTATGCTTGTCATGCCGACCCAAAGAGACGGGAAGCTGCCGAAAGGATATCATCCATGCTTCTCGGTGATGATGGTAAAAAAGTAACGGCTCAAACCAAGAAAACGAAGAATTGTGGCTAAAGATTGCGAAATACCTCAATATATTGAGGCAACGCAGAAATATGCCAATTAACCACAAAATCCATAATTATGATGGATTGATTGCTGTTATTAGTGGATAATTCCGTAACTTTGCGCTCAAATTATTGATATTTCATTAATATGAAGAGCAAAAAGGTTACGGAACTTTTCTTTTTGGTTGTAGGCTGTATTGCAATGGGTTTATATATAGCAATGCTTTTCGAATGGATTGATTGTGCCGACTGGTTCATACTTCCCTCAAAGTTCATCAGCGGACAGTATGAGCAAGCAAAAGCCTTCACACCCATCTTATATATTACCCTGGCGCTGCTGGTTCTTATCAGGATGACATTCATCAGTTATGCAATGGGCAAGACGGTAGTTGTTATCCCTCATAGTAAGCAGCAGTTGCGTCTTGTCACTGGATCAAAAAACGATTTAATGACAGAAGAGCCGGAGAAAGATAAGACTGAGGTCATCAGAGAACGCCATCAGCAGCAGCTCATACAACGTAAGCGTCAAATTATGACATGTGTTTTGGATTACGTGGAGCTCACACTGGCCCCCTACATGAAGACCTCTGACCTCCATGTTTTTTGTAACAACATCAAAAATTGGGAGACCTCAAAGGACATTGAACCTTCGCCGTCCATAACCAACGGGCAACTTTCAACATTGGACCTTAGACATTTAGCCTGGAACATCGGAGAACGTTTCAAGTGGAATGGTGAGCAGCGGGCCATATTTATCAAGCGGTCGTTCCCCAATGAGTTCAGAGATCTTGAAATCAAATCAATCCGGCAAAACCTGCGACAACATGGAACTTGCATCATCCCGATAGACATCCCGGACAAAGGCTGTTTCAAGTTTCATACCCCATCCGCCAGCTTGCCATAAAACATTTACCTGCTTGTTACAACTTATTCTGACTTATTCCAAACTTAACTTTTGATGACATCATCCAGCATTGAATCAGTCTGTTACTTTGCCCTCGGAATCATAATAATTTCGACAATATGCAAGAACAGATTACATTCAACGACCTTCCCATGATGGTCTCACAGGTGCTCAGCAAAATGGAGCGGCTTGAACGTGTAATTGAAACCATCAGAGAACGGATAGACGGCAATTCCACATCTTCAGCCGAACATATTCCAATGACTATTGACGAGGCATGTGACTTCCTGAAGATGAAGAAATCAACAATGTACTATCACGTAGAACGTGGCAACATCACAGTCACCAAACGAGGGAAAAACTTCATTTTTTTCAAAGATGAACTTGTGCATTGGCTTGAAGGCGGCAGGAAAAACCAGGAAAGCAGCATGAATACAGACGAAGAGAATGACATGCGCCTGGCTTCATTTAGACGAAAACCCAAAGGATTCTATCCAAGAAGATGACTCATCCCCACCCAAGATGCGCCCATGCCAAATTTCTGTGTCTTTCTACTTGCCAGCCATTGGCATCGCTTTTGTCCATCACGTCTCGGCCTTTCGTGCAAGCATGAAAGCCTTCGCAGTATTGGACAATGACCAGTGAGAGTCGCCGAGAAACTCTGTGATGTATGTACTGGAGAATGCAAGTCTGACAACAGACATGCCTTCTCTTTTCCGTACATATAACACGGAGTTTCTTTTTCGACGACACTCACAGGTCACCACCATGCAATGGCCTGGCAGGCAGATTCATTGTTGGCATGGACTGCATCACCACCCTCATTCATCTGAAATATAATAGCTTCATATGAGATTGCTTTATTTTCTTGTAGCGATGTAGCGAAGCACAAACAACCCCATTGTTCTTTTTAAATATCAGCGACTTACGCTTCGCTACATGGTTTATTTTAGGTTTTGTTTCGCTACAAAAAACAGGGGCGGCCTGCCAAAGGTGACCCCTGCATTGTTTTATTAAAAACTAGTCGTATGAAATGAAAAAAGTTAGTTGGTGTTTGTATTGCTGCGGTTATTTGAACTCATTACACTTTGGACAGAACCAGTATGATTGCTTCTTCTTTTTGCTGAACACGCTTATCAGCGGCAGACCGCATATCGGGCAAAGCTTGATGACAGGCTTCATCCGCAGGTCCGCATAGAAGATTGGTTTCAGAGTGGTCGGATGTACACAAGAATTCTCCTGACAGATCCAGAAGTGCTTCTTGGTCTTCGGGGAATACTTGCGTACAAGCGTTTTACGATGGCATACAGGACATTCCCTATTGGGAACCTCCTGGCCTTCAGCTGCTTTGATTGTCAATGACATACGAGGAGAGGTCTCTTCTGCGAACTTAATGTTTTCGCGAACCATCCTCTCGGTCTGCTCCATAAAGTCACCTAACCCCATCTTGCCATCGGCAATGGCCGAGAGATTATACTCCATTTCTGCCGTGAGGTCAGGCTTGGTCAATGATTCGTGAATGCTCTCGATCATTGCCACGCCGAAATCAGTCGGAACGAGTTCCTTACCCTTTTTCTGAATACAGGGAAACGAATGAGACTTTCCTGACGATATGGCGAGCAAGTCAGCAATGATGCTATCACGAGTTGCCGGCGTTCCAATGCCTTTGCACTCCTTCAGTTTCTCTCTGTTAGGATTGTCCGGGTTGACAAAACGCCAGATATTGGTCATCGCTGCCAGCAGCGAGCCTTCAGTAAAACGCTTAGGGGGAGTGGTCTTCTTATCCTCTATAATATATACAGGTATAGGGAACTCATCGCCAACCACAAGGTTTGGAATGTCTTTGACTTCATCCTCCTTGTCATCCGACTTAGCAACACTACGCCATCCTGGACTGACAACCGCCTTGCCAGTTCCTGCGAACATACATCCTTGTGCCTCTATTTCGTATTTGATGGCGTTGTATTTACAAGGGGGAAAGAACTGGATGATGTACCGCATGGCTATCATTTCATAGATCTTGTGCTCCCATTCGTCCAAGTTTTTGGGGACAACGCCAGTAGGTATCAGCGCATGATGTGCGCTGACCTTGTTGTCATTGAAGCAGCGACTCTTTATTGTGGAGTCGGCATGGAGTGCAGCCTCCATGCCATAATCGCCAAGGGATTTCAAAATTCGGACACCATCCTGGTGTTGACTTGATGGGATGTAATTACAGTCAGAACGTGGATAGCTCACGAACTTCTTTTCATACAAGGACTGTACCCTTGCAAGCACACTCGACGGAGACATGCCATAACGCTTATTGGCTTCCACCTGCAAAGTATCGATGGAGTAAGGCAATGGCGAACTTTCAGTCTGGCTATGCCTCTCGCAGTGGGTGACCCTTGCGGTTTTATTTTTGATTTCTTCCTTGATCCGCTCCAGATATTTCCGGTCAATGATACGCCCTTCGCAGTCAGTCGGAGCATCCGCTGTCGATGTCAATGTTGCCGTGAAGGGGATGCCGCCCTTTGAGAGGTTAGCCTTCAATTCATAGTAGTTGATGGAATGGAAATCTTTTATCTCCTTTTCCCGATTGACCACCAAAGCAAGCGTGGGTGTCTTCACACGCCCTACACGCCAGACACAACCATTACCGCCTGTCCGGGCACTGATCGTATATGCCCTCGACAGATTGATGCCTACTAACCAGTCTGCCCGTTCACGCGCCATGCCTGCATGGTACAATGAACGAAACCGTTCATTCGGCACGATATTGTCAAACGCCCGTTTCATACTGTCGCTGTCTTTGGCATTGATGAGAATGCGCCGTATATCCCCCTTATAGCCTACATATTCCAATATTTCGTCAATCAGCAACTGCCCCTCACGGTCAGGGTCACCGCCATTGACTACGACATCGGCCTTCTTCAAAACAGTGCGGATATACTCAAATTGTCCCTTGGCTGTTGGCGAGGGGTGTTTCTTCCATTCTGTCGGGAATATGGGATATTTCTTAAAATCAGCATATTCCTTACCGTAGGCCTCAGGCATAGCCGTCATCAAGATGTGGCCAAACGCCCATGTCACGATGACATCATCTTTCTGGTAGCAGTGCTTGCTCCTACAAGCGGCATAATCAGTCCACAAGTAAGACGCTATAGCTGTGGCGATGTCCGGCTTTTCTGCAATATAAACTGTCATAACGATTATGTTTACAGGTTCCTTTGAATGATATTTGGTGACTGGTGTCTTGTGCGGACCATCGTTGGGTATTCCAGCTCCACATTGTACATGTGGAGAATCCTGTAGATGTTGCTCTTCCCGTGATAGCCCGTCCTTGACATGATTTCCTTGATGCTGTAACCCGCATTGTACATATTGATGACCATGCGGTATTTCTTCAGTTTCTTCTCCTGGTGCTTGTCTGCAATGAGTTCCGCCTCAAAGTCATCAAAACCTTCATCACGCTTGTCTGTACGCACATTGACAATAGCAGAGAGCACATTCCTGGTGCTGCCATTTGGGAACAACTCATCGGAGGTGTCCAAACCATCGAACAAAGAAATAATCCGAATGTGCCGACTTAGGCAGTATTTCAGGAAAAACACCAGATCCGTGTGATTCTTGAAGGCATTGTCAAATGACAGAAGCACCGCTGCGTCGCCTTCATTGAGTTTGCCGAGAAAGCACTTCCATTCAAGACGATCATTGTCATCCTTGTCCTCAATATGGATAGGGGAACATTGAAGCTGTTTCATCTTTGAAACCCCCACTTCAATATTATCAACATATTGAGCATTATTTATATAGCCGACGCAACTCATGTTGTACCTCTTGCTGCAAATATTGAGCGCAAAGTTATATTATAATTATTTAATAGACACTTTATTTGTCAACTTTAACACTTTGTTTTGCAATCAAATAAGCAATTTGGTTCTGTTTGGTTCTATTTCTCAATAAAATGATACCAATAATTAAAATATTAGGAAATAATATCAATATTTTGAGCAAAACACAGTAGTTTTGCATCCTGTAAATCAACCCAAACATATTTATAAGGATATGATCACATTTAACACGTTCAAAAACTCAAAACATTTGACATTAAAACTATGTTTATTATGCCTGGCGGTTTTCCTGTTTTCATCATGCTCCAGTGATGACAAACTTGATTTCAGATCTTCAAATGATGCGTTAAGAGCATATCAGGATTATCTGAGTTCCGTCAAAGAAACAAAGATCTGCAACACTTCATCATTCTGTAAAGAAATCAAGGTATGGAAGGATATCTCAGATACCGTTTACCACTTTCTGATGAAGGATTCCACATTCATTAAAGACTTACATTGTGCAAATGACTATGCATCAATCCACGACTCCATTCGTTTTGAGTTTCTCAGACTGACTGAGACATGGCGGTACTCATACGAGGATGTTCTGCAAATCAAGGAGCAGACATCCATATTCCATGAGGACAATGAGCTGCACGAGGCCGTCATTGAAGCGCAGCCTTTCTTTGTCGCATTAGACAGCCTTCCTGTCATAGAATCCAACAAGAAAGATATTCTTTCTCAATATCGTAGCCTACTGAAGCACACCATACAATCCGGCATCCATGATAAGGCTGCCATGCTTGACTTCATCGGCAGGGAGGATAATTTGTTCCGCTCATTCCTGGTTCACATCTATGAGATGGATAACGAGCCGTTATCTGACATCACACAAGAAACGGAACGGATTTGCCGGAACATCTTTATTGCTGCGAGAAACGGAGAGATTGCTGCACGTGACGCCATGGTCTATATGTCTATGCGGACGGTCAGACGGCTTTTGCAAAACTCCACCGCCTGCATATCGGACATCAACAATCAGAAGACAATGAGCAAGGCTCAGGGAAATGCCTATCTATGGATGATTATTCAGCCGTTCATCAGCATTGACCAGTTTTCGATCGCCACACTCACGCCACAGGAACATAGTCATTTCAACTACATCATCGCACAACTGCCGAAGTCGGTCAAGTTTGCCGAGACATTCGACATTGACCAACGTGCCTTAAACTATCTCCTTCCTCAACAACTCTTGAAAATGTATGTATTAACACTCTAAATATTCAAGGATATGATTAAAGACGAAGTAACCAGATTTATGGCCTTAGCGCCGCTCATGCTGCCAAAGTTGATAAAAAACACGACAGCCGAAGAAACGGACATCACTGACGATTCCGCCATATTGTATTTCACATTGGAGGAGGCATTGCCAATCAGCCTCGTGATGGATATGCTTGAAGATGACATGGAACTGTCATTGCTTTATCATGGCACAAGTAAGGACAACACAAAGCTGCATCATTGCTGTTTCTTTACAGCCAATGGAAAGAACATGTTTAAGTTCAACATGGTCTCAGATAACCGTGAATATGTCAGTGACCTGACCATTTCCATTTTCGACTCACTTGACACAATGGAGAGTGAGCTGGAATCAGATCTGACGTCACATGCCAAAAGTTTCGACTTCATTCAGGCCATGGAGGTTTCTGAAGTGCTTGGCTTATTCTGTCTGTTGGAATGAGAACAGAACTCCTATATAAGATAGCCGACATGATCAACGCCAACAGCACGAAATACCGTGCTGTCATCCCTCGCGCTAAAAGGCAGTATATGACACAACAGGGCAAAATCCTTGTCAAGTCCACTTGTCTTGTCCTTAATGTCATGGTAACGACCCGACCGAAGAACCATGTGAATCGGAGCATCTGGAACATTTATGAAAATGACATCGACAGAATTATCACAAAAATCAGTCGCAGGGATAAGGCGTTTGCACAGCGGATTGACAATGGTGAGCCGACCCTGTTTGACATTGAGGTCATTGTGCGCCGGGCATCATTCCAAGCGCTTAAACTGAAGCTTGTCAATACGGCCTACGACATCTACGCTGAGAACAGTTAATTCAATATTATCCGTATTACTTGTATTACTAAAATTACATATGATAGCAAAGATCATATTCTTAGTATTTCCCTTATTACTGATATTGCTTCCTTTATTGCTTTATCGGAAATACAAACCACCGTGCATCATCGTATGGCTTCGCTTGGCATTCGACAACAATGCCAGAAAGATGGCAACGAACATCACACAACTTGTGCTCATTTTCTTTCATGTCACATACTTTGCCGTGTTTCCCGAAGACTACGGTTTTATCTTTTCTTCCTTCATTGTATTCTTCATGTTTGCAACCAAAACAACTGTCCGGCTGATGCTCGCCACCAGACGGAACAAAGCCTTGTATCGGCTCATGGCCATTGCAAGCGTTGCGCTGCTATTCGCACCTCACGCATTCTCGACTTCTTTCTCTTTGGCATTGATCCTGGAATGTGCAACATTCTTTCCATCCAAAGAATCTGAGGACTTTCAGGAGAAGCATCTTAATGAGGAAGGAATGGACAAGAAATTCGTTGACTCCTATTTTAGTTGAAAATAAACATTAACACCATAATAAAACCAATTCGTCATGAAAAAGAATCAGAAAAATAGAACCATCCACAAGATGACATTTGACAACACTCTTCTGGAAATCCTTAAAACGAAAGACAATCACAAGCTGTCTCGTTTTGACGCATTCATGTGGTTAGCGGAGCATATCCTTGATGGATTTCCTTGTTCCCAAGGAGAAGGCCAGTTACAATTGTACAAAGTCACAAACAGTGAACTGGCAAAGCTATGGCATTGGAGCCGCCCAAGCGTCCAGAAATTCACCCAGGAACTCATCGATCTGGGTTTACTTAGACGGGAGCGTTTCGGCAAATATTTTGCCTATTCGCTGAGTGCCGAAGCAGAGAAATTTATCAAGTGAATTGATGGCATACTCTTCAATCTTCTCGAATATAAACAGGCAGCCACAATCAATGATTGGAACTTCACTCTCCCAAATGGGGAGCTTGCTCCTCCGAACAAAGGGATATGATGTCGAACAAAGGGAAGGGAGTTTTATAAAAACTCTTAGCCTAATAAGAGTTAACATTCATTAACTCGTTAGGCTGCCTCTCCTGAAGGAGTTCCTACGGGGAGCAAGCTCAGGCAGAAGTGATTAATAGACACAAAAAATGGCAGAAAATAAACAAGTAATGGATGTGCGCCCGAACAAGGATGGCATATCAAAACTGGAAAGCAACGAGCAGCAGCGCAACTGGTCAGAAAACCTTTGGGACAGAAAATCCAAAGACAGCCTTGCCAATTACGACCCGACTCGTGCCCATCTGAACTTCGAGGTCACAAAAGGAGGAAAGATCCAGCCGATAGACAAGTCCAAGAGCATTGACGAGAGGATGAAAGACATCCTCAACTCATGTGGTATCAAAAATCCTAACGCCAGGGCTAAGGCACGCAGAAAGCAGCGGATCCTTGCTCAGATGATATTCGGCGGCAGTAGAGGGCGCATGTTGGAAATGGCGTTCGGGGAGCAGGACGTAAATCTCAATAAAGGGGCGGATAACTCAAAACTGACGAGAGCCAAGGACATTGAGACATGGGCGGCTGAAGTCTATGGCTTTGTTGCCCGAAAATTCGGTGAGGATAACATCGTCAGTTTCTACGTTCATTTGGATGAAACGAATCCTCATTGCCACTGTACCGTCCTTCCCATTGACGAAATGAACCATCGGATTTCATGGACAAGCGTTTTCGGGAAGAATCCCATGGAAGAGAAAGCAACTTTTACACGACTTCACAATGAACTGTACGAGGAAGTCAACAGTCACTGGGGACTTGAACGTGGCAGCAATAAGGCTGAAACAGGCGCAAGGCATCGCTCGACAGAGGAATACAAGCGTGATCTCATCAACCAGGTGCAGGAGCTGGAGAGCACCAGGGAAGGATTACAGAGGCAGATTCGTAGAGCAGAGATCAAACTGAAGGGGCTGTCCACGATGATAGCGAATTTACAGATTCGGAAAGAAAAAATAAACAAAGAAATAGGACTTATCGCACAGCAACTTGGCGAGGATGGACAGGACAAGGAACAGTTGGCCAATCGCATGGAAGAGCTCCGCAAGCAGATGGAGGACATCGACCTGAAGATGGCGGACAAGCAAAGGATATTGGACGAAACGGAATCCGAACTATCGAATGCCAAAACGGAACTTGAAAAACTGAAGCGAGCGCATGGCGAAATGTCTAAATCAATCGGAGATGACATCGACAGAAGGGCTGAAATAGTTCACTCAAACATCAATGCCACTTATTATAAGATGGTGGCTTCCTCGATGGAACCTCTTTTGCCTACCCTTAATGCGGAACAACATGAGATTTTAGATAAGTCTGGCTTCTTTGACCTCAGAAACAATTCCCAACATATCATCAACTGCGCCCTTCTGTTGGCCATCAACTACATCAGTCAGGCCACGACCTATGCAGAATCTTGTGGCGGTGGAGGCAGCGGTAATATGTCTGGATGGGGACGAGACAAGGAGGACGATGATGAGCGCTGGTGGATGAGGTGCATCATACAGGCAGCTGCAATGGTCAGACCAGCGGGTCGAAAAATCAAAAGAGGCAGATAGCCATCAATATGAGTAATACAAGTAACATCAGTAACATTAGTAATATCAAAATCAATTACATCATGAAGAAAAATATTCTGATTTCACTTTTGGCATTGTCAATGGCGACAAGCGTCCATGCAAGTATGATTGACAGCCTTCAATGGGTCACAGTTGACAACCCGGATTTACATCGTCTGACCCCGACACTGACGACTGACTATGTACAGCTGAGTAAAGCGAGTCAGCACTGGTTTGTTGGTGCCCAAGGTGGTGCATCGGCATTCATTGGGAACCCGATAGGATGTGGCGACCTGTTCGACCGCATCATGCCTTCATTCAATGCCTATGTAGGCAAATGGATCACACCTGCTGTTGGTGTGCGGTTAGCTTTTCAGGGATTTAAGTACAAGAACAGTAACCTTGACATGGCTGACTACCAGTTGGGACATGCTGACCTGATGTATAACGTCGCCAACTTGTTCCGACAGCCATCGGAACGCTTGCCCAAGTTTGACTTTGCTCCTTTTATAGGTGCAGGGCTCGTTCATGGCGCTGACCAGTTCTGTGTGGACGGTAGCAAGGATCGGAACTATTTGTTTGCCCTTACCTATGGCATCCATGCGCGATACCATTTCGGGGAACGATTCTACCTGTCCGGGGAATTGGGGAATTTTACTACGTTCCGAGATTTCGACGGCTATGGCTCACGTGGAAAGCTATGCGATAACATGCCGTCTTTGACACTTGGCATCGGATTCAACTTGGGAATGCCACGATGGAACCATGCCATTGATGCAAATCCTTACATCAATCAGAACTACAACCTGCTTGCCTACGTTGAACGGCTGGAACAATCCAACAAGCATCTTCGTGACCAACGCAATATCGACCGAAAGACGTTGGATGAACTGAAAAAGATTCTGGAGATTGAAGGACTGCTTGATAAGTATGGCTATCTGTTTGATAACAATGGCGGAGGTAATGCCAAGAACAATTACAAAGGCCTGCTTTCACTGCGTTCTCGCATGAAGGGAATGAATGAATACGCCCTGCCTTTCTCATTACAAGACAAACCGAATGTATTGAACATACCCATATACTTCTTCTTTGAGCTGGGCAAAGCTAAGTTGACAGATAATTCCCAATTGATAAACCTGGACGAACTGGCAAAGGTGGCTATCGAGCATAATCTCAAGGTACATATTGCGGGTGCAGCCGACAGTGCAACGGGGTCTGAGAATGTCAATTCTGAATTAAGCAAAGAGCGCGCTAGGTTCATAGCTAAGGAGCTGTCAAAACGCGGTGTGCCATCAGATAGGATGAAAGGCGTTTCACTTGGGGGCATACAGGAGTTCAGCAACCCGAAAGATAACAGATATAGCAGAGTGTCACTCTATCTGGAAATTGACGACGAACAACCGACAAATTAAATGGACGATTATCGGGTTATCATAGCTGGCAGCCGCTCCTTCAGTAACTACGAGTTGCTGAGGGAGCATTGCCTTTCCCTGCTTCAAGAGAAATTGAGGGCACACCGGGTCATCATTGTGTCCGGACATGCTCAAGGCGCTGATATATTGGGTGAGAGGTTTGCCAAGGAACAAGGGCTAACCGTTGAGCTTCATCCTGCCAAATGGAGAGCCTTGGGCAAGGCTGCCGGAATGATACGCAATGCAGAAATGGCAAGAGGCTCTGATGCCCTTATAGCATTTTGGGACGGCAAAAGCCGTGGCACGGCTCACATGATCAGTTTTGCCAGGCGAAGAGGATTGGAGGTCTCTGGCGTGGAGGAAGTGAATCTGAAAACCTCTTTTACATCACACCCAAACAAACCTGTAACTTCCTTAGTACATGATGAGAAACAGTCATCAAAATCATGGCATCGATGAATGTTTTTGTAATGATGACAGAACCGTTAAACAAGGTATTGATTGCTTGTACAATTTGTAAAATAAGGCCTTGATAATAGAATAATATTGTGAAATTGGGTGTTACCTGCAAATATTCACTATCTTTTTTATGATCTTTTCTTGGCAGTTTTATTTGAAAAGTGTAGTTTTTTACTGCAAAAAATATTTGAAAAGTGTAAATTCTATGCTGTACAGGAAGATTACATCATATCTTGAGGATTATTTAAAGTCTGATTCTGACAAAATTCTTATTTTATAATATGATTGTATTGTTTAAAAAGTTTTATTTCTATCGTCTGGGAATTATAGAAAACAGGCTTTTTTTGATGACATTTGAGATTTTGTCGTAATCAGACATGATTTCACAACCTGAATGTGATGGACAACTAATTGACAAATTCAATCATTATTCATTTCACTATTGCACCGAATTCAGGTCTATTACATAAGTATCCATCTGGAAGCAACCCAAGATGCCGGTTCCAGAAACAACATTACTAAAATGACGGACTGGTTCTTTGAAACCGAAAGACATAAGAGACTCGGTTACTGAATTACCACTCTCGTCATTGAGTAAGCCCGAAAGATATTTATAATAAGACTCTGAAAGGGAGTATAACATGATGCGTCGAGGAAGATTGGAACGATAATCATAGAAAGAAATAGATTCCTCTTCCTTTATGGTCATAGTATAGCTCTGGCCCTGAAACATGTCATCAGAGAAAGTGCGTCCTCCTTGCCCTAAGATAGATTTGTCCATATTAATTCCATTTAATGCCTGACTTTGAGCTATAAATACAGGATCGCTCGAGTAATCCAAAGTTCCAATATCATTCACATTACCCAAGCTATTATCAATTCTTATACAGTAGTAATTTTTCTTGTTTGGATTATCATGAAAAGTCACTCGATAAGTGAATACATATTTTTTTCCTGGAATGACATGCTCTCCATCATATATAACAGAATTACTATCATCAAAAATGTCAAATGTGACATCCAACTTATTAATAATACATTTTTCAGGTACTGTGTCCTCAGCCCAGGCCTGCCTACTATCATGTTTTGCGACAATTTTAATAATATCACCATTTTGAGGATAATAGGATGAACAATACATTCCACTAGCAGAAGTTTCATTCTTATGCCATATCATATTATTAACATACTCCCCATTAACATACAAACCAACTTCTGCGTCATCCAGTATGGGATGAACGTCTCTGGAATCAGTAAACGGCACTGTCTGCGATATGCTAGCCATGACAATTGTATCTGCACTAACCGCAGCATTGATAACCAAGGATGGATTAACAACGTGGTTTAATTCAACGTCTTGATAACATGATGACAGACAGAAAAGACTCATTGCGGCAATAAGATTATATTTGAGTTTCATATTGTTAGAACTTATAGGTGTATGATATAGATGGAATTATAGGGAATAATGCAAGTGTGCGAAAGCGTGGCTTTAATCGTTTCCCATCCATCGTTTGCACATCTGTGTTTTTCTCAATCGAGATAGGATTCATGCGACAATAAGCATTATAAACACTTACATTCCAGATCCCCATCCTTCCATTGGATTTAGGCCGATAGAAATTGAGACCCACATCCAACCGATGATAAGCAGGCATACGAACATTGTTGCGAAAATTATAATAATCTAGACCGATCTCTTCCCTGTATGGATTAATTGGTGCTACATCAGAATTAAACCCTGCTGACAATAAGTCCTGGTAGTTCTCAAAGGCTACAGTTAGCCTGTTTCCAGACATAAATGTCCATGCAGCGTTTAATTCAACATTAGTTCTAAGTTTACTCGTGACAAACAGATTTAATTTGTGACGATTATCATATTTTGCAGGGAAATCATGACCACCATTCAATTCTGGAAACTGGCGCTTGCTCCACAACAAGCCATATCCCACCATTCCAGTAATATTTCCCATCGTCTTCTTCATCATAATATCAACACCATATGCATTTCCTTTGCCAGAAGTGAGTTTATCTTCCCAGGCAGTAGCATGTGGCATATATTGATATCCTTCTTTATACTCAACAAGCTGTCTCATCCACTTGTAAAAAAACTCAGTACTTAATTGCCACCCTTTGGCGAGATTCAAATTGGCTCCCAATGTCAATTGATCACTCGTTAGCGGTTTAAATATGCTTGTGGATGGAATCCAAAAATCGGTTGGTAAATTAACATAACTATCATTTACCCGCTGCGAAAATTGGCACATACGGGAATAGCCGAATTGGATACCAATTGTAGGTGACACGGAATACAATGCTGAGAATCTTGGTTCTATCGCATGGTACTTTGAATTATTTTGATATAAGGCGGCGATTCTTAATCCAATATCCAACGATAATTGTTTCAGAATGAGCTCATCTTCAATGTAAGCACCAAATTCATTTGCTTTGATTACGGAAGAATTACCGATAGTATTTGTCTCATTGCCATATAGTATTTGCATGGGTCTATAATGGTGCATGGTATAAAACAAACCCGCTCTCATTATCATATTATCATATATTGTATAACAAAGGTCGCCGCTCAAGGCAACGTCATCTATAGCATTTTTCTCAATTCTAAAAAGACTATCCTTTTGGATTTCATCATCGTTTTGATACCACTGAGAATGTTCGATTTCCCGTTTCATCCATGATGAATAATGAGTATTATATAAGCTGAAATGGAGGCTTAGTTTATCTTCTGCCGCTTTGTGTTTCCAATCAATAGATGAAATCAGATTCCCCCAGTGTAATCTGCTCTTGTCATACATAAGGCTGCAATCTGTTTTGTTTATGGATTTTTCCCATTCCCTTAATGTTAATCGGTCAGTTGCAAAGTACACAGAGGCACTTATTGCACCCATACGTCCAAGGCAATAGGTTATTTTGCCATTAACATCCATAAACGAATAGCTTCCATCATTTTTAGGATTGTGGCTGCTCTTGGCATTATAAATCGATAGAACAGGCCGAGATAGCAAATCAAGCCATGAGCGACGCACAGAAAGAGCAAAAGCAAGCTTGTTCTTTGAAATGGGACCAGAAAGATACAAACTGCCGGATGTCAATCCTAGCATGAGCGATCCAGAATAATTATCAAAACTGCAATCCTTGGTCTTGATATCTACAACGCTCGATACCCTTCCACCGTAACGAGCCGGAAAAGAAGACTTGTAGAAGTCTAAATTTGAAGTGGCCTCGACATTAAATGATGAAAAAAGCCCTCCGAGATGCCCAATCGTGTAAACAGGGTGTCCGTCAATAATGAATAGGTTCTGATCATCTTCACCACCATGGACATTGAATCCTGCAAATCCTTCTATGCCAGGTGAAACGCCTGGCTGTAACTGTAATGCCTTAACTACATCTGCTTCGCCAAAAACGACAGGAATTCGCCGGATTTCCAGATCAGTCATAGATACTTTACTTGTAGGCGAGGATATTCGACCCATAATCACCACCTCATCTATCTCTTTTTTATCTATATGAAGGAGAATCTCTTGTGATGCCTTATCAAAATCTATTACATAATCTATTCTTCTGTATCCAACACAAGATACAGTAAGAATCCTTGTGGTTGGTCCTACCTCAATTTGAAAACGACCATATCCATCAGTTTTCGCTCCTCTTTTTGAAATAGAGTCGGTCACAGAAACGGATTGCAATGGTTTCTTGGTATCGTAATCAAGCACAACACCGTTAATAACCAATGAATAAGAGCGAAAAGGAAATATGCAGAGAAGTACCAGTACTATGATTCGAAACATATATAATAACAAGGAAGGGGGTACATGAATAATAAATGAAGTACCCCCATTAATTGATTTATTCAGTCAAATCTAAATATAATACACCTAAATCAACCAAACCACTATAGTGTATCATCTTATTTCTCTTGGTAACAAAATTACCCGCAAACTGGTAACCTTTTCCATCGGATGCTTCCGACAGCAAGACATCATCAATCTGAACCTTATTCTCGCCAGGGATAATATCTCTTAATGTGATAGAAGCTGTTTCTGACTCAAATGGCAATTCAAAGTACACGGTCTTACCATATAGGCTGTCTCCATTATACGTAATATATAATTGATTGTGGTGCCTTTCGCCAGACGGATAAGAAGTATATGTGCCTGTAAACCAAGACTGACGAATATTCATCGGTTCATCATCACCACACGACAAAAGTGTCATGATGCAAACCATACAACAAATAAACACCACTAGATATAGCGATCTGTTAATTGATTTCATCATGCGGCTCCTTTCCATTCTCACCAATAATCTCAAATTCATAGTTGAACGCATCTATTTGGAAAAGATCAAGCTTAACCGCTGAAATTTTGTCATTCCAACCAATTTTTTTAAGATTCCAATCTTGATGCGAAGCTGTCGAGGGGTCATATGACGCTGCGGGATTTGAATAACTTGAGAAACAATACAATACTTTGCCGCTAAAATTTGTATCTTCAAAGCTTATCAAGCATGTTCTGAGATGTCCACCAGGCACGCACACAAAGTATGTGTTATCGTGAAATTCATCGAATATGCCATTATTAATAAGAATATAATAATTTTGGCTGGGGTCCATAAAATTAAAGACTCTAATCGAAGATGTTTTATCATTAAACTTATAGCAGGAATCTTTTAATCTTGAGATTTCAGTCTTATGAGTAGTTGACATGTCTATTGTTAAACTCCTGTCTTTGTAGTTCACATCATCATATAGTATTACCCGGCCTATCAAAGTCGCGCCCTCAGGAATTAGAATGTGGTCAATTATCCTACCCGGGCCATTATTTCGATTATTACCATTAGTCGTATCATTATCCGTCATCAATCTGTTAATTGAGTACTCCTTCCACAATTCTTCCTCTTTATCAAAATATTCAATAATATCTTGACCGTATACATTTTTGTAAGCTAACATAGCCAAATGGGAGTTCTTGGAAAGATTCTCACGATAGATCTTATCAAAAGATTCGTTTTGATAAATAACACTATCATTTAATTCCTTCACCCCTACTATGTAACTCTTACCTTTGTAAACGGCTATAAATGTTTCTTGACCGTTCAATTCATCTGCTGAACTGAACTGAGGCTCGTCGGCATTGTTACATGCCATCAGACTAAGTACAAAAGTGAAAATTGATACAATAATTAATGTTTTATTCATTGCATTAATAATTAAAAATGTTTATAAGATAATTCTTTAAAATTATGTTTCAATCTAATAAAATCTATGTATTATAACACGAGAACACCGTAGAACAAATCGTTCGAACACGAGATTGATATTATATATGTATTGTTTGGCTGCAAATTCATATAATAATCTATAGGTGTACCGTTTGTATTGACTGGTCCAGAGTACCAAGTTGTTCCGAAAAATCTTTTAATTTTAGCTCATATGAAATCTCAGATTCAAGCTCTATTGATAAAGAATTATCGTTAGGTGAGTAATCCACAACAGGCAGAACAACTCCACCACGATTTTGCCTAGGAAATGGGTAGTGAAAGACTTCTATAGAATTCGCGCCTCCATCAGCAAAAACAACAGATGAAGTCAATAAAAAAATAAATGCAAATAAAATCTTTTTCATACAATTTATCATTAGAAAAAACGCTTGCGAAATTACTATGCAAAAATGTTAATTTTGGGATTTTTGCGCCTAAATTGAGTTAACCGATTTTTCTTAACAATCTCTGATACAGTGTGTTAA